>JANXXJ010000304.1 GCA_025350665.1 Gemmatimonadota bacterium | reverse complement strand
CCGATCGTCGCGGCGTCGTAGAGATCCGTGTTGTACTCGAACGAGGCGCGGAAGCCACCGTCCGGGACCGTCGTCAGCATCAGCGTCAGCTCGAACTTGGCGCTGTCCTTCGCCGCCCGAAGCCGCGTGGCCGCGAGGCCCGCGAGTTCGAGCCCCGCGTCCATGCCCTCCAGGAGCTGGAACGCCGCCTGGAACACCGGGCTTCGGCTTCGGTCCCAGGCGAGGTCGAGCGCTTCGAGAACCATTTCGAAGGGCGCGTCCTGATTGGCGAGCGCCTCGATGGCCGTGTTCTTCACCCGGTCGAGGAAGTCGGCGAACGGCAACTCGGCGGTGATCGCCGACCGGATGGCCAGCGTGTTGACGAACGGTCCGATGAGAGGCTGGGTCTCGGGCCGGTGACGCCCCGAGGTGATCGACCCCACGATCACTTCGTCCTGGCCGCTCATCCGGGCCAGCAGCACCTGGTAGGCGGCCAGGAAGGTCATGAACGGCGTGGCCCCGTGGCTCCGGCCCAGCGACCGGACCCGCTCCACCAGGTCGGCCGGGAGGATCGCCTCGCCGCGGGCCCCGTTGAATGTCTGCTGCAGTGGCCGCGGTCGGTCCGTTGCGAGCTCGAGCATCGGCAGCGGCGCCTTGAGCTGCTGCTTCCACCATTCGAGCTGACGCTGCACGGCTCCGCGTTCCGCCGCCTGGCGCTGCCAGACGGCGAAGTCGGCGTATTGCAGCGCCAGGTCCGGGAACCTCGGCTCCGTGCCGGCGAGCGCCGCCTGGTAGGCCACGCCCAGGTCCCCGAACAGAATGCCCAGCGACCATCCATCGGCCACGATGTGGTGCAGTGTCAGATTAAGGACGTGGTCGTCCGGGGCCAGTCGATAGAGGGTGGCCCGGATCAGGGGGCCGTGGGCTAGGTCGAAAGGCCGATTCGCCTCCTCCAGCAGCTTGGTGTGGACGCCGGCCAGGTCAGGTGCGTCGTTCCGCCGGAGCGTGATTTCCAGCGCCGGGAGGACCAGCTGCACCGGCGCCTCGTCCTCGAGGGCGAACACGGTTCGGAGGATCTCGTGGCGGGCGATCACGAGGTTGAGCGCGTGCGCCAACGCCCCGGCGTCGAGAGCACCTTCGAGCCGAAATGCCAGCGGAAGGGTATAGACGGCGGCGCCGGGCTGGATCTGGTCCAGGAGCCAGAACCGCTGCTGGGCGAACGAAGTCGGCATCACAGCCGCTTCCACGTTCCTCGCGTCGAAGGTGTTCACCTGGTCGGCGCCCCCGGACGCCGGAACGCGTCTCGCGCCACCGACACCATCGGTCCCATCTCATCGTCCGCCTCCGGTGCGGCGCTGAGCCGCTCGACGACTGCCGCAAGGTCCGCCACGCTGGCCCCGATCAGCAACCTCGGGAGCGGAACCGTGACGCCGTGAGCTTGGCGGATTCGACCAATGATGCGCATCGCTTGGAGCGAGTGACCCCCCAGCTCCAGGAAACTGTCGGTCACGCTGACCCGGTCCACCCGGAGGATCTCGGCCCAGATGGACGCGATGGCCGTCTCCAGCGCGGTTCGCGGCGCCGTGTAGGTTCCGGACAAGCGCACGGCCTTGGGCGCGACGAGTCGCTTCCGATCGATCTTGCCGCTGGGCGTCAGGGGCAGCGAATCCATGCGGACGAACTGCGTCGGCACCATGAAATCGGGAAGGCGGGTACCCAGGTGCGCCCGCAACGACGCCACCACCTCGTGACTGAGCGATGGCGGATGCGGACGGTGGACATAGTCGTTCCACGGGCTGTCAAACCCCGACAGAGACGGCGAGGGCCCGACCGGGTCCGGGTACCGGTCGGGACGGCGCAGAACCGCCTCGAACGTGCCGGGCGCGGAGGCCGGCGTCCAATAGATCTCGAGGTCGTAGCCCTGGGCTAGCTGCCGGATCTCCCCCGGCTCGAAACCGCCGTTCGGCAGGCGCTCGACCTCGGAGATCAACGCGCCGATCGGGGTTTCAGATCCGGCCGTATCGAGTGCCTCTGCCAAGCGTAGATCCCGCTCGAGGCGCCGGTCCTTGAGATTCGTGAGCCGCACGAGCGGCGGCCCATCCTGGAGAATACCGACCACGGTGTCGATGCTGGTCGGCCCATCTTGGACCGTCGCATCCTCGGCGCTCCGGGGCGCGATGCCGCGGCGGAGTGTGACATCATAGCGGAATTTCGACAATTCGTTCCGGAACTGGGCGAGTTTCGGCATCACCCCGACCGTGAGGTCCGTGGATTCCGCCGCGACCCGATAGAAGAGCAGCGGGTCCACCACCAGTTCGGTCTCCTCCCAAAGGCGCTGGCTCAATCGCTCCCGAACCGACCCGACAGTTGCATCGGAACCGCTCTGGAACGCCGCGACTGAGCCGTGGAGGGCCTCGAGCAAGGGAAGGCTGCGGACATCCCCAAGGAACAGCGTCCCGGTCGGTGTCAAGAGCTCCAGCGAACGGCGGATCACGTCCACGAGATAGTCCACCGAAGGGAAGTACTGGATCACCGAGTTGATCACGATCGTGTCGAACCGCTCTCCGCGGAATCGATCCAGTTCATGGGCGGCCCCCTGCTGCAGCTCGACCTGAGGCAGGCGCTGGAAGGCGTCAGCGGCCCGAATGGCGTCCAGTCCTGTCCGCGATACGTCGATGCCGACGTATCGCGCGGTGTCGGGCGCGATCCGGAACAGAAGGAGCCCGGTGCCGCAGCCAATCTCGAGCACATGGTTCGGCCGGGCCATCCGGATCCGGTCGCAGGTCTGGTCAACCCATTCGTGCATTTCGGCCGCTGGCAGCGGCCGCAGATTGTAGCTGCTGACCCACCCCTTGATGTTGAACTCGGCCTCATCAGAGCCGTCGGCCGCCACCGTCCCCGTGCTGTACGCGGAGTCGAACACGGCCTCCCACTTCTCGACCGTGTCAACCGTATGGGTGGTGTCGATACCCGGGCCGTGCGGGACGATGTACGCCGTCAATGTCGTGTCGCCCGCGTCGTCGGTATGGGGGTGTACCACTGCCTCGTGCACCATCGGGTGGCTGGCCAGCCCCGCCTCCACTTCGCCGAGTTCCACCCGGAACCCTCGAAGTTTGATCTGATGGTCGATCCGGCCCAGGAACTCGATGTTGCCATCGCTGAGGTATCGGGCCAGGTCACCGGTCCGATAAAGGCGACCATGGTCGGCGAAGGGGTCGGGAACGAATTTCTCG
>JANXXJ010000303.1 GCA_025350665.1 Gemmatimonadota bacterium | reverse complement strand
GTCGATCAGGATCAGGTGCAGGCGAACATCCTGAAGACACTGGCGGGCATGAAGGGTGGCCCGCGGAAGCGCCGGGCCGACGAACCCAGCTACCGTGACATGCTGGCGACGCGGAGCGCGGAGGAGAAGGAACGCGAAAAGACCCGGATCCGGGTCAACGAATTCATCTCGGTGTCCGAGTTAGCCGACGCGATGAAGATCCCGGCGACCCAGATCGTCCAGTTCGCGTTTAAGGAAATGGGCATGATGGTTACCGTGAACCAGCGGCTTGATTTCGACCAGATCGAGTTGATCGCGTCGGAATTCGGGTTCCAGGCGGTTCGCGAGGAGGAGTATGCGGCCGAGATGGTGCCGACCGCGACGGACGACACCGAGGCCAGCCTCAAGTCACGGTCCCCGATCGTGACGATCATGGGTCACGTCGACCACGGCAAGACGTCGCTGCTCGACTACATCCGGAAGGCCAATGTCGTGGCCGGCGAGGCCGGCGGGATCACCCAGCACATCGGTGCCTATCACGTATCCCTGGGCAATGGCAAGGAAATCACTTTCCTCGACACGCCGGGGCACGAAGCCTTCACCGCGATGCGGGCCCGCGGGGCGCAGGTGACCGACATCGTCGTGCTGGTCATCGCGGCCGACGATCAGGTGATGCCCCAGACGATTGAAGCGATCAGCCATGCCAAGAACGCCGGCGTGCCGATGATCGTCGCGATCAACAAGGTCGATCTCCCGACGGCCAACGTCCAGAAGGTGAAGCAGGACCTGCTGCAACATCAGGTCGTACTCGAGGACTTCGGCGGCAACGTCCTGTCGGCGCCGATCTCGGCGAAGAAGGGGACCGGGATTCAACAACTGCTGGACCAGATTCTCCTCCAGACGGAAATTCTGGACCTCAAGGCCAATCCCGACGCCGAGGCCAGCGGCACGGTGCTCGAAGCGACGCTCGATCCGGGCAAGGGGCCGCTGGCGACCGTGCTGGTGCAGCGCGGCACCCTGCGGCTCGGCGACAACTTTATCTGCGGCAAGTACTCCGGACGGGTTCGGGCCATGACGGACGAGCGCGGCAAAGCGGTCAAGGAAGCCGGTCCGTCCATTCCGGTCCGGGTTCTGGGTTTCGACGGCGTGCCGTCCGCGGGCGACACCTTCATCAGCGTCGCCGATGCGGTGGAAGCGCGGGACATTGCGCAGAAGCGGCAGCGGCTCGATCGCGAGGCCCAGAACCGGCGCAGCGTCCGGGGCGCCTCGCTGGAAGACATCAGCCGGCAGCTCAAGGCCGGCCAGGTCACCCAACTCAAGATCATCATCAAGGCCGACCAGGGCGGCCCGGCCGAGGCGCTGGCCGATGCGCTGGCGCAGCTGTCGACGACCGAAGTACGGGTCGACGTGGTCCACCGCGGCGTCGGCGCGATCACCGGGAGCGACGTGCTGCTGGCCAAGGCGTCGGGCGCCATCATCCTTGGCTTCCACGTTCGCCCGGACGCCAACGCCCGCCAGATGGCGGAGCAGGAGCAGGTGGATGTCCGCACGTACCGCATCATTTATGAGGCGGTCGAGGACGTCCGCAACGCGCTCGAGGGTCTGCTCCGGCCGGAACAGAAGGAGACGATTCTCGGCGAGGCCGAGGTCCTCGAAGTCTTCAAGGTCTCGAAGATCGGCACCATTGCCGGTTGCACGGTGCGCGCCGGAACCATCGTGCGCGTGGCCAAGGCCCGGGTGGTCCGCGACGGGAAGTCGGTTTACACCGGCAACATCTCCTCGCTCAAGCGGTTCAAGGATGACGTCAAGGAAGTCAAGGAAGGGCTCGATTGCGGCATCGGCATCGAGAACTTCAACGACGTCAAGGTCGGCGACCGGATCGAGGCGTTCCGGGTCGATGAGGTGAAGCGGACACTGGCCTCGCCGCCGGTGGGCGCGGCGAACTGACGAGGGGCGTCGTGAAAGCCGCGTCATCCAAGCGCCGGCCCGATCAGGTCGGCGAGATCATCCGGCAGGTCGTGGCAGAGGCGTTGATCCGCGAGGTGCGCGACCCGCGGATCAGCATGGTCACGATCACCCGGGTCGAGGTCACTCCGGACCTGTCGCACGCCCGACTGTTCGTGACGATTCACGGCGAGGGCGAGGAACGGACCCTGGCGCTCGAGGGTCTCGCCCGGGCGTCCGGATTCTTCCGGACCCGGGTGGCGAATGCCCTGTCGACCCGGATCACGCCCGAGTTGACGTTCATGCCGGATCTTGGGGCCGAACATGCCGCGCGGATCGAGCACATCCTCGGCGCTCTGAAACGCGGTGAGGAGGCTCCCTGATCGGCGGGTTGCTGG
>JANXXJ010000337.1 GCA_025350665.1 Gemmatimonadota bacterium | reverse complement strand
GTCGCCGGCAAAAAGGCCCGACAGCGTTCCATCGGCAAAGCTGGTTCCGTTGAGCAGCGTCCAGGGTTCGTGGGCCAGGTGGACGTAGATCGCCCCGGACTCCTCGACCCGCAGCGTCACCTCGCGCGGACCCTCATAGGTCTCGACGGTCCCCGACCACGCGCCGACCAGCTCCGGGACCTTCTTGAATGCCGGGCCGGGTGGAACCCGGCGACCACTCTTCGCCGGCCCGCCCATCTGGAACGCCACCACCGGCGTGGCACCGTCCCACGTGAACGACAGAGAGATTGCCGCCTGGCCCTCGACCTCGAATCGGTCGTGGCCCCGATAGATGAGCGGCGCCGAGCCCTGCGGGGCAGTCGCGATCAGCCGGCCCTGGTCCTCGCTGACGCTGATCTGCATGTCGCCGAGGTCGTAGTCGCCCGTGTAGCGCTGCCGCTCGGCCAGAGAGAGGGCGACGCCGGCCGCCTCCACCGCCTTGGCCGGCGCGGTCGTGCGGTCGGGTGCGAGCACCGCGACGATCTCGTTCGCAATCTCTTCCGGCGCGCCGCTCGCAAGGTTGGAGAGCACAACCACCACGGCATCGAGCTGCGGCAGGAGGGTCAGCGTGGTGGAGACCCCGCCCATGCCGCCATCGTGACTGATCGTCTCGAGACCCTTCTCCGTCGTGGCGTGCTCCCAGCCGATGCCGTAACCGCTCCCGGGACCGGTCGGACCGACGGGAACATGGGTGGCGTCGATGCCCGCCGCCGAGAGGATCGCCTTCTGGTCCGGCAGCTTGTCCTTCAGGTGGAACATCCCGAAGCGGACCAGGTCGTGGGCGCTGCTGAACACGGCGGAGGCGCCGGGATGGTCGAAGTCGTAGAACGGTATCGGGGTGCCGTCCGCCGCATACCGCGTCGCGGCGAACGGGGCCAGGCCGGGGCCGATGTCGACCGACGTGTGGGTCAGGCCCAACGGCACGAACACCTCGCGACGCATGAAGTCGGGATATCCCTCGCCCGCGACCCGGGAAATGACGTAGTCGAGGATGCCGAAGCCGAGGTTCGAATACTGGTAGCGCTCGCCGGGCGGGGTCACCAGATTCCCGTAGCGGCGGATCGTCTCGTCCATCGGGGGCCGCTTGAACGGCTCGTCCTCGTAAAAGAACTGGTAGTGCAATGGCAGTCCGGCCCGGTGCCCCGCGACCAGTCGGACGGTGGCCTTCGACGCCTCGAACCCGTGGCCGTTGAGCTTGGCGGTGCCGAGGTAGTCGTTGATCGGCCGGTCGAGGTCGATCTGCCCTCGTTCGACCAGCACCATGAGCCCGGTTGCGGTGATCGGCTTCGAGATCGAGGCGAGGGAATACATCGTGTGCTCGGTGGCCGGAATCCGCTTCTCCCGGTCCGCCCAGCCGTACCCGGCCTCCCATACGATCTTGCCGTTGCGCGCGACCGCCACGGCGAGTGAAGGAACGCCGCCTTCGGTCAGTTTCCGCTGAATGCTTGCCTTGACCGCGTCGAACTGAGCGGCCGCGGGGGGAGCGAGTATGAGCGCGACAAGCGCAAGGGGGAGCGCATGATGGAGGCCGGATCGCATCGACTGGACCTTTGGGTCGGGAGTAGTGGGCCACCGAATCTAACCTGCGGCGCGACCCTTGGGCGCCGCCGCTGGAGCGTCTGTTATCCGGCGGTCGGCCGCGGCCCCGGCCGTCCGGTGGCCGCCAGCGCCGCCGCGGCCGCGAGCTTGTGTCCGGCCTGCCATGGCGGTCCGATCGATCGGCCCATGGCGCGCAGGACCGCGTCGACGTCGTCGCGGCCGAGCGCCGCCGCCGCGGCCTGAAACACGCGCTCGCGGTCGTACCAGTACACCGCCCAACCGCGCCCCTCCGCCGCGGTCGCGAGCGCCTCGCGATACATGACGGAGTCGGCGACGGCCTGGGCCCGATTGTCGGCGATCCGCTCCTCGACCGTCGCCGGAAGCCTGGGGCACACCCGGATCGCGATGCTCGCGATCGGTTCGGGCACCGCCGCGGCCAGCGCCTCGAGGCTGTCGCGCGCACCGCGAGCGGCGGAGGCCCGCACCCGCTCGACGAGCGCCACGGCGTCGGCGAGCGAAAGCGCCCCCGCTCCCGGGGTTTTCAGGTACCGACCGACCGCCCACGACCCTTCGTGGTGATGCGGGTGTGTCGGCAGGCCACGATCGGTGAGGTCGATGCGCCGGCGATCGAGGAACTCGCCGCCGGCCGCGACGGTGACGAGGACCGCCGAGTTACCGTGCTCGGCGACGCCGACGGCCGCTGCTCGCAGCGTTCGTGCTCTGACCACGTCCTTGTTCCTTCCGGGGCCGATGTCCGGCGGCTGACGTCATCGCGGTGTCATGCTGATTCTTCGCTGAAACAAAGAAGGTAGCCGTCGGGATCTTCGACGTAGAACTCCTTGCGGGCCCATGGCCGCTCCGCCAGACTCCGAATGATCCGCGCTCCCTTCGCCTGCAACTCCATGAACAATGCCTCGATTCCACGGACGCTGATGTAGGCGTCGAGGTGCTCGTTCTGCTTCCGGTGGGTCCGGTCGGAGGCCGTCTTGGGGGCGCATTTCAAATGGATCGAGAAGCCGTCGCGACTGACACTTGCGTAGAACGACTGGTAGACAAAGTCCGTCGCAAACCCGAGCTTGTCCCGGTAGTACTCGGTGGCGACCAGCAAGTCACCAACGAGAAACTGCGGCGCGACACCGATGACCTCGGGAGGTCTGTGGGCCGCGGGGCCGGGCATCAGCGTACTCCCCGGATCTGGGCCAAACAGCGCATCGTGGAAATCGCCCGTCAGGCCCTCGCGGCGCAGGAGCGCGGCAATCTGAGCCCAGTGCTTCATCTCGTGGGCCAGGATATGGAGAACGATCTTCCGTGGTGTCGCCGTAACGACATGCTTTCCGAGCGCGAATTCCTGGCCGGCATCCCATGTCTCAGCGGGGTAGGAAGTGATGAACGTTCGGAGGCGCCCTCGGCTCTCCTGACCGAAGCGGAAAAGGGCGTCGGCGTTGTCGGCCGGAACCGAAGCCGTGTTGGACAAGGGCGCCTGCGAGAGTCGCTCCACGTACCGCAGTTCCGCGGAGAAGATGTGCCGTATCATCTCGCCGACGGTCGCGAAACGACCATCGCCATGCGGCCCCACGCCGATTGCGAGGGCATGCGGGCCGTGCGCCTTGAAACGTGACACCCACTTGTCGCGTTCCCATTCGGTATACGCGAGGAGATCACTGAAGGTCACGCCAGGCGACATCAGCTCTCCGCGGGGCTCGGCGGTTGCGTCGCTTCAGAGTTCGCTCGGGCCGGCGGGAGTTGGTGTTGCAGATCGCGTTGCGCTGCGGTCAGACGACCCAGCGCCGCGGCCACGGAATCGAGGCTGCTTTCGAGACGGTCCATGCGGTCGTGAAGGGGCTCCGGGTCAAGGTGCCGCTCGGCTTCGAGCTGGCGGATGCGCGTGCGGGCCCGCCACCATGCGATGCCGAAGCCAACGGCACCGATTCCGAGGCCCTTGGCCGAGACGACCAGCGCGCCAAGAAGAAAGCTGGATGGATCCATGTGGTTGAACCGTCGCTGGATGTCTGCGGGAGCGGCGGCCCCCGCTCAGGGAACCGGGCTGCCGCGCCGTCCTCCAACCAACATTGGGCCACGGCC
>JANXXJ010000316.1 GCA_025350665.1 Gemmatimonadota bacterium | reverse complement strand
CGCCGGGCACCGGGGCGCGGGGCTGGGCGATGCCGAGGGTTCTGAAGTAGGCGGAATCCGCGACTCGGACGTCGACGACCGGGGCTGTGGCCGGGTCGATCGGCTCGCCCAGGCGCCCGATCTGGGTGGCCTGGCCCGCGGCGTGGTAGGGGCGGTAGTCGATCAGACCGACACTCGACACGGCGGGCAGGGCCCGGAGCCGGTCGGCGAGATCGGTGAAGTAGGCGCGGGCCGCGGCGGGAGGGTAGCGCTCCGGCGGGAGTGATATCCGAAAGGCGGTGACCCGGTCGGGCGTGAAGCCAAGGCGAGCGTCTCGCAGCGCGAGAAAGCTTCGGGCAGCAAGGCTCGCGACCGCGGTGAGCAGCACCGCGGCGGCAACTTCCGCGATGATCAGGGCGTTCGCGGGCCGCCGGGTAACGCCCGATCCGCGACCGGACAGCCAGGCCCGGGTGGTTCCGGCCGGAACGGCGGTCGTGGCCGCGAGGCCGGCGAAGAGGGAGAGCAGGCCCGTCCCGATCGCAACGGCGAGGATCAACAGGGGAGAGACCACCAATGTGGTGGCGCGAGGCAGCAAATCGGCCTGAGCCGCGGCCAGCCGGGATACGGCGGCGCTGCCGAGCCCGGTGCCGACCGGGAAGGCAACCATCCCGATCAGGCCCGCCTCGATGAGGATCGGTCCGGCGACCCGCCGCCGAGTGCCGCCTAACGCGAGCCGGACGGCGAGCTCTTCCCGGCGGCGCCTGGTACGGGCCAGCAAGGCGGTCGCCAGGTTGGCACCCGCCGCGAGGATCAGGGCCGTCGCCGCCACGCCCAGCGCGAGGAGGGTTGGCCGGACGTTCCCCGCCACCTCGTCTCCAAGGCCCCGGGCCAGCGCGCTCCAAGTCCGGTCGGCCGGGTTCTCGCGCGCCAGCCCGCCGCGACCGCCGTCAATTCGGCGCCGGCCGTCGCCACGCTGGCATCTGGGCGCAGCCGGCCAAGTACGAGGAGGAACCGGCCCCATTGCCGGTTGTCCGGGTTGGGCGCGAACGGGAGCCAGTAGCGCTGCCCGGGGCCGAGCCACCCGAATGCCGGCGGTTCGAACCCGGCCGGCATCACGCCGACAACGATACGGCTCTTGTCGCCGAAATGGATGGCCCGGCCGATCATCCGAGGATCGGCGCCGAACTGCTCGCGCCAGAGCGCGTGGCTCAGGACGATCACGGCCGCCCCCCCCGTCGCTTCCTCCTCCGAGACGCCTCGGCCCATGGCGGGTGGCACGCCGATGATTCGGAACCACGCGGCGGACACGGCGGCGCCGGCGATCCGCTCGGGCCGGCCGACCTGGAGATCCAGGTAGTCGGGGACCAGCCCGGCGAGGTCCGTGAAAGTCCGAAGGCGCTCCCGCCAGGCCTCGAAGTTCGGCACGGAGACCACGTTAGGCGTGTTGGAGCCGGCACGGCGTTCCGACGCGACGGCGAGCCGGTCGGGGGCAGGGTACGGGAGCGGGGCGAGCAGCACCCGTTCGATGACCGCACCGACGGTGGTGATGGCGGCGACCGCGAGCGCCAGCGTCACCGCGGCGACGACCGGCGCCCCTGGCGTCCGGCGCAGGCCACGCACCGTCCAGCGAAGGTCGCGGAGTCCGTTCTCGAGGCGGGGGACACCGCGGACTTCCCGGGCTGCCTCTTTCATCTCGGCCACGCGCCCGAAATCGCGGAACGCCGTCCGCCGCGCCTCGGCCGGGTCGGCCCCGGCGGCGATCCGGTCGGCGATCTCCTGGTCGAGATGGAGCGTCATCTCCTCCTCCATCTCCCGTTCGAACCCGGGCCGCCGACGCAGCGAACCCAGGCGCCGCCACAGGCCGCTCATGTGGCCGCCAGGAGCCGGTCGACGGCGCCGACGAACATCCGCCATTGGCGTTGTTCCGCCGCCAGTTGCTTCCGGCCCACCGCGGTCAGTTGATAAAGCTTGATCCGTCGGCCCTCGGGGGGCTTGTGCCATTCCGACCGGAGCCAGCCGCGGTCCTCGAGGCGGTAGAGCGCGGGATAGAGCGAGCCCTGATTGACCTGGAGGACGTCGTCGAAGAGTTCGCGGATCCGTTTGCTGATGGCCCAGCCGTGGAGGGGGCCGCCGGCAACGGACTTGAGCACGAGCAGGTCGAGGGTACCCTGGAGGAGATCGGTGCGTTCGGACACGGCTGGCTCGATGCCTAGACGTCCGACAATGTGTCGATCGCATTGTCGAATGTCAAGGTATGGGTGGTCCAGGTCACCGGCCGGCCGGAGGATCGATCGCAAGGTTGCCTCCGCTGAGGTAGTTTCAAGCCCTGCGCGACGGCGTGCCAACTGTTGCCCTGACGATTCCTGGTGCTTCCAATGGAGGCCGCACGACCCAATGGCCATGTTGCACCGCTGGTCCGGACAGGGTTTCGTGCTGTTCAGCTCCGTGTTTGCTCTGGCGGCGTCCCTGCCGGAGACCGGGAGCGCGCAGCCGAAATCCCGGCTCGGGTCCGTTACCACCCCTGATAGCGTTCGTCTCTGGTATCGGGTGGTCGGTTCGGGTGCCCAGACCGTCGTCATCCCGGCCGCGCTCTACCACCGGAAGACCTTCGACGCGTTGGCCCATGGCCGGCGGTTGGTGTTGTTCGACCCGCGGGGCCGCGGTCTGTCCGACACCATACCGCCGACTCGGGCCTCCCTCGACCATGACGTCAGCGATCTCGAGACGATCCGGCGGGCCGTCGCGGCCGAGCGAATGGCGCTGGTCGGGTGGTCGGGCGTCGGGCTCAGCGTCTTCACCTACGCGCTACGGCACCCCACTCGGGTCACCCGTCTGATCATGCTGGCCCCGCTCGCCCCGCGGCGAACGCCGTATCTGGATCAGATGCTGGCGAACCGCCGGTCCCGGATCGACTCGGCGGCGCAAGTCCGGCTCGACGCCCGGGTCGCGGCCGGCGAGTTCAAGGGCAAGGAGCCCGAGCTCTGTCGGGAGATCTCGCATCTGAACGACTCCGCGGTCTTCGGCGATCCGGCCATGGCGCGCCTGACACCCGACGTCTGCGATTCGCCGAATGAATGGCCGAGCCGGAACGAGCCGTACGCCCGGGCCATGTTCGCGTCCTTGGGGGACTACGACTGGCGGTCGGAAATCGCCAGGGTCACGGTTCCGATTCTGTATGTTCACGGGGACCGCGATACGTTCCCGCTCGACGGCAGCCGCGAATGGGCGGCCGGCAGGCCTAACGCTCGCCTGCTGGTGTTTCCCCGGGCCGGGCATTGGCTCCAGTACGAACGCCCGGTGGCGTTGATCCGCGCCATGGACGCGTTCCTCAGAGGCGGCTGGCCCGCCGGAAGCAGGGTGGTCCGATGATCTACTCGCTACTGTCGCATCCGTGGAGCGGGCTCGTTCTGGCCCTGATCGTCGGGGTGATCGGATGGCTGATCGTCCGCTCGGCGGCCGCCGCGACGCCGGGATGGATCCGGACCCTCGGATTTCTCGTCGTCACGCTTGGGGTGCTGATGGGTATCGGCGGTGCGGTAACGATGCGGCGGATTCGGGCGGCGTTCAAGCAGTTCCCGCCGCCGGGCAAGCTGGTCGATGTTGGTGGCTATCGGATGCACCTTCAGGCGGAAGGGGATGCCCGGGGCGGCCCAACCCTGGTGTGGATCACCGGCAGCCACGAACTCGGCCTCGGCCTCTACCACCTCCACAAGGTGATGCGGCAGGAGACGCGATCAATCATCTTCGACCGGCCCGGAACCGGGTGGAGCGACGCCGGGCCGTTTCCGCGAACCACGGCGCGTGAGGCGGACGAATTGGCCACTCTGCTCGACCGGGCCGGCGAAAAGGGGCCGTTCATCGTGATCGGGCATTCGTATGGCGGTTTGCTCGCCGTCAATTTCGCCCGGCGCCATCCCGGCAAGACGGCCGCGCTGGTCATGGCGGACGGCACGCCGCCGGATGTCTTCATGTACCTGCCCGGCGGCCACGGTCCGGACATCCCGGGCGGGATCGTGCGCAGGAGCCGGATGCTGGCTCTGATGAAGATGTTCGGCCTGGGAGCCAACGCCGATCTCGACGTCGCGCCACCCGGCGACACCGCGCTGGCGCGCCTCCTCAAGACGATCGACGACCGGCTGGCCGACGTGAACCCGGCGATGAGGGCCCTGAGCGCGGTGCCGGATTGGGCCACCGTATCGATCTTCGAGGAGTGGCGCGACCCGAAGCTGGTGGCCGACGCCATGGTGTATGACAACGAGCTCGCCGATCTCCCGGTCTTCGTGGTCACGCCCGCCGGCAAGGCGTCTCCCGCCGAGGTGCGCGCGATCGGTGTGAGCGAGGCGGAAACGGACCGGGCGCTCAACTTCCTGGAACAGGCCCGGATGCGGTACGCACGGATCTCCACTCGGGCGGAACTGATCCACACTCCGGCGGGCACCGGACACAACTACCCGTTTGAAACGCCGGACTTCCTTCTGGGCGTGATCCGGCGGGTGCTGGCCGACCGCACGATCCGGTCGTCGAAACCCGCCCGGTGACATCCTGACCGCCCATTTGATACTGGAGGCGCCAATGAATCGACGGATTGCGATCCTGGGTGCGGGATTGATGGCGCTGGCCGGCCCGGTCGCGGCCCAGACCCGGCTGGCCTCGAATTTCGACACCCATTCCGAGGTCACCATCGACCGGCCGGCGGCGACGATCTGGCCCCACATTCTCGACCCGAATGCCTGGAAACAGGGCGCCAAGTCCTGGCATCACTCGGGGCCGATCGGGCGGGTGGGCGAGGTCTTTGCGGCCGGCGATCCGGCTGAGAAGGCCAAGGCGGCCTTCCGGTTCGAGAATGTCGAACTGGTACCGAATCAGCGACGCACGATCAAACTCTACAATCCCACGGGTGCGTTGATTGGTTATGCGAGCTGGTGGCTCAGGGAGCAGGGCGGCCGGACGCTGGTCGGCTACGACGTCTATTCCGAGACGCTGATCGACGCTGCCCAGGCCAAGGCAACGCCGCTGGAGAAGTTGCGCGAGGCGGAGCGGTCGGCGATGACGACCAACAAGGCCCGGTTCGATCAGGAACTGGTGGCACTCAAGCGACTGGTCGAGGCGGGCCGCTAGCCGGCGACGTCTGGGGCGACGTCTGGGGCGGCGCCGGATGCCGCCGTCGCGGGTGAAACCGGGCTCCCTGCCGCCTCGTACGTCGGCGTTCCCCAATCAGCGATCCGGGTGGCTGCCATGAGTCGACGTGTCCGCGTGTTGCGCGTTGTTCTGGCGATGCTGCTGGCGGTCGTCGCGGGCCTCACCGTTCTGGCCGTGAGTCTGAGCCACGACGCCGCCTGCGGTCCGGCGGTGCCTCTCGCTTCCGGTGCAATCCCGATGAAGGCGGTGGTCCACCGCTGCTACGGCCCGCCCGAAGTCCTCACCCTCGAGGTCGTCGCCAGGCCGGTTGTCGGCGACAGCGACGTTCTGGTCCGCGTGCGGGCCGCGTCGATCAATCCCCTCGATTGGCACTACATCCGGGGGAAACCCTACCTCATGCGACTTGCGGCCGGTTTCGGCCGGCCCAAGGATCCGCGGGTCGGTGTCGATTTTGCCGGAACGGTCGAGGCGGTCGGCGGGAAGGTCACCAGGTTCAAACCCGGCGATGAGGTCTTCGGCGGGCGAACCGGAGCACTCGCCGAGTACGTGGCGGTGCCGGAGGGGCACGGTCTCGTCCGGAAGCCCGCCGGCGTGACGTTCGAGGAAGCCGCCACGGTGGCGGTGGCCGGGGTCACGGCGTTGCAGGGCCTCCGCGACAAGGGCCATCTCCAGGCGGGTCAGAAGGTCCTGATCAACGGAGCCTCCGGCGGGGTCGGCACCTTCGCGGTCCAGGTTGCCAAGTCGCTTGGCGCGGAAGTGACGGGGGTGTGCAGTACCAAGAACGTGGAGATGGTCCGGTCGATCGGCGCCGATCACGTCGTCGACTACACGAGGGACGATTTCACCAGGAGCGGGCAGCGGTACGACGTGATCCTCGACAATGTCGGGAATCGTTCGATGGCCGATCTGCGGCGGGTCCTGACCCCGAAGGGTATCGCTGTCATCGTCGGCGGCGGCGGTGCCAACGAGGGGCCCTGGATCGGGCCGCTGGTCACCCCGGCCAAAGCCATGCTCCTCTCGCCCTTTGTGAGCCAGACGCTCACTTTCTTCCTGGCCCGGATGAACGACGCCGACTTCACGACGCTGAGCGGCCTAATGGAAGCCGGCAAGCTGAAGCCCGTGATCGACCGGCGCTACAAGTTGAGCGAGGCGCCGGCCGCCATCCGCTACCTGGAAGAGGGGCATGCCCGGGGGAAGGTCGTCGTTACTATCGAATAGGGCCGGTCCCTAACGGGGAATCGGCTTGTCGAGTACGTCCCACCCGTACGCCGCGGCCACCCGGTCTTCGATTTCCTTGATCACCGGTCCGCCGTTGTCGCCGTTGGTCATCACCACCACGCCGTAGCCCTTCCGGACGTGCGCCACCAGATCGCAGCGGAAGCCCCAGTTGCCGCCGCTGTGCATGAAGTACCAGCCTTCGCCGCGCTTCTCGATCATGAAGCCGACCGCGAACGGCCCCAGTCTGGTCGGCGCGATCATTTCC
>JANXXJ010000315.1 GCA_025350665.1 Gemmatimonadota bacterium | reverse complement strand
ACTCGGCATTGCCAGCGACGGCGATCTCAAGGGCATTAACGTCGCCGGGATCGGGCTCTACGCCCGGGGCCGAATCGCGGGGATCAACGTGGCGCCGGTCGGGATCGTGGGCCGTGAACAGGTGGTGGGATTCAGCCTGTCCCTCGTCGTGGCTGGCCGCGGGCGGGTCGGCGGGGTCACCGTAGGTGGCCTCTCGGTTTCCTCGGGGGAGGTCGTCGAAGGCATTACGCTCGCGGGGCTCAGGATCGACACGGAGAACCTGCTCGGCCTGGCGGTTGCCCCGTTCAACCGGGTTCGGGGCGAGCAGCGGGGGATTTCATTGGGTCTCATCAACTCGGCCAGAGTGCTCAAGGGGCTGGAGATCGGATTGATCAACCACGCCGCCAACAACCCGCCGGCGCTTCGCTGGCTACCGCTGATCAATCTCCATCTCTAGCCGGCCGCCGAGCGGCCCGGTCAGCGCCGGGGTCGTGGTCGCCGGACCCTCACACACTTCCCGATAGCAGGCGTCGAGCCGGTCGTACTCGCGCTCCCAGGTCAGGGCGAGGGCCGTCTGGCGGGCCCCGTCGGCCAGGGACGCGTGCAGCGTCCGGTCGGTCGCGAGGTCGACCATCATCGCCGCCATCGTCTCGGTATTGCCCGCGGGGTAGGCAAGACCGTTCACACCGTGGCGCAGGTGATCGGCGACACCGCCGGCCGGCGCCGCCACGACCGGCAGGCCGCTGGCCATCGCTTCGAGGACCACCAGGCCCAGCGTCTCGGTTTCGGATGCGAAGACAAAGCCATTGGCGCTGGCGTAGAGCGCCGGCAGTTCGGTCGCCCGGTCGATGAAGCCGAGGAATGAGACCCCGGCCGCGGCATCGCGTTCGAGTTCAGCCCGGCTTGGGCCGTCGCCGGCGATCACCAGACGGACCTTGTCGCCGAGGGCCGCGCGGCAGAGGGCGAAGCTCTGGAGGATCCGGTGGGCGCTCTTCTCGGGCGCGAGCCGGCCCACGTGGAGGAAGAGGAAGGCGTCGTCGGCCCCGAGCCGTCGGCGGAGGTCGTCTGACCGCCGGGCCGGGGTGAACCGCACCGCATCCACGCCGCAGCCCCAGACCATCGACCGGTCGATGCCCCGGGTCACCAGTTCGCCGTGGGTGACCCGCGAGGGGGTGAGGGTTCGGCGGGCGCGACGGTGGAATCCGGTCAGATACCGGGTCATCGGCCGTTCGAGCCAGGGCAAGCCGTAGGCCCGGGTATACCGGGCGAAATCGGTGTGATAGGACGTCACGACCGGCACACCCAGCCGTTTGGCGACCCGCTGGCCCAGCCACCCGGCGGCAAATTCGGTGGCGCAATGGATCAGGTCGGGCCGGAACCGCCGGGCGACGGCCATCGCCTGGCCCGGTCTTGGGGCAGCCAGGCGGAGGTCCGGGTAACCGGGCATCGGCAGGCTTGGCAGCTGGAGCAGGACGTGGTGGCGGTCGGCGCCGAAAACGTCAGGGCCGTTGGGGTACTTCGGGGCAATGACGCCTACCTCCCATCCCCGGGCCGCGAGACCCTGAACCGACAGGTGGGTGACGACCGAGACGCCGTTGACCTGGGGCGGATAGGTATCCGTGAAGTAGAGGGCTCGCATCGGCCAAGAATTGGCGGGGCGCATCACGATAGCGTTAGGCTGCTGTCACGATTGCGTGTCGGACCCCCGTGACACGGCCGAGACAGTTCCGTGGGTTGATCCTAACGCTCATCGGCGAACGTTATGCACGTACCCGATCCGGGAGTGCCCGTGAACGGCTCACTGCTTGACCGCCTCGACGCTCGCGACCGCCGGCTGTTTCTCCGGTTCGCCCTGGGTGCGGATGCCCCGGCGTTCCGCCGCCGGCTCTGGATCGGCCTCACCACGCTCGGGAGTGCCGCGGTCACGATCGGCCTGGTGGTGGTGCCGGCGCTCCTCAGGCTCTGGCCCCGGGCGATCAGCTGGCAGGCCGGGGCGGCCCTCCTCGTGTCGCACCTGATGATCCAGATCCTCAAGCGACTGGTTGGGCGGGAGCGACCGTCCGAGGGTCTGCCTGGACACGCGGTCATCGCCAATCCTGACCGGTTCTCCTTCCCCTCAGGGCACTCGGCGTCGAGCCTCGCGATTGCGCTGTCCTACGCGGTCGCGTTCCCGGGCCTGACGGCGCCTCTCGTGGCGTTAGGCATTCTGGTAGGCTGGAGCCGGGTGGCGCTCGGGGTCCACTACCCGGGGGACGTCCTAGCCGGCCAGACCATCGCCGCCCTCACCGTGCTGCTGCTGCCGGGCTGACCCGGTCGGCCGGTGTCATTTGATCCGCGCCACTGCCACCCGGACGGTGAGTTCGGGGGCCGGCAGGCTTTCATCGACCGCGCTCAAGCGGAAGTCGACCGGCTGGGCGTCCGCCGCCACCTGCACCAGGAGGTGGCGGCCGGATCCGGCCCGGAGCGTCACCGTTCGGTCGTAGCGGCCGGTCGTGCTGTCGGGCTCGAGCGGGAAGAGCTTCGGGTACTGCGACGGTGATTGCGGCTTGAGCTCGGCGAACGTCGCCCGCCAGTTCCAGCTGGTGTAGCGAAGGCGCGGGTTTACCGGCGTGAAGGCCGGCAGGTCGTCGAGGTAGTTGGCCAGATGCCACTCGCCGACCAGCCGGTCGAACGGTACGCCGGTCGCCGTCGCGACGTTGGCGGCGCCCTGCTTGTCGGTGGCCAGGAGGCTCCGGGTAAAGACGTCCCCCGTTCCGCCAAATTGATCGGCGAGCCAGCGGACGAAGAGCCAGGCGGCACCGCGGTCTCCCAGCGCGCCCGGCGAGCCGTCCGGCATGACCAGGTACCGATTCTCGGTGGCGAACAGGTATCGGTAGGCGTTGGTGACGTCATTGAACGCGAACTGCGAGAGACAGTCGTTCAGGACACAGAAGTCCGCCGGCGTCCGCCGGCCGGCGAGTTCCTCGGCAAAGTGGGACATGCCTTCGTTCAGCCAGGTCGATTCCGGAGGCCCGTGCCGCGTCAGCACGTGCTGGTTGAAGCTGATCATGTGCTGGAACTCATGCACGAAGGTGCCGGGCAGCACTCGCTCGACGAAGTCCTTGGTGAGGCGACAGCCATATTGCCCGCCGAAGTCGGGGACCAGGCCGAAGAACACTTCCGCCCCGTTCGAGCCCGCGCGTCCGGGCTCGAGGTCCGGCCCGAAGAAATAGCCGGTCACGATGCCGCCCACTTCCGGACAAAGACGGTTGACCGCGCCCGTCATCACCACATAGACCAGCCCGTTGTGATCGATGTCAGATTCCCGTCCGAAGGCCGCCGTATCGACGGGATACAGGCGCTCGTCGAAGAGGCGACCGAACCGGGTGAAGTCGTCGGTGCTGAAGCCGTCGGTGGGGAGGACCGCGTCGGTGAAGAGCACTACGCTCCGCCCGACGTACCGGGCGACCACCTCCACCGGGGCAAATTCGGTACAGGCCGCGCCAAGGCAGGTCTGGAAGGTTCGCTGGTCGCCTACGGACGGCGGAGTCGATGCTGGTGCGGGGTAGGGCCGCCGGCCGCCGGTGGCCATCGCGCGCTCGCGTCCCCGAAGCATCGCGTGGAATCGACCAGCGCCGTCGATTGGCTCAGTCCTGATCGCGGGCGCCGGTGCGCCGGCGGCCGTACCGGCACTCCGAGTTCGCCACAGGACCGATCCGGAGACGCCCGACGGATCGCCCGAGGCGGAGTACGCCATCACCAGATACTCCCGATCGGCCGAGCCGCTTGGCAGGCGGACGCAGGCGCTCGTGGCTCCGTCCAGTGTCACCGATTCCCCCGGTTGGAGCAAGACCGGGTTGACGCCGGGGCAGCCAAGGGCAGCAGCGGGCCCAGGCGGCGGGACCGGGGGCGTCGGTCCCGATTCGCCTCCGCAGCTTGCCGCCAGACCCGCGGCGAACAGCAACGCATGTTTCATGGAATGAAATCGACGCCGGTTGATCACCGATCTGGCGTCGAGGTGGTAACGGGTCGGTCACGTGTCGCATAGGGCCGTTGCGGCGCCTGCGGCATGGGGCGATCGTGGCCTTCGTCCGATCACCGGGAGCCCCGCAATGACCACCCACCGTTGGAAACTGTTCGACGCGCTTTTGCTCGCGCCATGGCTCGCCCTGTTCGGTTGCGGGCCGAGGACGTGGCAGGCGGCCCAAACCGGATCGGGGTCGATCACCCGATCGGACGGGCCCGCGTTGTTCTGGCGTACGATCGGACGCGGGCCGGACACCGTCGTGGTGCTGCACGGCGGCGTGGCCGGCCACCAGGGGTATTTGCTTCAGCCGTTGGTCCCGCTCTCGGCCCAGCACACGTTGCTGTTCTACGACATGCGGGGGCGAGGCCGTTCGGAGGCGGTGGACACGTCACGGCTGTCGCTGGCGGCGGATGTCGACGACCTCGAAGCGGTCCGGACCCACTTTCATCTTGGTCGCCTCAGAATCGTGGCGCACCATTTCGGGGCCGCGGTCGCGGCTCAGTACGCAGTGGCCCATCCCGGCCAGGTCGAGCGAATGCTGTTCGTCAGCCCGTTTCCCGTCCACCACAGCCTGTTGTACGAATTCACCTTCCTGCAGGGCGATTCGGTCCACTACGCCAGCACGCTGTCGCGGGTCGGCCAGCTGAACCGGCCCGAGTCCGTCGCGGCGGCCTGTCCGGTCGCGTGGTCCCTCTACTTTGCCCCCTGGCGAACCGACACCCTCACACCCTACGGCGAGATTGCCACGGGGATCTGCGATGCCCCCGCCGACCGCCTCGCCGCGGCGGTCCAGATCCGGAACCGGATCCAGGGCGGGCTCGGCATGTACGTCTGGCGTGAACAGATGCATGGGGTGGCCGTGCCGACCCTCGTCATCGAGGGCCGCGGAACACCGGCGATCGAGGTCGCCGCAGTGCGGTGGGCGCAGCACCTGCCCAACGCCCGCGTGATCCTGATGGACCCTCCGTACCTCTTCCCGTGGGTCCACGATCCGGCCCGGTTCAGTGCCACCGCCGAGGAGTTCCTCGGCGGCCAGTGGCCGGTGGCAGCGGTCAAACCGGCACCATTCCAGGCCACGGCGATGGCCGCGCCCGATACCATCAGGAAATAGCAATCAATACTCGGATGTGACCGGTCGGTTACCTGTCGCCCCCTTGTCTGAGACAGGCCCGGGAGAAGTTCACCCGACGCCGCCAGAGAGTAGAAAGCCAATGCGTTCCCCAATGATGGCTGCGGTCCGGCGTGGCCTGACCGCCGCGACCGCGGGCCTGTTGGCCGTGGCGCCGTCGGCCCGAGCCCAGGTGCCACCGGCCAGCCCGCAGGGCCGGGTAGCCGGCCGAGTGACTGACCGGGCGACCGGCCGACCGTTGGTGTCGGTCCGGGTTCGGCTCGTCGGCCGGGTCGGGATGATCGAGACCGATCTCGACGGCAGGTTCCGGACGGTGCTGGTTCCGGTCGGGAGGTACAGCGTCGCGGCCGCGCTGATCGGCTACAAGCCGACGCAGCGGGACAGCGTTCTGGTCACGGACGGTCAGACCACCGTCGTCGCGATCGCCCTCGAGTCCAGTCCGGTTCAGCTCGAAGAACTCACGGTCGCGTCCGACCAGCCGACCCGGGTGTCATCGGCCGCTGGGCTGCTCTCCGCTCAGCAGAACGCCATGGCGGTGGTCGACGGGGTCAGCGCCGAAGCTATCGCGAAGACCCCGGACTCGGATGCCGGCCAGGCCGTCGCCCGGGTCACCGGCCTCGCGGTCGTCGAGAATAAGGTCGTGGTGCGCGGATTGGCCGAGCGGTACTCGACCTCGCTGCTGAACGGGGTTGAGATCGCGAGCCCCGAACCGGATCGGAAGTTCGTCCCGCTCGATGTGTTCGCGGCCGGACTGCTGGAGTCGATCGTCGCGGCCAAGACCGCCAC
>JANXXJ010000301.1 GCA_025350665.1 Gemmatimonadota bacterium | reverse complement strand
CGCCGTGGTGGCGGGGCTCACGCTGTCGGGTGCCGCGGCGCTGTCGCACGACCTCTGGGTCAATGTGGTCCGGAACGGGCATGCCGGCGGCGACGAACAGCTCCGGATCGCCCGAGGCGCCACGGTTGTGCTGGGCATTCTGGCGATCGTGCTGGGCATCACGTTCAAAGGACAGAACGTCGCATTCATGGTGTCGCTGGCGTTCGCGATCGCGGCCAGCGGCAATTTTCCGGCCCTCTGCCTGGCGATCTTCTGGCGGCGAGCCACCACGACCGGGTTGCTGGCCAGCATGATCGTCGGCACGCTAACGACGCTCACGCTGATCTATCTGTCGCCCACGATCCAGATCGACATCCTGAAACACGAGCACGCCTGGTTCCCGCTCAAGAATCCGGCGCTGGTGACGATTCCGTTGTCGTTTCTGGTGGGAGTCGTCGTGTCATTGCTGACCTCGAACCGGGCGATCGAGGAGATCGCCCGGTTCGAAGAGCGGGAACGCCAGATGATGTGGGGGGCTTGAGGCGCGCCAATCGCGACCCGGCGCCGGATCACATGTTACAGGCGCTCGACCAGACTCTTGAGCTGCGTCAACCGCTGCTGAAGGTCGGAGCGCCCTCCCTCTCGATCGACCAGGGCCCGTTGCTCCGGCAGGAGAAACGCCCGGTCGGTGCACTCGAGGATCGCCGCGACCTCCTGGAGTTCCTTCTCCAATCCTTGGGTCGAGGGAAGGAATCCCGCCAGGGCCGCCTCGATGGCCGCCCGAGTGACGGTCTTGGCCCCGCCGATCAGCGAGTCGCGCCAAGCCCGCCCCACGACGCCTTCGACGTCGGCCCCGGACAGTTTGCCCACATCCTTGATCGGCGGAACGTCCTCCCGGCTCAGCACGGTGCCGAGCTTTTTGGCCATGGCGACGAACATGTCCTTGAGCTCGGACTCGTCGTGGGGATAGAAGAGGGGAATATGGACCTCGGCCCGGCCCTGCCGCTTCAGGTCGATTGGAAGGAGGTCCGGCCGGGCGGTGAGCAGCATCCAGAGGATCTTGCCGCGGTACCGGGTGTCGCCCATTTGGGTGGCGATCATCCCGAACACCCGGCTGGAGGTGCCCGAGTCCCCCTCGGAATCGCGATCGCCCAACGCGGCATCCGCCTCGTCGATGATCACCATCACCGGCCCCATCGCCCGGAGCACGGACAGCACCCGTTCCAGGTTTCCCTCGGTCTCGCCCACATACTTCGAGCGGAAATTCTTGAGGACTACGCAGGGCGCCCCGATCGCCCCAGCCGCGCACTGCGCGATGAAGGTCTTGCCGGTGCCGACCGGACCGCAGAGGAGGTAGCCCATGGGCAGGGTGTCGAGGGCCCCGCGTTTCAGCAGTTCGGCGTCCTCGCGCAGCCGCTGCTTGGCCGCTTCGTGCCCGATCACGATGTCGAGATTCCATTTCGGCTCGACGAACTCCAGCAGCCCCTGGCAGTGACGCTCGATCAGCCGCTTCTTGAGATCCCGGAAGACCGTCTGATCCAGCCTCCCGACGCCCTCCTGGGCCGTTTGGAGCATCACGCCAATGTCGGCCAGGGTGATGCCGGCGGTCAGCTTGGCGAGTTCGTCGACCGAGTAGTCCGAATAGTCCGCGATCGCCGCTGGCCCCACCATCGACCGGATGTAGGAGGCGCGCCCCGGCCCTTCGGGCAGGGTGACCTCGAGGGTCGCCACATGGGGATTCGAGGCCAGCCGGCCACTCACGTCGGTCAGACGCTCGTCGATCAGGACAAACGCCATGTTGAGGCGCTTGATGTGAGGACTCTGGGCCCAATTCAGCAGCGTAACCAGCAACGCCGAGCCCTGAAAGCTCAACCGCCCCGGTTCCCCTTCGGGGAAGAGATAGGAGGCCTGGTCGATGATGAGGGCAAAGCTCTTCCGCCGCTCCTCGGGCGCCACGATCGTGGTCCGGATGTACTGATCGAGCCGGGACAGCACCACCGCCGGATCGTTCTTGAGTTCCGAGAAGCCGGCGATTTCCTGATTGGCAAGGGTGACCATTTCCCGGAGCCGTTTGTCATCGCGGCCGGCGAAGACCCGCAGGCCCCGGCCCAGGTCGTAGTGCAGCACCAGGTCGTACCGGCCGAACATCTGCTCGGCCAGAAACTGGGCGACCGATCCATGTGGAGGCGCGTCACCCTCGGCCAGCGGGACGAAATCGAAGGTATTCCCGTGGAGCAGGAAGACCGACGTGCTGCCGGAAATCGACAACTCCCCCAGCCGGCGGGCCCAGACCGGAAACCAGGCCGGAAGGCCGCTGCCGTTAGGCTTCATCCCGGAGCACCCCTCCCAGGTTCGAACTGAGAATCGGCGGCGGCTCGGTCAGCTGATCGGCCATGCCGGTAATGGTCTGCAGTTCCTTGATCGCCGTTTCCGTGTCGGTCATGCTCTTGGCCGCCTGGTCCACTTGACTGGCCAGCAGATCCGGATCCTGCCGGTTGACCATCATCTCGGTCAGCGTCTGGATCTTGCTTTCGATCCGGTCGAGTTCCACCATCACGAACTGGGCGTTCTTGTCGGCTTTCTTGTAGTTGTCGAGCCGGAGATTGGCCAGGGCGACGCTGTCGGTCAGCGATACCGTGAGCCGCTCGTCCTGGTCGATCTTGGCCTTGGCGAGCTGGCCGGTGAGGTCGGCCAGTCTTTCCGTCAGCATCGCCTCCGAGGTGCTGCGGAGGAACGACCGGAGCGACTCCTGGGTGACCAGCAGCCGCAGGAAGATCCACAGCAGCCGGTCGAGCGAACTGGTATTCATGTCGTCGGTCGGATCGACGAGCTGCGGACTCTTCCCCCGCGCCCCGGCCGCGAGTTGCTGCATCCGCCGGCAGCGCTGCCGCAGGGCCTGGAACCGGAGTTGCGCTTCC
Source organism: Gemmatimonadota bacterium (assembly GCA_025350665.1). Lineage (GTDB taxonomy): Bacteria > Gemmatimonadota > Gemmatimonadetes > Gemmatimonadales > GWC2-71-9 > SHZU01. The sequence continues at coordinate 2,864 of JANXXJ010000301.1, read as the reverse complement.
CGCGGGACGCTCGCGAGCATGTCGGTCAGCGCGGTCTCGGGAACCTGCCCGGCGCTTCCCTGGCCCCGGACCTTGGCCGCCTCCTCCGCATCCACCGCGTCCCGGAACCGCTTCATCGACACCATACCCCCGACGAACGCCATTTCAGCGGCGACGACCAGCGGCATCATCGCGTCCGGCCAGGGCGAGAGGGCCGCACCGGCCAGGGCGCCGAAGAAGGCCAGCAGATTCCACGGAATCCGCACCGCCTTCCGGATATACCGGCGGACCCCGGTCCGGCCATCGTCGCGCCGAGGCATGAAGGGCAACGGCACTACGCCTCCCCTGCGCTCTTCGCGGCCACGGCTTCGAGCTTCTCCAGCGCGTCGCGCAGACCGAAGACGATGTTCATGAACGCCGGGTCCCGTTGCATCTCCCTGGCGGGCCGGTCAGGCGGCGGCACGGGAACCTCCCTGAGCAGCGTCCCCGGCGAAGGCGACATCACATACACCCGGTCGCCGAGATAGACGGCCTCCTCGATCGAGTGGGTGATGAAGAAGACGGTGGCCTTGAGGTCCTTCCAGAGGGCCACCAGCAGGTCCTGCATGTTGTACCGGGTGCCGGGGTCCAGGGCGCCGAACGGCTCGTCCATCAGGATGATCCGCGGATGCAGGATCAGCGACCGCGCGATCGCCACCCGCTGCCGCATCCCGCCCGAGAGCTCATGGGGATACTTGTTGGCGTCACGATCCACATCGAGACCGACCTTCTGGATCCACTTCATCGCGTGCTCGGTCCGCTCCGCCTTCGACTCACCGCGGCACTCGAGGCCGAAGGCAATATTCTCGAGCACCGACCGGTGGTCGAACGCGGTGTAGTCCTGGAAGACCATGCCCCGGTCGGCACCGGGCGCGGTAACCGGCTTCCCGCCGATCAGAATCGTCCCCTCGGTGGCCGGATGCTGGGGCCGGAGGCCGGCGATCAGCCGGAGGATCGTGGACTTGCCACAGCCGCTCGGCCCCAGAATCGCCACGAACTCACCCCGGTCGGCCCGGTCCTCGACCGTGAAGCTCACGTCGCGAATCGCCACCAGGCCGTTGTCATAGCGCTTGGTGACCTTGGAAAACTGGACCACCGGCGGCAGGGGTTCGGCCGGCGCCGGTGTCGCGGCGTGCTCGGTCATTCCTCCGCCTCGCGACGATACGGGAAGAGGCCCTGTTGAAACCAGTACAGCAGGCGGTCGATGGCAAAGGCGAGCAGCCCGATCACCACCAGAATCAGAATGATGTGTTCGGTGAGCCCTCGCCGCTGGCTGGTACTGAGCAGGTACCCGAGTCCGTATTTCGCATTGATCAATTCGGCCAGCATGATGTAGCCGAAGGCCAGACCGAACAGATTCCTGAGTGAGTTGTAGATCTCGGGCAGGCCGAGCGGCACCAGGACCTTGAGCACCACCTGCCAGGACGAGGCGCCCAGAGTTCGGGCCGTATCGACATAGCGGTCGGCGATGCCCACGACCGCGGTGACGGTATCGGAGAAGACGAACGGCGCCGTCGCCATGAAAATGAACATCACCTTCTGGGTCTCGCCGATGCCGAACCAGAGGATGGTCAGCGGGATCAGGGCCGCGATCGGAATGTTGCGGCCGAACAACGCCAGCGGGGCCGCCGCGGCATCGAGCACCCGCCAGGAACCCGCCAGCACGCCGAGGGGCACGCCGATCAGCACCGCGAGCCCAAAGCCCAGGACCACCCGCCAGAGCGTGGCCGCGATGCTCTCGACCAGCGCCCGCTCGGTCACCAGGCTCTTGATACTGATCAGGACTTCCCAGGGACTCGGCAACACCGCGGGCGAGATGATCCGCTCTTCCGGCACGTCACCGAACGTCAGTATCCACCAGACCACGATGACCGCCGCCACCGCCCCGGCGCCGATCAACCGCCCCACGAGGGGGCGGGGTGGAATTCGGAGCGTCCAGAGCGGCGGCCGTCCCCAGTCGCTCATCGGCTATTGGGCCTCGGCCGGATAGACCTTGATCTCGACCCGCCGATTCTTGGCGTGGTTCTCAGGGTCCGCCGCATCGGCGGGCCGGTCCCACCCCTTCCCGATGGCCGAGAACTGATTCGGCTGGAGGCTCGGGAATTTCCGGACCAGGGCCTCTTTGACCGAGTTGGCCCGGTTGAGCGACAACTCCTGGACCAGGGACGCCGGCACGGTCCCCTTCATCGACCCATCCGTGTGCCCTTCGATCACAATGCGGGCCGCCCCGTATTGCCCAGCGAGCTTGCCAATCTCTTCCACCACGGCGTCGATGTTCGGGTCGTAGAGTTCCTGCTTTTCCTTCCCATCCACCATCTTGGACACGGTCTTGCTCAGATCCCACGAGTTGGGATAGAAATGAATCACGACCGTCTTGGTGAGGATCGCCTCGCTCTCGCCCTGGATCGTGGCGGCGGAGGTCGGGGCGAACTGGACCTGATATTCGTTCTTCTGGGCGGCGTACCTGGGCTCGGCCCCCAGCTTCTTCACGACCGTGAAGTCCATGACCTGGTCGAACGCCACGGGAGTCCCGACCGCGCCGACTTTGCGGTAGAGGTAATAAGCCGTATTCCAGAGCCGTTCGAAGTTGGCCGGATTGTTCTGGTTGAGGAAGAAATCCTTGTTCTCGGCAAAGTTGGTCGAGTGGGCATCCCCCAGCATGCCGAGGGCATCGGGCTCGGGGATCGAGTAGCCGGCCGCCATGAGCTTGGCCACCTGCTGCTTGGCCGCCTGGTCCTTGAGCGCCTCCATCCCGTCGAAGATCCCGCGGGCAATGCCTTCGATGATCTCCGGGTTGTCCTTGGCGAAGTCGGCCCGGGCAAACCAGATGTCGGCGATCAGCTTGT
>JANXXJ010000293.1 GCA_025350665.1 Gemmatimonadota bacterium | reverse complement strand
GCCCCCGGCGTTTATCGAGGAAGTCAACAGTCGTCACGAAGGTGTGGTGGCCGAATTCGTGAAGGTCGGCGCGCCGCACATGGACGATCCGGCGGAGTACCGGGTCATCATCGACCGGATCTCTCACGAGGTCCCGTTCTACCGGACCTTCCTCAAGCACGCGGTACTGCGGGGCGCCACTGTCGTCAACAATCCCTTCATGTGGACCGCGGACGACAAGTTCTTCGGCGCGACGCTGGCGACCTCGCTCGGTCTCGCGAGTCCGAAAACGGTCGTCGTGCCGAACAAGGAATACGTCCCTGGCATCGTCCACACGGAGAGTTTGCGAAACCTGGAGTTTCCGCTCGATTGGCAGGCGATCGTCGACCATGTGGGACTGCCCTGCATTCTCAAGGACGCCCACGGCGGCGGATGGAAAGAAGTCTACGTCTGCCGAAGCCTCGAAGAGCTGTTGTACAACTACGACCGGTCCGGGCTGCTCACGATGATCGTGCAGGAATTCATCGAATGGGACGAATTCGTTCGCTGCCTGTGCATCGGCCAGGAAGTCATCTATCCGATCAAGTACGACCCCAAGGCCCGGAAATATCATCCTGAACTCGACTTCCTCCCCACGGCACTGCACGATCGCGTGGTCGCCGACTCATTGACGCTGGTTCGGGCACTCGGGTACGACATGAACTCGATCGAATGGGCGATCCGGGACGGAGTTCCCTACGCGATCGACTTCATGAATCCAGCCCCCGACATGGACATCCACTCTCTGACGCCGACCCATTTCGAGTGGGTCGTCAAGGCGATGGCTGACATGGCGATCCGCCTCGCCAAGGCGCCCCCGGCCACACCCCGGCCCAGCTGGGAGAATTTTCTCAAGGGCCGGCCCGTGCGCCCCGGACCGGCATGACGGACCCGGCCATCGAGGCCTGGCATGCAGCGCTCGACGGCCCGATCGGCGTCGAGTCAGGCGAATGGCTCCATGCCGAGTTGGCGAGACGCGGGCTCCGTTTCGGCGACCGCCCACTGTGCACCGTCCTGAGGCCCCGCTTTCTGGCGAGGCATCAGTACGACGAGATGCGGAGCCGGATCGGCAGTCTGCTCGGCGCGTTCGACACCGCCCTGGCGGCGGCGATCGCCAATCCGGCCGTCCTGGACCAGTTCCGGCTGGAGCCCTGGGAGCGAACGCTGGCGCTGGAGGATCCGAAGACCGTGGCATCGCCGGTCTCGCGACTCGATGCATTCTTCTCGCCCGATGATGGCCGGCTTCGGTTCACGGAGTACAACGCCGAGACCCCCGCCGGCTCGGGCTACAACGATGCGCTCACGGAGCTCTTTCTGGCGCTGCCCGCCCTGCGCGGATTCCGGTCCCGCTTCGCGATCAGTCCGCTCCCGGTCCGGCATCACGTGCTCCATTCACTCCTCGAGGCGTATCGCCGGTTCTCCGGCGGGTCGAAAAGACCGACCATTGGTATCCTCGACTGGAAGGAAGTGCCGACCCAGAGCGAGTTCCGCCTGTTCCGGGATTACTTCGCCGGCCTGGGCCTGCAATGCATCATCGGCGACCCGGGCGAGGTGGACTATCACGACGGCGGACTCTACTCCGAGGGCGTTCGCATCGACCTGATCTACAAACGGGTGCTCATCAACGAGTTGATCGAGCAGGGCGGCCTGGATCACCCGATGGTCCGGGCCGTTCGGGACGGCGCCGTCTGCATGGTCAACCCGTTCCGCTCCAAGATCCTCCACAAGAAGGCCAGCCTCGCCGTCCTGAGCGACGAACGCAACCATCATCTGTTCACGACCGCCGAACGCTCGGTGATCGATGACCACGTGCCCTGGACCCGGGTGGTCGAAGAGCGGACCACCAGGCTCGACGGCAAGACCATCGACCTTCTTCCCTACATCGCGGCCAACCGCGACCAGCTGGTGCTCAAACCGAACGACGACTACGGTGGGGCCGGCGTCATTCTCGGCTGGGAAGTGGAGGACGGCCGATGGGCGACGGAAGTTGCCCGGGCCTTGGAGCAGCCGTACATCGTTCAGCGCCGAATCGGGCTCCCGTCCGAAACCTTCCCGAGCCTGGCCGACGGGGCCGTTGTCTATGCCGACCGCATAGTCGACACCGCGCCATTCTGCTTCGACGGCGCGTTCGTGGACGGCTGCCTCACCCGGGTGTCAACCGCAACCCTCGTGAACGTGACGGCAGGCGGTGGCTCCACCGTGCCGACCTTCGTCGTCGAGCCGCGATGACCGGCCGTTCCGTCTTTCACCTTTCAGCTCAACCGGAACGGCCCTGATGAAACCGCCCAGCCTTACGATCGGAATCGAAGAAGAGTACCAGATCATCGACCCCCAGACCCGGGAGCTCCGCTCGTACATCACCGAAATTCTCAAGGAAGAATCGGTGCTGCTGGGCGAGATCAAACCGGAGCTGCACCAGTCCATGGTGGAGGTCGGCACCAAGGTCTGCCATACCCCGGCCGAAGCCCGCGCCGAACTGGTCCGGCTCCGACGCCTGGTCATGGATCTGGCAGCCAAGAACGGCCTCAAGGTCGTGGCCGCGGGCAGCCATCCGTTCTCGAGCTGGCTGGAACAGGAGATAACCCCGCTCGAACGCTACATGGGTGTCAAGGAGGACCTCCAGGAACTGGCTCAGCGGCTCCTGATCTTCGGCACCCACGTCCACGTGGGTATCGAGGACAAGGAATTCCTCATCGAGGCGATGAACGCGGTGCGCTACATGATGCCGCACCTGCTCTGCCTCTCGACCAGTTCGCCGTTCTGGCTGGGCCGGAAGACCGGTCTCAAATCGTATCGAAGCATTGTGTTCCGGAGCTTTCCCCGGACCGGGATTCCTCGGAGCCTCCATTCGTGGAGCGAGTTTGAGGATGTCGTCAACACCCTGGTCGGTACCGGCAGCATTCCGAATGCGTCGAAGATCTGGTGGGACATTCGGCCCAGCTGGAGCTATCCCACGCTCGAGATGCGGATCTGCGATGTCTGCACCCGGGTGGACGAGGCCGTCTGCGTCGCCGCGCTGTTCCAGGCGATCATCGCCAAGGTCTGGAAGCTCCGCCGGGACAACCTGAGCTGGCGCCAGTATTCGGCGACGTTCATCGAAGAGAACAAGTGGCGGGCCTGCCGGTATGGACTCGACGGCAAGATGATCGACTTCGGCAAGAGCAGGGAGCTGCCGGCCCGGACCCTGATCCGGGAGCTGATCGAATGGTTCGTCGATGACGTTCTCGACGAGCTCGGCAGTCGGAAAGAGGTCGAGTACGCCTTCACCATTTTCGAGAACGGGACCAGCGCCGACCGCCAATTGGCCACGTTCGAGCGGACCGGCGACCTCAAGGCCGTGGTCGACCAGCTCATCGTTGAGACGGCCGAGGGTACCCTGTAGGGCCGGGTGGCCCGGGCCTTGCTTTGGTTCCGGGCCACCCGTGCCGATGATCCTCTTACCCTGATTATCTTGACGGCGCCATGAAATACCGGCCGACGATCGGCATACCGACCCAGACCCTGCAGGCCATCGACGGCATCCCCGGCGGGCTGCCGGCGTCCTGGGTCATGAACCAGCGGTACTTCTACGCCGCGACCGATGCGGGCGCGGTTCCCTGGATGGTTCCGCTGATCCACGACGACCCGGATACATTGCGCTGCGTCTACGAACGATTGGACGGGATTCTCCTTGCCGGCGGCGTGGACATGGAGCCGGCTCGGTATCACGAGATGCCGCATCCCAAGCTCGGAAATACCGACCCTGCCAGAGACGCCGTCGAACTGCAACTGGCCGAGTGGGCAATCGAAGACGGCAAGCCGCTGCTCGGGCTGTGCCGGGGCCTCCAGGTAATCAACGTCGCCCTCGGGGGCACCCTCCATCAGGACCTCGAAGATCAACTGCCCAACGCGATCAAGCATGACTATTTCCCGACGGCCGGCTTCGAGCGCGATCACCTGGCTCACGAGGTCGAGCTGGCCGGCGGCAGTCGGCTCGCAACGGCGTTCGGCGCCGGGCGGGTGACGGTCAACAGCATGCACCACCAGGGGCTCAAGCGCCTCGGACACGACTTGATCCCGGCGGCCTTCGCCCCCGACGGCTTGGTCGAGGCCGTCGAACGGCCTGGCGACGGCTTCGTGGTCGGCGTTCAATGGCACCCGGAAGTTCTCGAAGTCAAAGATCCGAGGACGCGGCACCTGTTCCACACCTTCACCGAAGCCGCCGCCCGCTTCGGGCGCTGAGCCGCCCACCCCGGCAACCGCACCGCCGCGCTACTGGCACTCGTCTTGCCCCTTCCGGGATCGGAAGGGTGACCCAACATGAATCACATCGGATCCAAATCAGTGCCGGCCCACACCATGGGTGGCGCCCTGAACCAGCTGGCGCGGCACCTGGCGGTCTGGGCGGCCATTGCATGTTGCGCGGCGACGGTTGGGCACGCGCAGAATTCTGCAGTGTCGCGCGCCGCCGCCTTCGCTCCACTGGTCGGATATACGGCGAATGAAAGCGGCGGGCGGATCTCGATGGCGGACCCCCGGGGGGATTTGGTCGCCGTCGAATTGATCAGACTCCATTTGCTGGAGAACGCGGCGGCCATCCGGCGGGGTGACTTCCGCAGCGTGCGGACGATTCGAACCGACCTCCCCGCGATCCAGGTTCTGATCGATCACCGCGGATCGATCCGCTGCCTGTTCCGACCCTCGCCTCGCGGCGGCGAGCTCGTCCTGTGGAGCGACGACGACTTCGTCGTTGCGGCTATCCATCAGGTTCTGGCGGCTCCTCCCAAAGCCCGGGTTCGTCTCTGAACCAGCCCCGGCCCCGAGCGCCGGGATAGTAGATTTCAGCCATGATTCCGTTCATCGCGCTGGGCAGCGCCCTGGGGGGCGTCGCCCGCTATCTCGTGGCAATCGCCTTCGCTCGACCCACGCCGTTGCCGATCGCGACGCTGCTCGTCAACGTGACCGGCTCTCTGATCCTCGGGTTTGTGGCTCGCTACGCCGCGCTGACTGCGGCCTGGTCACCCGAAGCCAAAGCCTTCCTCACGATCGGGTTTTGCGGGGGCTATACGACGTTTTCCACCTTCAGCATCGAAGTGGCGGCCCTGATCGAGCAGGGCGAGTTCGGCCGGGCAGCCGTTTACGGCGGGCTCTCCGGCATCCTCGCCGTGGCGGCCGTCTTCGGCGGATTCGCCCTCGCCGGCTGGGCGGCGGCCGGACGGGCCGGCGCCTAACGTTCGATCGCGCGGTATTTCCTGAGAACCGCCGTCACCCGGTCGATCGGCAGCGCCTCCACCGTGCCGAACCGGCTTGACACCATCGTCGCGCGAAAGAGCGAGTTGTAAATCGCCTCTTCGGTACTCTCCGCCACGGCTTCGAACAACGCCGACATTTCCTGGTTCGCGAGCTCCCGGCGGCCGGACACCAGGCTGTCCCGCCGGGCGGCGGCGTCAGGCAGGGGACGGCGGACGGCGGGATGGGTCGCGAATGCGATCACGTAGTCGCCCGACGTATTGCCCATGAACGATCCGGTCCGGCCAAGGCCCAGCAATGCCCGGGTCGCGAGGCGGCGGAGATTCCGATCGTCGAGCGGCGCATCCGTCGCGACGACGATCATGATCGAGCCGGCGCCCGGCTCCTTCTCGATCTCATGCTGGAATGAGTACCGGCCAAGCTCACGGCCGACCGGAACGCCGAGGATCTGGAGGATGCCGCCGTAGTTGCTCTGAACCAGAGCACCGACGGTCCAGCCACCCAGGGCGCCCGGCAACTTCCGCGATGAGGTACCGATCCCGCCCTTCCAGCCGAACGCCGTGGTTCCGGCCCCGGCGCCGACGGACCCTTCCGCCACCTCCCCGGTCGAGGCTGACTCGAGTGCCGTTCGCACCTGGGTCGGCGTGATTGGCCGGGACCGGATCGCGTTCAGCCCGGCGTCGTTGGTTTCGCCCACCAGAGGATTGATCGAGTAGACCTTGTCCATGCCGGGCTGTTCGAGCAGCCAGCCCACCATGGCATCGGCGGCTTTCCACACGCAGAGCGTGCAGGTGAGCAGAATCGGCGTCTCGAGCTCACCCAGCTCCGCGACCTGAGTCGATCCGAGGAGCTTGCCATGGCCGTTCCCGACGACAATCGCGGCCGGGACCCGGTCGAGAAACGGATTGCCGGCGTGCGGAAAAATCGCCGTGAGGCCGGTCCGGACCGAGTCGCCCTCGGTCACGGTGACTTGACCGACCCGGACCCCGGCTACGTCCGTGATGGCGTTCCGGGAACCGGGGCGGAACTCGCCGGGCGCCACGCCGAGATCCCGCGCCCGGGGCCTCGACTGGGCCACAACCGGCGGCGCCATCGCGATGAGCGCGCCGAGCACAGCGGCGAATCTGACCATGCCTGGATTCCTCTTTCGTTGGGACCGAGCGACAATCCTGTGGTGGAGACGGATCAGGCGGTTACGAGCCGATGCCGATGACCGCCGCAGGGCACAGGCCTAACCGCAAGGCGGAAAAGATCTTGCACGGAGGCCCTGCGCGCGGGTTTAAACCGGCACGCCGATTGCCCAATACATGAGCGTTCCGATTCATGATCGGAGTCTCCCCATGGCCCGCCTGCTCCCCCAGGCTGGGTCAGTACCCCCGAGGCGAGGCACCGGATCCCCCCGATCCGGTGCCTCGTTCTCATTTTCCGGCTAGGGAACCAGCACGATCTTGCCATACGCACCAGGAGCGAGCACGGCATCGTGCGCGCGCGAGGCCTCGGCCAGCGGAAACTCCTGGCCGATGACCGGAACCAGCGCGCCCTGCTCGACCCCGGCCGTGAGATCGGCATAGATCGCGGCCAGCTCCTCATTGCTTTGATTCCAGAGGAACACGCCGAAAATCGACGCATCCTTGGCCATGATCTTTCGGGGGTCGATCTCCGTTCTGCCGCGGCTTCCTATGACGACGATCCGGCCCCCGCGGGCCACCAGGTCAAGATCCTGATCAAGATTCACATTCGCCAGCATTTCCAGGATGATGTCGGGACCGCGGCCGTGATCCGCCGCCTCGCGAATCTGGTCGACGTAGAGCGCTTCCTTGTGGCTGACGGCGAGGTGCGCCCCATTGGCCTTGACCAGTTCGAGACCGTCAGGACTGCCCGCTGTGCCGATGACGCGCAGGCCCTTCCAGCGAGCCAGTTGCAAGGCTGCCGTCCCGACGCCACCGCTGGCCCCGTGGACCAGCACGATTTCGTTGGGTTTCGGCCGCGCCTTGACCATCAGCGCCTGGTAGGCCGTCGCGTACGGGACGCCGAGCGCGGCCCCTTCCGCAAACCCCATCTTGGCCGGCAGGCGGTACACCGTGTCCTGATCGCACACCGCTACCTCGGCGTAGGCGCCATAGGGACCGCCGAGTGTAGTACCGTGGAAGAAGACCCGGTCGCCAACTTTCCAGCGCGTCACCCCCGCACCGAGACCCGCAATCGTGCCGGCCCCGTCGGAACCTGGAATGAACGGAGGCGTCGGCAAGGCGCCGTAGCGCCCGTTCCGGATGTAGGTGTCAACCGGATTGACCCCGGCGGCTTGAACCCTGATCTGGACCTGGCCCGCGCCTGCCTCGGGCGTCGGGACCTCTTCGAGCCGAAGAACCGATGGATCGCCGAATTGATGAACCCGGATTGCGCGCATACCGTTCCTTGGATCTAACGATGATTCTGCTGGAAATACTGGTCCGTTCCGGTGATCCAGTCTTCCCGCCGAGGGCTGAACATGTCGGTCGCTTCGGAGTCCTCGATCGCCTCGGCGCTGTGAGGCACATTGGACGGAATTCGGAGCACCGACCCACCGGGGACGTCGAACGCCTCCCCGCCGACCACGAACCGGAGCCGACCGGACCGAACCCAGGTAAGCTGCTCGGCCTCGTGCTGATGTGTCGGCACAACGCCGCCCCGGCGAAGCTGGAACATCGCCGCTGTTGCGCGTTCTCCTGACACAAACGCCCGGTCGATCTGCGGAGTCATTGGCGTGGTCGCCACATCACTCCAGCGGATCAGCCGGGCCGGATTCGCGGCGGTCGCCGGATTGGAGAACTCGGCCGCCTGAACCGGTTGCTGGGTGAAGTACGAGTCGGTCTTGTCGAGCCAGTCCCAGCGGATCGGCGCGAAGATGTCCATTTCGTACGTGTCCTCCAGCGCGACCGCCTCGTGCTTGACCCAGGACGGAATCACCAGGATCTGGCCCGGCCCCGCCACCATCGTTTCGCCGGCGATGATGAACTTGAGCGCCCCGGAGAAGATGATGGAGCACTGCTCCGCTTCATGAGAATGCTGGGGTACGACGCAACCTTTCTTGAGCCAGATATGACCGGCCATCACCTTCTCGCCGGTGACGATCTTGCGGGACAGCATGTCGGTGACGACTTCCAGGGGGAGTTCATCCCATCGGAAGACGCGGGCGGTGCCTAGGTCCATGGTACACTCGTGGTGTCGGGTGTGTGACGAACAGGGATAGTACGTCGCGCACAGTCGGCCGCGCAAATGCCCGCCAGGGTAGCTCGGACGGCGCCCCGGAGCGAGATTCCCATCGGCTCCGTTCGTGGCCCCCACCCACTCCACCCGAGGCTTGGTTTGATGCTAGACCTGACGATTGACGATTTCCGGGCAGTCCGGGAGCGAATCGGCCGCCATATCCACCACACGCCCCTGCTCGGGTCACGCCAGTTGTCGGACCTCAGCGGGTACGAGGTGCGCCTCAAGGCTGAGATGTTCCAACGGGTCGGGGCCTACAAGATCCGAGGCCCCCTCAACAAGCTGGCTCTCATGACGCCGGAGGAGAAACAGCGGGGCATCGTCTGCTCCTCGGCCGGCAATCATGCCCAGGGCGTGGCTCTCGCCGCCAGCATTCACGGCGTCCGGGCGGTCGTCTGCATGGCGGAGAATGCGACGCCCTCGAAAGTAGCCGCCACCAGAGCCTATGGCGCCGAGGTGGTGCTCCATGGCCGAATCTGGGACGAGGCCAACGAGAAGGCCAAGGAACTGGTCCGGACGGAAGGCCTGATCTACGTGAGCCCCTTTGATGACCCCGACCTGATCGCCGGCCAGGGCACCCTGGGCCTCGAAATCGTCTCTGATTGGCCCGACGTGGACGCGATCGTCGTCCCGATTGGCGGGGGCGGGCTGATTTCCGGCGTGGCGATGGCCGCGAAGAGCCACAACCCGAACATTCGAATCATCGGTGTTGAGTCGTCCGACGGCCCGGCCATGAAGGAGAGCCTCGCCGCGGGCCGGATCGTGACGATCGATTGCCGCACCGTCATCGACGGACTCCGCGTCCGCACCGTGGGAGAGATTACCTTCTCCGTCTGCCAGCGCTACGTGGACGACATCGTGACGCTGCCGGACACCGACATCTTCGATTCGGTCCTCTGGATCATGGAGCGATGCAAGCTCGTGGTCGAAGGGGCCGCGGCCGCCCCGGTGGCCGCGCTGCGGGCTGGCTTGATTGGCCTGCCGCCCGGATCTCGTGTGGCCTGCGTGTTGAGCGGTGGCAACGTCAACCTTGATCAGTTCAGAGGCCTGTCATGGAACTGAAAGCGAAATGGCTGCTGGCCCTCGGTCTCCTGGCCCTCAGCCCGCCGCCCGCCGCAGGGGCGCAGTCTCCCCGATACGACGTCGTCATTCACGGGGGCAGGATCATCGACGGCACGGGAGCCCCCTGGTATCGGGGTGACATCGGCGTTCTCGACGGACGGATCGCGGCGATCGGCCGCATCGCTCCGTCGCTCGGGCGCAAATCGGTCGATGCCACCGGAAAAACCGTCACGCCCGGATTCATCGACATGATGGGGCAGACGGCTGCTCCGTTTCTGCTCGATCCGGCCGCCGCGCTCAACCTGATCTCACAGGGGATCACGACGATCAATGCCGGCGAGGGCGAAAGCGACGCCCCGCTCAGCGAGGCCCAGGGCACCCGCCGCGGATGGCGCACGATGCGGGAGTTCCTCGCCAGGCTCGACCAGGCCGGCATGCCGATGAACATGGCCCAAACGGTCGGCCACACGCAGATCCGCCAGCTGGTGATCGGCGACACCGACCGACAGGCCACACCCGAAGAGCTCGACCGCATGCGGGCCCTGGTCCGCGAAGCGATGGAAGCCGGCGCCATCGGCGTCTCCACGTCGTTGATCTACCCACCGGCGATTTACGGCTCCGAAGCGGAGATCACGGAATTGACCCGGGTGGCCGGCGAATATGGCGGTCGCTATTTCACCCACATGCGGAACGAGGGCGATCGCCTGCTTGAGGCAATTGAAGAAGCGCTCCGGATCGGCAAAGCGGCCGGGACCCCGGTGCACATCTATCACCTGAAGACGGCCGGCCAGGCGAACTGGGGCAAGATGGATCAGGCACTCGCCCGGATTCGCGCCGCCCGCATCGACGGCCAGCAAGTCGGGGTCGACGTCTATCCCTACATCAACAACGGCCTCGGCATCAGGGCATTGCTGCACCCAAGACATGCGGCCGAAGGCCAGGACGCGCTGATGAAGAAACTCCGCGATCCGGCGGTCCAGTCCGAGATGCGGCGCGACATGGAGACGACGGGCGGCTGGGAAAACTGGTTCGCCCATGTGGGCAAGAACTGGGATCGCGTGGTCGTCGCCGGCCTGACGTTGCAGGCCTACCAGGCGTACAACGGGCAGTCAATCGGAGCCATCGCCCGCGCCGTCGGCCAGGATCCCTGGGCGGTTTTCTTCGCGATCGCTCAAACTGAGGCGTTCGCGATGCCCCAGAGCATGTCCGAGGCGAACAAGATCAAGGCAATGCGGGAAGAGTTTACCTCGTTCGATACGGATGCCGGCCCTGCCGCCACCGGATTCGCGGTCCATCCGCGAGGCTACGGCGCATTCCCCCGCGTTCTTGCCCGATATGTCCGCGACCTCGGCGCCCTCAGCTTGGAGGGGGCGATCCATCGAATGAGCGCCGTGGCCGCCAACGAGATCATGGCCTACGACCGAGGACGAATCGCGCCAGGCCTCGCGGCCGACCTGGTCATTCTCGACCCGGTCACCGTCCAGGACCGGGCGACATTCGCCGAACCCGCGACGCTCTCGACCGGCATTGATGCCGTCTTCGTCAACGGCGTGGCAGTGTTCGAGAATGGCCAATACACCGGTGCCAAGCCCGGCCGCGTGATTCGCGGTCCCGGCTACCGGGGTGCGCCCCGGTGACCATGGATCGTCGCGCCTGGATTTCCCAAACCTCGCTCGCGGCGGCGGCCGTGGGCCTGCCGCACGGGTGGCTTCACCACCTCCGGCGCGCTCGCTCCGCACCGCGACCGTTCCTGGCGAATGCCCTTGAAGTGGCTCGATGGATCGACCGGAGCTCCCAGCTGGGCGACGGCGGGACCCGCTGGCCCGCCGATCCGCTGAAGCCCGATTCGGCGGGGCTGGATTTCTACAGCGGCATGCCGGGCGTCGTCTTGTTCTTTGCGGCCCTCCACGCCGCCAATCATGACCCGCAGTGGCTCGCGAAGGCCCAGTCCGGCGCCGATCATCTGATCGGACAGATGACGGCGAAACCGGAGGAGCTCGACAACGGGCTCTACACGGGCCTCGGAGGCCTGGGTTACACGTTGCTGGCGCTAGCGAAGGCAGGCGGAGGCGCCCGGTACGGCTCGGCGGCCCGCCAGGCCGCCGAACGGATCGGTCAACGCGGCGCGACCAGTGATTCAAACGACATCATCAGCGGAATGGCGGGGACCGGGCTCGTTCTGCTGGCGGCTGCCCGTGAATGGAAGGACCGCAATTTCCTGACGCAAGCGGTCAAGGCCGGCGAACGCCTCCTGGTCACCGGGGAGGCGGCCGAGGGCGGTTTGATGTGGTACCCGGCGGCTTCATTCCGGCGAAACTACCCGAATTTTTCCCACGGAACCGCCGGCGTCGGCTACTTCCTCGCCACGCTCTACCAGGACTCCGGCGACCGGCGGTTCCTGGAAGGCGCGCTCAAGGCCGCCCATTACCTGGAGGCGATCGCGACCCGGCGGAACGGCGCCACCACGATTTTTCACCAAAGCGGCGGCGGCGAGAACCGGTTCTACCTCAGTTGGTGCCACGGCCCGGTCGGCACGGCCCGACTGTTCTATCGCCTCCACCAGATCACTGGTGAGTCACGATGGGCCAACTGGGTCGACTCCCTCAACCAGGGAGTCTTTGCCGCCGGCGTCCCCGAGCAGCGAACCGACGGGTACTGGAACAACATCAGCCAGTGCTGCGGCAACGTCGGCATCGGCCAATACATGGTCGATCTCGCCCGTTATCATCACACGCCGGCCGCCGTGACCATGCGGCAGCGCGTCGTGGCGAACACCCTGGAGCGGGCCACCCAGGACGAAACCGGCCTGCGGTGGATTCAGGCCGAAAATCGCTCCGAGCCGGCAAATCTTGTTGCCCAGACGGGCTTCATGCAGGGCGCCGCCGGCGTCGGCACGTTCCTCCTTCAACTCGAGGCGTTCGACGCCGGCCGCCGTTGGCCGTTCCCGCAGCCGGACACTCCCTTCCACGAGTAGGTCGGAACTCGAGAACGGGACTCCGAGGTCGACGCACCGGTGGGTACGAAAATCTCGGAGCCCCTCACGCTGTACTGGTCCTGTTTAGTTAACGAGCGATGTTTACTTTACAAAAACCGGACAAGCGAGTATGCTAGGGCATGCTGTCAGACCCCAAGACTCCGGTCTTTCCAGTGCGGATCGTGCTCAAGCGGACCGGCCTGTCCGCTGAGTTGCTCCGGGCCTGGGAGCGGCGCTACGGAGTGGTCGCACCCGCCCGGACCAAAGGAGGCCAGCGGCTCTATTCCGAGTCGGACGTCGGCCGGCTGTCACTCCTGCGGCGGGCCACGCTTCACGGCCATTCGATCGGTCGTCTCTCCGAACTGCCGGATACCGATGTCGCCAGCCTGCTTGACGAGACCGTTGGCCACCGATCCGATACGCCCGAGACGGCGCCCGGCGAGGATGCTGCCGAGCGAACCATCCGGCGCTGCCTCGAGGCGATCCACTGGATGGACGGCGCCGCCCTGGATGTGGCGCTCCGCCGCGCGGCCACGTTGCTCGGCCCGGTGCCCTTTGCGGAATCCGTTGTGGCACCATTGGTGAGGGAGGTGGGCGAACAGTGGCACCAGGGCCGGCTTCGGATCGTTCAGGAACACCTCACGACGGCCACGGTGCGCCAGATCATGAGCGGCCTGCTGGCCGGCCTCCCGAGCGATCCAACAGCTCCCGTCTTCGTTGCCGCTACGACATCCGGCCAACACCATGAGTTGGGAGCCATCCTGGCCGCTGCGACCGCCGCCGCAGCCGGCTGGAGAGCCATTTACCTCGGCCCTGATTTGCCCGGGGAGGAGGTCGCCCTGGCCGCGACCCAGCTCCACGCCCGGGCGATCGGCCTGAGTATCGTTTTCCCGATTGATGAGACCGGAACGGAGCGCGAGTTTGCCGCCTTGGCCTCGGGACTCGGCTCGAGGATTCCGGTTTTGGTTGGAGGAGAAGGCACCCGCCAGCTTGCCGGACTGATCAACCGGTTCGGCTTCACGCCGATCGACTCGCTGAGTGGGATGCGGAGCTACCTGGCCGCCTGACGCGTCGCACAGGCGGCTTCAGTGGGGCGGCAGGGTCTCGGTCAAGAGACGAAGTACGTTCCCACCCATGACCTTTCGCACCTGCTCGTCCGTGAACCCGGACCGGAGCAGCGCGTCAGTGATCAGCACCATCCAGGTTCCGTGGACCGGGACAGGTTCCTTTGACACCGGTATGGGACACCCACCACGGGGCGAGAAACCAAACGCAGGGCATCGTCAATCGTCGCCGGTGACGCGTGGGCGAGGTCGACTATGACCCCCTTCCGCTCCATCCATTGGATAGCATCCCGGCCGAACGGCGTCAGCCCGCCCTTCATCACCCCGGCGGAGGAGCCGCCGGCCTCATTGTCGAAGAAATGAGTCACTCCCATCATCCAATGGCCGGCATCGTAGAGCCGATCGAGATTGGCTTCGCGCCCTTCGCTGGCATGCAGCCCTTCGATCGACAGCAGGACGCCGACCAATTTCGGGTTGGATGCCGGAACGGCCAGCAGACGCCCGATATCGGCCGCACTCCGGATCTGGATGAGCTGGCCGCCGGACGCCTGGGCGGCGGCGGCAAGTTTCCGGGCCTGATAGAGCGAACGCTCCACCCGGCTCGACCACGTCGCCAGCGGCCAGCGCGAGGCGATGGCCAGGAGCCGCACCTGGTCCGTCGTACTGTCGTTCCGCAGGTAGTTGATGCCGCGCGGGGTCTGCGTGACCGACGACAGCACCTGGAGCACCACCCCGCCCTCCTGCAGCCGCGGCAGATCTTCGTGGCCGCGGGTCCCCCGGGCCAGGATCGAACGCGGCCAGAGCAACAAGTCACCATGGAGATCCACGACACCCAGGGTTCGATGCAGGGCGACTGCCGCGGCCGACGGCGGGCGAACGACGCCCGCCTCCACCCGATTCATCCGGCCGGCCACGATCGGACCGACGACGGTGAAGAGCGAACCGATCCCCAGCGCCAGCACCACGAGCAGCCCGGCCAACAGGCGTCGCCCGGTCATGGAATCATCGGTTTGACGTATCGCTCCCACCAGCCGATGTAGCGGGTCATGATGTCAACTCGCTGACTGGGGAAACCCGGCCCGTGGAACATCCCCGGATACACGACGAGCTTGGTGTCAATACCATTCGTCTTGAGGGCCTGATACATCTGCTCGGATCCGATAATCGGCACATTGAAGTCGCGTTCCCCGCCCATGAAGAGCGTGGGCGTGGTAATCCGGTCCGCTTTGAAGAAAGGATACGATACCTTGAGCCAGGCCTCCGGGTTCTTCCACGGAAGCCCGAGCTCCTGCTCGTACTGGTTGATATACATGTCGTGGCCGTACATCGAGAGCTGCAGCGCGCTGCCGGCGCCGGCCGCGCCGGCCTTGAACCGCTGATCGGACGCAATCATGTAGTCGGTCAGAATGCCCCCGTAGCTCCAGCCGCCAAGGACGAGCCGAGCCGGGTCGGCGATGCCGCGGGCGATGGCTTCGT
Source organism: Gemmatimonadota bacterium (assembly GCA_025350665.1). GTDB lineage: Bacteria > Gemmatimonadota > Gemmatimonadetes > Gemmatimonadales > GWC2-71-9 > SHZU01. The sequence goes on along the minus strand of JANXXJ010000293.1, from coordinate 43,531 downwards.
CGACCGCGCCAATGAGGTCCAGGACCTCCTTGTTCCCCCAGTCGCCGAAAATCGCCCGGCTGTACGCTTCGCCCCGCCCCGAACTGCCCCGATAGTTCGGGGCCAGCACCGCGTAGCCGCGTGCCGCGAACACGCGTCGCATCAGGTCGAAGTCGTGACCGTCCTGGCCGAATGGACCGCCGTGAATGTGGAGCGCCAGCGGCAACCGCTGTCCCGGCCGGTAGTCCGGCGGCAAGTAGAGCATGCTGCCCACTCTGGTTCCGTCCCGGCTCTTCGATTCCAGCTCCTGGACCGGTCCCAGATCGAGGACGGCCATCAGCGAGTCGTTGCACCGCGTCAGCCGACGGACCGCACCGTTGTCGAGTGCCACGACCTCGGCCGGTGCGCCGTCGGTGCTCTCAACCATCGCCATCCTGCCACCGCTGATCGACAGGCCTCCGAACGCCCGGGGACCCTTGATCACCTGCTCGATCGCCCCCGTGGCGATCATCACCCGGCCGAGCGGCACGCTGCGATCGTCGTCGTAGACAAAGTAGATCGCGCTGCCGTCACTCGACCACTGCAACTCGTTCACGGGACGATCGAGCGTCTCGGTGAGCACCCGGGCCTCGCCCCCCGCCGCAGGCGAAATCGCCACTCGGCGATTGTTGTAGGCCCAGTACTTGGGATCGCCGGACCGGAGGTAGGCAATCCACTTCCCGTCTGGACTGAAACTCAGTCCGCCTGACCCCCGCCCCCCGTCGCTCCCTTCGAAGGTCGTGATCTGTCTCGGTACCGCGCCGGCACGGGCCTCGACCGCGTAGATGTCGGCGTTATCGGTGCGATCGCTTCCGGGAGCCCGCTTGCTGACGAATGCGATGGTTCGACCATCCGGAGACCAGGCGGGGGCGGCGTCATCAAAATCGCCGCTGGTGATCTGCTCGAGCGTTCGGGCCGCGAGATCGAACAGATAGAGATGGGTGCGGCGGCGAGTCAGGTACCCGACGTAGTCCCGTTTGAAGTCCCACCGGTCGATTTCGATCGCTTTCGGGGCCCGCTTCTCCGTTGACGTGGCCGTGTCGGGGTCGGGATCGATCCTCACGAAGACCAGACGCTTGCCGTCCGGGGACCAGGCATAGTCGTTGATCCCGGGCTTGAGGTCCGTTACCCGTTGCCCCTCGCCGCCCTGACGATCGAGCAGCCAGAGCTGGGCTCCCTTCTCATCGTTCCCGCGAGCGCTCAGAAAGCTGACGTAGCGGTTGTCCGGACTGAACCGCGGCGCCGACTCGTCGTCGGGCGAGGAAGTCAGCTGGATGGTCTTCGTGCCATCCCAGCTGGTCATGTAGATGTCACTGGTCCGCTTGTCCTTGGCTGAATCGGCGGTCCCCACCGTGTAGGCGGCCCATTGGCCGTCCGGAGACAGGACTGGATTGCCCACATCTTTGATCCGGTAGAAGTCGCCGGGAACCACCCGGCGCTTGGCCGGGGCCTGCGCCGTGGCAAGGCCGGGCATCAGGAGCAGCAACAGAGCGAACAATTTCATACTCGATTGGCCTTGAGTTCACGGAGAGAGTAGAACGTGCCGCGCCAGCGGATCCCGCCTTGAATCAGGTTCAGGACCATGGTGCGCCACAGAATGAATACGAACAGCCCGACGACGATCGGGGTCAGCAATACCACCCGCACCGGCAATCCCAGCACCTTCGCGTTGACGGCCATCGTCAGGATGACGGCTGCGACCTGGGCGGCCAGCAGAACTCGGACCGGCCCGGTCACCGCAAACACCGCAATGATCGGCAACACGCCAAGGACAAGTTGCAGCAATCCTCCCGCGAGGGAAAGGAGGATGCTGTAGTCGACGCCGGCAAACATGTTCTTTTCGAGCCCGTGGATCATCTCGCCAAGGGAGTGGTACCAGGCCACCGAGAGCATCCCGGAACCGATGCCGGCCTCCTGACGATATCCCGCCCGTTTGAGCACCTTGCCCAGCTTGAGGTCATCGTCGGGGCGGAGACGGACTCGTTCGTGGCCCCCAACGTCCCAATACGCCTCGCGGCGCACCAGGTTGAAGGCCCCGATCCCGACAAAAAACCAGCTGTTCGGGTCACTGGCCTTCCAGGGCTTGGTAAAGGCGAGAAACGAGTAGAGGAAGAAGACGCCGAACGCCTGGAGCAAGGCGCCTGGCATGACCAGGTCCGGCCCGACGGCCAGATGGTCTATGCCCGCGGCCTCACATCGGCCGATCGCCCGGCTCAGGGCATCCGTCGCCAGGTGAACATCCGCATCGGCGAACAGGAGGTAGGTCCCCCGGGCCTGTCCTGCGCCCGCCTGCAATGCGTGGTTCTTGCCCAGCCAGCCTGGGGGCAGGTCGCAGACATGGATAACCGTCAGGCGGGGGTCGGCGGTCGCCATTCGGTCGAGAATGCCACTGGTATCATCCGTGGACCGGTCATCAACCACCACCAGCTCGAAATCGGGATAGTCCTGCCTCAGCATCGTGGCGACCGCCGCCTCGATGTGGGCCGCCTCGTCCCGTGCCGCAACGACGATCGATACTGGGGGCGCGTGAAGACGATCGACCGGCGGACAATCGCGCAGCCGACGGATTCGGGACCCACCAATCAGGGTCTCCAACCCCATCAGAACTGTCAGCGCCAGGATGGCCGCCGCCAGCCAGATCATCGAAGGCGGTCCCTGCCAACTGGCTCGTCAGCGACCGACATAGACGGTCCCGGCCTTCATGACGAAGCGCACCCGCTCGATCGCGCCAAAATCCCGCTCCGGATCGCCGTCCACGGCGACCAGATCCGCCCAGGCTCCCGCCTTGATCACGCCAAGCCGCCCCTCCATGCCCAATAGACGGGCATCGTTGATCGTCGCGGCCTGGAGCACCTGCGCGGCCGTCATGCCGGCCGCGCGATAGGCAAACAGGTTGCGTCGGGCCGCGGAGCCTTGCGGCCAGTGGAGGTCGAGATAGTTGTCCGAGCCGGCGGTGATCGTGACCCCGGCTTTGACCGCCCGCATCAGGCGGTCACGCTGACTGGCCATGAACCGCTGAATCTGATCCGGGGTCGGCGGGGGGCCGCCCCGGTTGCTGATGGTCATGTACTGGACCAGCGTCACGCTGTCGATATCAGTGGGCACCAGGGTCACGCCGTTCCTGGCCATTAGCGCCAGCGTGGAATCGGCCACACGGTACGCGTGCTCGATCGAGTTGACGCCGGCATCGGCGGCCCGATAGACGGCCGCATCATCGGTGGCGTGCGCCGCCACCTTGACCCCATGAATTCGCGCCGCGGCGACGATCGCCCGGATCTCGTCGGAACTAAGAAAGCCGACATTAGGGGTGTTGTTCGAATAGATCTTGATGACCTGGGCGCCGAACGTCACATTCTGCCGGACCAGATCGGCTGCCTCGGCGGCGTTGTGGACGATCTGGTACTCGTCCCCGGCGATGGCCTCGTAGCCCGGCTTGAGACCCGGAAACTGGCCACCGACGGAGCTCAAACCCGGTCCGGACACAATCATTCGCGGCCCGTCGACACTGCCATCCTCGATCGCGTCCCGGAGGGCCACGTCGCCGAACCGGCCACTGTTGCCAAGATCACGAACGGTGGTAATGCCGGCCTCGAGAAACGTTCTGGCCCGGGCTGCGCCGTGGAGCGTCCGGAGCGGGAGCCCCTCATTCACGAGGGCCTTGACGCCTTCCATCGTGAGGCCGCCGGTCACGCCTTCCAGATACAGCAGGTGGGTGTGAGCATCGATCAACCCGGGCATCACGGTATAGCGACTCAAGTCGATCAGCCGGGCCCCGGCCGGGTGATCGACTTTGTCACCGACGGCAACGATCCGACCCGCACGCACCAGAATTTCCCGGCCGGCCCCGAAGGTACCGGTCTCGCTGTCGAACAGTCGGCCAGCCCGAATTACCGCTGCCGTCGTGTCGCGCGGTGTCTGGGCTGCCAATGAACCGGTCGGCGCGGCAAGAGCCGCGGCCAGCAGGAGTGCCCGCATGCAGGATCCCTCGATGGTGGCTAGCGGAAGATCTTCCCCGGATTCAGCAGGTTGCCCGGATCAAGCGCCCGCTTGATATCGCGCATGACCTGGACCCCCTCACCATGTTCTTTGAGCAGCGATTCCTGCTTGCCCAGCCCGATCCCGTGCTCGCCCGTGCAGGTCCCACCCGCCGCGATGGCCCGATCCACCATCCGGTCATTGAGCCGCTTCGCTTCGGTCAGCTCGGTGGGGTTGGCCGGATCGACGAGATAGCCGACATGGAAGTTCCCATCCCCGACGTGGCCCAGAATCGCCCCCTGGATGAACGATTCTGCGATGTCCCGCTTGGCGGCCCGGATGGCCTCCGCGAGGCAGGATATCGGGACACAGACATCCGTGATCCACGACCGCGCGCCGGGCTTGATCGTCAGACTGGCGAAGTACGCCTCGTGTCTCGCCTTCCACAACCTGGCCCGCTCCGTCTCATCGGTCGCCCACTGGAAGGCCGAACCTCCATTCTGTTCGGCGAGCTCCTTCACGGTTGCCGCATCTTCACGAACGCCGGCATCAGACCCGCCATGGAACTCGAAGAACAGCGTGGGCGCCGGCGCGTAATCGAGGCCGGCATACTTGTTCAGCGCCGCCATGAACACCTCATCGAGGAGTTCGATCCGCGCGACTGGCACACCGAGCTGGATCGTGGAGATGACCGTGTCCACCGCCCCGTCGAGGGACGCGAACTGACACACAGCCGACGCAATGGCCGCCGGGATGCCGTGCAATCGAAGCGTGACGTCGGTGATCAGGCCCAGCGTGCCTTCCGATCCGACGAACAAACGAGTCAGATCGTACCCGGCCGATGACTTGCGGGCTCGGCCGCCGGTACGAATGACCCGGCCATCGGCCAGCACGACGGTGAGCCCGAGGATGTTTTCCCGCATGGTACCGTAGCGGACCGCTGTCGTCCCCGAAGCACGGGTGGCAGCCATCCCGCCCAGCGTGGCGTCGGCGCCCGGATCGATGAAGAAGGCGAGGCCGGTACCTTTGAGCGCGTCGTTCAGTTGTCGCCGAGTCACGCCGGCCTCCACCGTGACGTCGAGGTCCTCCGGCGAGAGACGCGTGATTCGGTTCATTTCCGAGAAATCGACCGTCACCCCGCCGCGGACAGCGGCAATGTGACCCTCCAGCGATGAACCAGCCCCCCAGGCGACCATCGGGGTCCGATACTTGGTACAGATCGCCGCAATCTGACTCACTTCGTCGGTGGTCTTCGGGAAGACGACTGCGTCCGGTGGATGCGGAATCGGATACGCCTCGCCTTGCGCGTGATGATCGCGGATCGCCGTGGCCGTCGTAAACCGATCGCCAAACCGCGCGGCGAGTTCCGACTCCGCGCCAGGGTCGAGTGCCGAGGTTCGCAGGCCGGTCACGGGGTGACTACGGAAACGGAGAGGTGAGACGGATAGCGCGCCGACCGGTAGACCCGCTGGGTCGCGCTCCGGTAGTCCTGATCCCGGGCCTCGAAGATGTTGGCGACGAAGGTCTGCGGGTTCCGGTCGATCAAGGGGAACCAGGTGCTTTGGACCTGCACCATGATCCGGTGGCCCTGCTTGAAAGTGTAGTCAGCGGCATGCAGATCCACCGGGAACATCGTGACCTTGTTCGGAGTCAGCGCCGCCGGGCGCTCGTAGCTCGAGACGAAACGGCCGCGGAACACATCCCCGACCACCATCAGTTGGTACCCGCCCATCACGGGTTCAGCGGGGTAGTCCTCCGGGTAGGCGTCGATCAACTTGACCACCCAGTCAGCGTCGGTGCCGGTCGTCGACGCAAAAAGGCGGGCCAGGACCTTGCCGCTGATCGTCACGTCGGCCGCGAGGGGTTCGGTCTCGAAGCTCAGGACGTCGGGCCGCAGGTGACTGTGTCGTTGATCGTCCACCTGCCACAGAGGCCAGGACGAACGCGGCTTGCTGCCATACAGCGGAACGATCGGGCGGGCCCGGTACGGAACGGGATGGGCCGGGTCCGACACATAGCTGTCGAAGGCGGTGCCGGCCGGTGGCGGCGTCCAGGTCAGGCGCCCGGCCGAGTTGAAATAGAGCCGCCGCTCCGTCACGCCGGTCTTGGGGGGCCAGGTGTCGTGGCGCTGCCAGGTGTTGGCCCCGGCCCGGAACGTGAGGGCTTCGGGCTGATTGAGCGTCCCCTTGTCCTTGAGCCAGTAGGCGAACCAGCGGGCTTCCACCGAATCCCGGAAGAACGCACTGGTTGGACTGCCGAACTTGATCGGGCCGAGAGCCGCCCCTTGTTCGTCGGTCCAACCGCCGTGGTTCCACGGACCGACCACGAGATAGTTGATCCCTTTGGTGTCGAGCGACTCCATCTTCTCGTAGATGGTCAGCGGACCGTAGAAATCTTCCTGATCCCACCACCCGGCCACGGTGAGCGTCGGCACCTTCACGCTGGTGATGTGACGAATCACCTTCCGGGCTTTCCAATAGTCGTCAAAGGCGGGGTGGCTGGTGAAGTCGGTCCAGGCCGGTTTGTTGTGATGAAAGAGCCTGCCGTCGACGTTGGCCAACCCCCCTAGGCGGAGGAACCATTCGTACGTATCCAGACGGTCGAACGCATAGGGGGTGAACGTTTGCCCGTCCACAGCCGCCACATACTCGAAGCCGTAGCTGAGGCGGAAGGCGCCATTGTGGTGGAAGTCGTCTCCCAGGAACATGTCGTCCGGAGAAGCCTGGGGCGACGCGGCCTTGAGCGCTGGATGCGGATCGAGCAACGCCATCATCGTCGTCCAGCCGTCGTACGAGATCCCTCGCATCCCGACTCGACCGTTGGTGTTGGGCAGGTTCTTCACCAACCAGTCGATGGCATCGTAGGCGTCGGTGGTCTCGTCGATGGCCTTGACGTCCCCGGGCACCCGGGTCGGACGGATCATGGAGAACTGGCCCTCGGAGCCGTACTTGCCCCGCAGATCCTGGCATACCAGCAAGTAGCGCTCGCGAACGATCGAGCCATACTCCGCAAATACGCCACGGCAGGTGCCCTCCGCGTCGTATGGCGTCCGCTGCAGCAGAATCGGCAATGGACCGATCTGGTCTCTGGGGCGCCACACCACCGTGTTGAGGCGCACGCCGTCCCGCATCGGGATCATGACGGTGGAGTGATCGTAGGCGGCGATATCACCCTGAGCGACAGCGGCGGCCGGAACCCCAAGGGAAAGTCCGGCGGCGGCAGCCAACAGCCACGCGGCCCTCATCGATCCACCACGGACACGTCGATCCGGCTGGGATACCGTATTGAGTGGTAGATCCGCTGTGTCGCGGTCATGAAGTCGCCGTCCTTGGCCTGAAAGATGTTGGGCACGAATCGCTGCGGGTTCCGGTCGATCAGTGGGAACCAGGTGCTTTGAATCTGGACCATGATGCGGTGGCCCTTCTTGAAGGTGTAATCGGCCGCATGGAGATCGACGGCATACTCGCTCACCTGATTGGCCATGACCGGAGCGGGTCTCTCGTAGCTGTTCCGATATCGGGCCCGGAACACATCGTTGACCACCATCAGCTGGTACCCGCCCATCTTGGGATCGTCCGGCACATCCTCCGGATAGACGTCGATCAGCTTGACGATCCAGTCGGCGTCGGTTCCGGTGGTGGAGGCAAACAAACGGGCCGCCACTCGACCGGCGATGGTCACGTCGGTGTTCAGGGTTCCGGAGTCGAAGCTGAGCACGTCCGGTCGAAGGTGGGCGTGCCGCTGATCATCCACCTGCCACACCGGCCAACTCGAGGGCAGGCTCCCGCCATAGAGGGGAACGACTGGCCGCTGACGGTATGGAACCGGGCGGTTCGGATCCGAGACATAGGCGGTAGAGGCCGAACCGGCAGCGGCAGCCTGCCATGCGAGCCCGCCGTCGGGCTGGAGGTAGAGCGATTTCGGGATGACACCGGAGCGAGGCGGCCAGTGGTCATGCCGCTGCCACGTGTTGTCGCCGGCCCGGAAGGTGAGGGCCTCGGGAAGGTCCAGCGTGCCATGATCCTTGAGCCAGTAGGCGAACCACGGCCCTTCGATCGTCTCCCGAAACCACGCGGATGTATTGGTCGCGAACTGGATCGGGCCAAGCGCTGCACCCTCGCCGCGGGCCCAACCACCGTGGTTCCAGGGGCCGATGACGATGTGATTGATCCCTCTGGTATCGTTTGGCTCCATCGCCTGGTAGATGGTCAGCGGCCCGTAGAAATCCTCCTGATCCCACCAGCCGGCCACCGTCAGCGTGGGCACCGTGACCGGCTTGTGGGCGAAGACCGGGCTCACTTTTCGCCGTTGCCAGAAAGCGTCGAAGTTCGGATGAGTGACAAAGTCGGTCCAGGTCGGGCGCTGGCCTTTGAAATAGCGCCCGTCGGCATTGGCAAGTCCGCCAAGTTTGAGGAACCACTCGAAGGTGTCCGCCCGGTCAAACCGGAATGGCTGGCTGATCCGGCCGGCCTCCAGATTCGCCACGTATTCGAACCCGTAACTCAGCCGAAACGTGCCGTTGTGATGGAAATCATCGCCAAGGTACATGTCGTCCGGCGAAGCCTGCGGTGACGTCGCCTTGAGCGCGGGGTGAGGCTCCACCATGGCCATCATGGTGAGCCACCCGCCGTAGGAGATACCCACCATGCCGACCCGGCCATTGTGCCCGGGCACGTTCTTGAGCAGCCAGTCAATCGTATCGTTGGTGTCGGTACCTTCGTCGACGGCCTCCCCAAGTTTCGGGTCACGGGGCGGTCGGAGCATCACGAAAGTGCCCTCGGAGCCGTACTTGCCTCGTACGTCCTGAAAGACAAAGATGTATCCCTCATCCGCCAGTACTTTGTACCGATTGCCAAGGCGGGGACCGACCAGCATCGCGTTGTAAGGCGTCCGCTCCATGAGGATGGGAAGCGGCCCGGTCTGTTGGACCGGGGTCAGGATTTCCGTGTAGAGAGATACGCCGTCCCGCATCCGGACCATCTCGGTCCGCCTGACGTAGTCCGCTCGAACCTGGGCGCCGGCCGGAGACGCCACCAGAGTCGAGACCACCGCGGCCCGGACCAGTCCCCGGAATGGAACCAGAAGTGTTTGCAGCAACATGAACGCCTTTCCCTTGAAAGATCCGGAATCTCCCCGAATCTCTGGACCGGTGGGGCGTTTGGCAAGGCGATCCGGCGCTAGAACTCTTCCCGGCCGAATCGCCAGACCGCGAGCCCCAGGACCAGAACGATCCAGCCCGCGGTCGCCGTGGCTGGAATCCACAGCGGCGCCGGGAGTGGCTGCCAGGTGGCGATCGCGGACGCTCCCTGAGTCAGCATCCAGGGCATGCTGAGCACGATCCACTTGGGAAGGAGATTGGGCGCGATATTGCCGGCCACCCAGAATCCCAGGGCCAGACCCGAGACCGGACCTCGCGAACCGAAGACGGTACCGAGCATCAGGGTGAGCGCGATGTAGAACGTCTGATGAAGAGCCAGGATCCCGAGCGCTTCGAGGAAATGCGACGCCACCGGGAGCGTATGCCAGATCAGCTTGGTAACCACCAGAACGCCGATCGCAGGCAGCACCAGCGACAGAAACAGGAAGGTCGCCGTGATGGCAACGAATTTGGACAGCACGAAGGCGGGACGGGTCGTTGGCTTGGTCAGGACCCAGGCCGCGGTTCCGGAACTGCGCTCTCCCACGATCGCCCCCTGGGTCACGAGCACCGCGCCGATAAGGGCGAAGAAGCCACCAGCCTGAAAGAACACCTGCATAGTCTCGGCCAAGCCCTTCGCCGGCGTCATGTCGTGTCGACCCTCCAGGGAAATCAGGAGGATGAATCCGGTCTCGACGGCCAGCCACAAGCCGAGATGAACCAACCAGCGTCGAGTGCCCCACCAGGAGCGAAGCTCCTTGTTCAAGAGGTTGCCGAAGCCGGTCGACCAGCCTCGGCTCGGAGTCGGATCGAGCGTCATTGGCGGCTCCCTCCTTCGATGAGGCTCATGAATACCTCTTCCAGTTGGTACCGACGGCGTCCGAACGACCGGAGCTGAGTCGATTCGTCAGCCAGGATGGTTCTGGCGAGTGTCTGGTCCGCCGCTTGCTCGTCGCCAACGGAGACCTGCCACCGAGTGGTATCCGCGGCGACCGCTGTTTCGTCGAGCGACAGCACCCAGGGCAAGCCGGCCACCCGCCGCCGGGCGGACTCCACGTTGCCCGACAGTTCGACCGTATAGGTCGTGTGGCCGGAGCCGCTGAGCAGGTCTCCGATCGGCGCTCGGGCAATGAGTCGGCCCTGGTTGAGGATTGCCACTGTGTCGCTGACTCGCTGAACGTCCTCGAGAATGTGAGTCGAGTAGAAGATCGTGGTGTGGCTGCGCAGCCGCGCCATCACCTCCAGGACGTCCCGGCGGCCCATTGGATCGAGCGACGCCGCGGGTTCGTCCAGAATCAGCAACTCGGGCTTGGCGATTTGGGCTTGGGCGATGCCAAGCCGCTGGCGCTCGCCGCCGGAAAACCCGCGGATCGGTCGGTCGGCTTTGTCGCCGAGTCCAACGAGGTCGAGCGTCTCCGCAAGGTGTCGTTCCAGAGCGGCGCCGGGACCGGAGAAGAAGAAGCGCGCGGTAAAGCGGACAGTCTCGCGCGCCGTCATATAGTCGTAATATCGGGGATCTTGTGCCAGGTACCCGATCTTGCGGCGAACCTCGAGGGTGTCCCGCTCGCTGTCCAGGCCGAAAAGGGTGGCGGTGCCGGCCGTGGGCCTGGCCAGGCCCAGCAAGAGCTTGATCGTCGTGGTCTTCCCCGCGCCGTTCGGTCCGAGAAACCCGAAGATCGAATTTCGTTTTACCTCGAGATCGAGACCGGTGAGGGCTTCGACACCCCGGTAACTCTTCGAGAGCCCGGCGGTGCGGATAACAACATCGTTCGCGTCGTTGGGCACGGCGCGCCTCCAGGCGGATAGTGAGAGATCGAATTCGGTCAGTGAACAAAGCCGTTTACGAACCAGCACGCTAACTAGTTTCACAGTGGAACGATTAGCTATGTCACACGATATATCTTGACATGCCAAGAAACAATTCTTACGATATATCGTACGACACGATGCGCGTCATTACTGATGAACAAATTGCTTCAGCTTTGAGGGGGGTAGAAATGGCTAACGATCATGATGATTGGGGTTTAGGCAACATCTTTGGGTTCGCGTTCGATCCGAGCAAATTCGAATTCCGCTTTGGCGGACCAGGCGGTCAGCGGAATTGGGGCCGACGGCGGCGCCAGATGTTCGAGTCGGGCGAGGTCAAATTTGTCATCCTCCGGCTGCTTCGCGAAAAGCCCCGTCACGGCTATGAAGTCATCAAAGCGCTGGAAGAGCGGCTGCACGGCTGCTACACGCCCTCCGCCGGAACCGTCTATCCCACCTTGCAGTTGCTCGAGGATCAGGGCTATGTCCGGGCCGTCGACGAAGACGGCAAGAAGGTCTACCATATCACGCCCGAGGGCGAACGCTTTCTTGAAGACAACCGCGACTTGCTCGACGACATCTTCGAACGGGTTCGGGACACGGTCCGCGACTTCGCCGGCGGTCAGATGGCGGATCTCAACCATGCCTTCACGCGGCTGGCCGGGATGACTTACAAGCGCGCGTGGCGGTGGGGCGGCGATCACCCCGCGGTCCCGCAGATCGTCGAGATCCTGAAGCGCGCTGCCGACGAAATTGAACGTGAGTGGGAAAAGGCCTAAGGAGACAGCCATGGGACATGCACTGGCCGGTCTGCCGGGATTCTGGTCCCTGCTCTGGGTGGTATTTGTCATCGTGCCGGCGGTACGATGGGGCTGGAGTTCGGGCCGGCGACGGTGGTGGCGTGCCGAGGGCTGGGATCGGGATGATGATCTGCCTCCGTTCCGGTCGACGAGCCGCCGCATGGTCGCCGAGCTGCAGGCCGACCTGGAGGCGCGGCTCGGCGACATTGACATGCTGACCGCGCGGGTCGCCGAGCTCGAGAATCGAATCGATTTTACCGAGCGCCTCCTGGCCGGCCAGCGGGACGCGACCCCGATTCCGGCTGCACCTCGAGTCGCCGCCGAATGAGCACGACGACACCGGCCCTTTCGATAAGAGGCCTCGTGAAGCGGTACGGGAATATCGTTGCCGTGGACGGCCTTGATCTCGAGGTCGCACGCGGGGAGTGCTTTGGCCTGCTTGGGCCGAACGGGGCCGGCAAGACGACCACCATCGAGATTTGTGAAGGCCTGAACAATCCGGACGACGGCGAGGTCGTCGTTCTCGGCATGCGCCACCGCGACAACCCTCTCGGGATCCGCGCCGCGATCGGAATCTCGCTGCAAGAAACCCAGCTCACGGAAAAACTTACGGTCGAGGAGACGGTTCGGCTCTTTCACAGCTTCTACCCGCGCCGTCGGCCGGTTGATGAGGTGATTGCGGCGGTTCAGCTGGACGAAAAGAGAACCGCCCGGGTCGGGCAACTGTCCGGCGGTCAGAAGCAGCGGCTGGCGCTGGCGTGCGCCCTGGTCGGTGATCCTGATCTCTTTTTTCTCGATGAGCCGACGACCGGCCTGGATCCCCAATCACGACGCCAACTCTGGGATCTGATCGGGCGTTTCAAGGCCGAAGGCCGAACGGTCGTGATCACCACGCACTATATGGACGAGGCCGAGCACCTCTGTGACCGGGTAGCGATCGTCGACCACGGCAAGATCATCGCGCAAGGCACCCCGAGGCAGCTGATTTCGCTGCTGGGGACCGAACACGTCGTGGAGTTCAGGCTCGATGGTCTGGCCCTCGGCGAAACGGAACTCGCAGCCCTGCCCGGTGTCACCGGCGTCCAGGTCAAGGACGGTCGCTACCAGCTCGACGTGACCATGATCCATCAGACGATCCCCGCATTGCTCGCCTTGCTGCACGGGCGCGACAGCGCCCTCAGCGAACTCACGACTCACACGGCGACCCTGGAAGATGTCTTCGTGCATCTGACCGGGCGCCACCTCCGCGATGGTTGAGAAAGGGGCGCCGCGCCCTTGGCGGGATCGCGCCATCGTCCAACTGACGCTGGCCCGGTATCGGGAGTTCTACCGGGAGCCCGAAGCCATGTTCTGGACGTTCATCTTCCCTCTGCTGATGGCCGCCGGGTTGGGACTGGCGTTCCGGAGCAAGCCACCGGAAGTCGCCAAGATCGGCGTCGTGAGGACCGGATCCTATGCGGCCGTGGCAGCCGGCCTCAGGGCGGAAACTTTGCTCGACGTTCGCGAGGTCGATGACTCCGTCGCGAGCCGGCTTCTGCGCACCGGCAAAGTGGCTTTGCTTGTCGTCCCATCCGGAGAGGCCCGCATCGAATATCGTTTCGACGACACCCGCCCTGAGGCCGTCGCCGCCCGGCGCGTCGTCGACGATGTACTCCAGCGGTCGGCCGGGCGCCGGGATCCCGTTCCGGTCATCAACGCGTTCGTGCGAGAGCGGGGGTCGCGCTACATCGACTTTCTGATTCCTGGCCTCCTCGGCATGAACCTGATGGCCAGCAGCATGTGGGGCATCGGATTCTCGGTCGTCGATCAGCGGCGGAAGAAACTGCTCCGGCGCTTCGTCGCGACACCGATGTCCCGCGCCGAATACCTGGCCTCCTTCGTGCTCGCCCGCCTCACCTTGCTGGTGGTCGAAATCGGATTCCTGGTCAGCTTCGGTGTGCTGGCCTTCGGCGTCCCACTCCGGGGCTCCATTGTCGGGCTGGTAGCTCTCTGCCTGCTCGGCTCGATGGCCTTCGGCGGACTTGGTCTCCTCATCGCCGCCCGGCCCAGGACCGTCGAGGCCGCATCCGGCCTGATGAACGTCACCATGCTCCCAATGTGGGTGTTTTCCGGGGTGTTCTTTTCGTCGGGAAATTTTCCGGATGCCATGCAACCGTTCATCAAGGCCCTCCCCCTAACGGCTTTGAATGACGGCCTTCGAGCCATCATGCTGGAAGGAGCCGGCGTCACCCAGTTGCCGCTGGCCTTTGGCGTTCTCAGCGCATGGCTGGTCATATGTTTCGCACTCGCTGTCAAAATCTTCCGCTGGAAGTAGCTGTCGTCCTCCCTTCGCCGGTCTCTCACACTCTCTTCATGAAGCTCCGACTATGGTCCGAGCGGGAGTCACAAGGGGGCACCCTATGTTGGATCGAGGTTGGTGGGCGGCAGGACTTGCGATCGCCGTCGCAGGCTGTGGTGTTCCAGGGACGCCGGTCCCGGTCCGAGGCAATGTCAATGTGCTGGTCGGCGAATGGGTCGGCGAATATATCAGTGGCGAGACCGGCCGGAACGGCTCGATCGTGTTTACGCTGGCTGCCGGGAAGGATACGGCGGTTGGCGATGTCCTGATGGTGCCAGCCAACATCGAGATGCCGACCGCGCCGGTTCGGACCGACGACCCGGTCCAACGCACGCCGCGGGTGATCAAGATCAGTTTCGTGCGCTGCGAAGGAAAGGAAATCACTGGGTGGCTCGAGCCGTACCCCGACCCTGATACCGGCGAGAAGACCTCCACCACGTTCGAAGGGATCCTCGCGGGTGACAAGCTGGAGGGGAAATTCGTTTCTTACCTGGAACTGTCGGGACGCCGAAGGGTGGGTACTTGGGCCGTGAGCCGAAAGAAGACGAGCCCGAATCAATAACGCTCACCTGCCAACGAAGAACCCATCCGCCGTCCTGTGGAGACGGCAGATGGCGAATGAGCCGGCCTTCCGCGTTTACTCATGCCCGGCTGAGTCGTCAGGTGCCGGGGCACTTCACTTTCTTGAATCGGACTTCGACCGCGGTCTGGCCATCGCCCTCGTTGCGGGGAATCAGGCTTCCGTCCGACGCCAGGCGGTAGCTGATCTTCTGGGGAAAACTCTTTTTCGGGTTCTCGAACTGCACAAACTCGTCGACGAGCTGGGTCATGGTGTATTCGTCGAACGGACGCCCTTCCGACGACGCGGAGAACGTCACGGTTGAGTCGGTGGCCAGAATCCGGCTCATTTCGAAGGATGTGGCCCGATTCTGTCGAAGGTACCGCGTCGTCGAGATAAGCAGGTTCTCGGTCGGGTTGGTCCAGATCTCCTCAACGACAGTCTCCGGGTCCAGTCGACCCTGCCAACAGCCTGCCATGAACTTGAGCTTCTGGTCGAGACGGACCTTCAATTTGACGTCCTTGGGCCTCGGCGGTCTGGGGTCCGGCCGGTCCGGCCGGCGGTCCTGGGCCTGCAACAGGGTACCGGCCGTGAGGGCCAGCACTGCGATCACCACGGGAAACATCCG
The DNA here is from genome assembly GCA_025350665.1 of Gemmatimonadota bacterium. Classification (GTDB taxonomy): domain Bacteria; phylum Gemmatimonadota; class Gemmatimonadetes; order Gemmatimonadales; family GWC2-71-9; genus SHZU01. The sequence continues at coordinate 28,270 of JANXXJ010000293.1, read as the reverse complement.
TCGTACTTGTCGCACCCGATCACTCTCCTCGAAAGGCGGCTGGGCCGGACGGGCCAGAACGCCGTGAAATATGACATGGGGGGTCTCGAAAACCCCCTACGAACGAGACCAGCCGGGAAATCGCCCCGTTATTATCCAGCCATGGCCGCCACACCCGCCCGTCTGACCATCGTCCGTGCAGCACGCCTCATCCGTACCCGCAGCCTCTCCCCCGTCGAGTTGATCGACGCAACGTTGGAGCGGATCGAACGGGTGAACCCAACCCTCAACGCTCTGCTGGCGGTGACCGCGGCAGAGGCCCGCCTCGCCGCTCGCAAGGCCGAGCGGAGGGTGGCTCGCGGCGGCCTTTTGCCGCCCCTCTTCGGAATTCCGATTTCGATCAAGGATCTGATTCTCACCCGGGATGCGGCAACGACGCTCGGATCCCGCATCGTCCCCGGCGGGATTCCGGCTGGGACGGATGCGCCGGTCGTGGCTCGACTGCGGCGGGCCGGCGCCATCGTCATCGGGAAGGCGAATCTCCACGAAGTGGCGTTTGGCGTGACCAGTGTCAACGAGCACTTTGGCGCAGTCCGGAACCCATGGGACACCGGCCGGGTGGCGGGAGGATCGAGCGGGGGGTCCGCTGCCGCCGTGGCCGCCGGATTGGGACTGGGATCGGTTGGCACGGACACGCGCGGTTCGATCAGAATCCCGGCGGCCTGTTGCGGCGTCGTGGGACTGAAGCCGACGTTTGGAGCGGTCAACTCTGACGGCGTGTTTCCGCTGGCCGCGACACTCGACCATGTCGGTCCGATCGCCGGGACGGTCGCAGACACGGCACTGCTTTTCGCCTCCATGGTAACCGCCAGGTCCGCGGCCCAACGGGCAGCCACTGCGGCAAAACGGCGCCTGCGTCGGCCCCGGATCGCCGTGGCGGAGTTCCTCCTCCGGGATGTCGATGACGAGATTGGCCGGGCGATCGAGCGGGCCATTCGAACCCTGGAAAAACTTGGGGCCCGGATCTCGTCCGTAGAGGTGCCGACTCTGGATGGCTCGCTGGAAGCGTCACGGGTGATCGTGGGCGCGGAAGCACTCAGCTACCACGACCGATTTCTCCGCGACAGCCCCGAAGGGTACGGCCCCCTCGTTCGGTCCCGTCTCGAAACGGGTTATCAACTCTCGGCGCTCCAGCTGGTCCAGGCCGAGGAATTGAGATTACGCCTCGCTGCGGACTATCAGGAACTGTTTCGTCAAGCCGATTGCCTCCTCGGAGCAGTCTTGCCGGTCCTCCCACCCACGATCGGGACGATTGGCGTCCGACTGGCCGGGCGGGACGTCAGTCTCGCCGAGGCGTTTTGTCACTACAACGCGCCCCAAAACCTGACCGGTGTTCCCGCGCTGGCGCTCCCATGCGGGAGAAGCCGGAGCGGACTTCCCATCGCGATGCAACTGATCGGTGACCTCGAGCGGGAAGACGTCTTGCTGTCGCTCGGATGCATGTACCAAGCCGTCACGGGCTGGCACGAGGATATGCCGAGTGAACTCTCAACGTCGCAAAAGATTCAGTAACAATAACTTAAGAGAGACAACCAGAGGGTTGACCCTGCATCGCCATTAGTGTATCTATTCATCCGGATTAAGGGATGACAATCACACCTCTGTTTTCTCGCCTGAGTTCGCTGGCCGACCCCACCCGGTGTCGGCTCCTGCTGTTGCTGGAGGAGCAGGAACTGGCGGTTAACGAGTTGTGCCAGGCGGTTCAGCTTCCCCAATCAACGGTCAGTCGCCATCTCCGAGTTCTCGGGGATGATGGTTGGATTGCAAGCCGGGCCAATGGAAACAGCAATTGTTATCGTCTCCACACGTCGGTGCTCGATCCCGACGCCCGCCGGTTGTGGAATGTCGTCCGCGAACAATTCGGGAACGGGACCGCGGCCCGGCGAGACGCCGAGCGGATCCGAACCGTCCTGGCCGGCAGGCACTCGAAAAGCCAGGAGTTCTTCGCTACGAGTGCTGGGGACTGGGACCGCCTGCGCGCCGAACTTTTCGGAGCCGGGATCGAGTGGATGGCACTGGGCGGGTTGCTGGATCCAGCCTGGGTGGTCGGCGACCTTGGCGCCGGCACTGGACAACTGGCCGGAAGCATCGCTCCCCTGGTCGCGAAGGTCATCGCGGTCGACGAGTCGGCGGCGATGTTGGCATCGGCCGGCCGGCGGCTCGGTCATCGTCCCAATGTGGACTTGCGACTCGGCGCCCTTGAGAAACTGCCGATCGAGGCCGCGACTCTCGACCTCGCGTTGATTGTGCTTGTGCTGCACCATGTTGCCGAGCCGGTCCGGGCGATCAGGGAAGCCAGTCGGACTCTCAAACCGAGGGGCCGGCTGATCGTCGTGGACATGATGCCGCACGAACACACCGATTATCGCGACACCATGGGTCACCAATGGCTCGGCTTCGACGCTGATATCATCGGCCGGTGGTTCAACGATGCCGGTCTCGAAACCCACAGTTACCACGGATTACCGCCGCAACCCGCAGCCAGAGGCCCGCTGATGTTCGTGGCCTCCGCCAGAAAACCTCACCAACTGGGAGAATAGAACGTGACTACTACTGTACCTGCCCTTCACCCCTTCGACGCCATGAAGGAACAGGGCCGGCCGCCCTTCAAGGTCCGCGACCTTGGCGAAGCCGAATTCGGCCGCAAGGAGATCCGGCTCGCCGAACAGGAAATGCCCGGGTTGATGACGACCAGGGCTGAACACAAGGGCAAGAAGCCCTTGGCGGGGGCCCGGATCATGGGCTCGTTGCACATGACGGTGCAGACGGCCGTGTTGATCGAGACGTTGACCGACCTCGGCGCCGATGTTCGATGGGTCTCATGCAACATCTTCTCGACCCAGGATCACGCGGCAGCCGCCGTGGTTGTGGGCCGCGACGGGTCCGTCAGCCGGCCCCGGGGCACGCCAGTTTTCGCCTGGAAGGGCGAGACCCTCGAGGAATACTGGTGGTGTACTGAGCAAGCCCTGGTATGGCCGGATGGCGGCGGGCCGAACCTTCTTCTCGACGACGGTGGCGACGCCACCATGCTGGTCCACAAGGGCGCTGAATTCGAAAAGGCGGGAGCGATTCCGCCCTTCAATGCCGAGGCTGATCCTGAGGAATGGGGCGTCATTCTCGATCTGCTCAGGGCTGAAGCTGCCAAGAATCCGGGCCGATGGACCCGGGTCGCCGCGGGAATTCGCGGGGTGTCCGAGGAAACTACGACCGGTGTTCACCGACTCTACGAAATGACGAAGGCCGGGACGCTGCTGTTTCCGGCGATCAACGTCAACGATTCGGTCACCAAGTCGAAGTTCGACAACATCTACGGCTGTCGTCACTCGGTCATCGACGGCCTCAATCGCGCCAGCGACGTCATGATTTCCGGCAAACTCGCGGTTGTCTGCGGCTTCGGCGAAGTTGGGAAGGGGTGCGCTCAGGCGCTCCGGGGTCAGGGGGCGCGGGTCGTCGTAACGGAGATCGACCCGATCTGTGCGCTGCAGGCGGCGATGGAGGGTTATCAGGTCCTGACGATCGACGATGTGATCTCGACGGCGGACATCTTCATCACAGCCACGGGCAACTTCAACATCCTGACGGCCGACCACATGGCGCGGATGAAGGACAAGGCCATCGTGGGCAACATCGGCCATTTCGACAACGAGATCGACATGGCCGGGCTCAAGAAGACCAAGGGCATCCAGCGGATCAATATCAAGCCGCAGTACGATGAGTGGGTCTTCCCCGATGGCCATAGCGTCATGATCCTGGCCGAGGGGCGGCTGCTCAACCTTGGCTGTGCGACCGGACACCCGAGCTTCGTGATGTCGGCGAGTTTCACAAACCAGGTGATGGCCCAGATCGAGTTGCACCAGAACGCCGGACAATACGAGCGGAAGGTCTACGTGTTGCCCAAGCATCTCGACGAGAAGGTCGCACGGCTTCACCTGGACAAGCTGGGAGTGAAGCTGACCCGTCTTACGGCGGAGCAGGCGACCTACATCGGCGTCAAATCGGACGGCCCCTACAAGCCTGATCACTACCGGTACTAGTCCCGGGGGCGAATGAAAGACGGGGCCGGCTATGGAGCCAGCCCCGTCGTCGCATTTCGGGAGCCCTACTGGACGACGATCGATCCGCTCATTCCACTGGTGAAATCTGAGGAATGGTGCGTGCAGCGGTATCGGAATGTCCCAGCGGCGTTGAAAGTACGATCATGGCTTCCGTTCGTGTGGTCGCCGGAATTTCCCTGATTGTCCTGGAACGTCACGTTGTGAGGTCCGGTCTGGAAGTTCCAGGTCACCGTGGTTCCGGCGCTGACCGTCAGCTGCGACGGATTGAACTGATTGGAGCTGACCGTTACCGAGTTGGGCGCCGGCGGTGGCGAGGGGGGGGGCGGCGGTGGAGGGGGGGGAGAAACGGCATCAGTGCTGCCTCCCCCGCATGCCGCCAACAGGACCCATGAGGCCGCAACGAACATGGCTACACGCCGCATATACTCCTCCTTGGCAAGGCAAAGTGAATCGTCGCCGTATCGGGTAGCGGCTGCCTGCGAACCGGCCGACAGGTCTGATGAACGTAGGATGACATCGGAGAAAAGCGAAGACCCCGACAACGGCGGCGTTCGAGTTTTTGCTAGTTACGCCTGGAGTGATTGGCAGGTGCTACCCGCTGTCAATGTTGTCAACCATCTTCCTGACAACATCTTGCGACCCTCACGAAAAACTGGTCGAGGTCGCTATTCACGGCACCCGTAGCGAAATGGTACGGCAAGAATGGCGAATCAGACCGCCGCCATCCAGCCCATTGCCCCATGTTCCGCCAGGAACCGCTGATGGGGGTGGAACATGTATCGCCCGCGCCGGGGCAATCGAAACTCGATCATTGCTCGTTCGACCGGCCCAAGGGAGAGCACGTCGGTCCGTTCATCCGGTTCACGCCGAGTCCCGTTGCGGTAAACGTCAAACATCTCGGCATGGAGGTGGAATGAGACCAGCGGAACGTCACTGACGAAATTGGCGACGTAGGCCCGGACCAGACGACCGGTTTCCACCTTGATCGGGTACTTCGCATAGAACCCTGCCGGGCCGTTCCAGCCGAATAGATCACTCTTGCCGTCACCATCGGCATCGAACCCGCACAGCACCAGGACGAGCTCCTCCGCCCGTTCGCGCCCGCGGGGCGGGTCCACGATCAGCAGCCCATACAACCCGTTGGCTATGTGATCCTCGCTCGGCGTAAAGTCGCAATGATAGGGGTGGACCCCGAAGGGGCCGGCCGTCAGACGATAGACAGCCTCGCCGCCCGGTGGCACGGGCTCCCATCCGTCCGCCTCGATCTCGTGGCTGCCGTGAAAGTGTAGGTTGTGGGCATGTGAGGTTCGGTTGCGAAGGGTGATCTCGAGCGTGTCCCCCTCGTTCGCCCGGAGAGTTGGGCCAGGAACGGTCCCCCCGAAGGTCCAGGCATCGAAGGTTCGATCGACCGAGATGCCAATGGGTTGGTCAACGACCTCGAGCGTGATGCGTCGGGTCGTTTGACTGGCCCGCGGATCTGCCTTGCGTGGCCAGGTCGCCGCGTCGAGGCTGAGCGGTCCCAGATCGGCCGGCGGCATCGCCCCATGCCCATAGCGCTGTGCCGTCGGCCGGGGCAGAACCACCCCGGTGACTGCAAGCCGGCTTCGTTCGAGCCAGGCACGATGGCCAAGCAACGCCCCGACGCCGGCCGCCGCGCCTCCGGCCACCAATATCAGTTCTCGGCGAGTGATCGACACGGTTCAAATCCGACTGAAGTACCAGATGCTCAGCCCGACCACAGCCACCCAGGCGAGCACACCAGTCACCAACGCGCCGAGCCGCCGACCCCACGGCCGGTCGACCGGAGCTTTCCGCGAGCGCAGGGCCCGCATGAGCCACCAACAAACTATGAGCGGCCCGATGAGGAAGGCGGCGTTTGCCGCAATCCGACCAAGCCAGCCCGGCGTCCGGTCGTGCGGTGCGGCACCACTCCGCCAGACCGCGACGATTGAATCAGTGCCCGCCGGCACCTGGGCGGAGGCGAGGTCGAAATGGAGCGATTCGAAGACGTGGGTCGCGATTCGCACCGGCGCGGACTCAGGCGATGGCATGCCTGCCTGTGGGGGCGGGGGCGGCTGGGTTTTCCAATCGGGGAACGGTTCCTTTGCCACGAGTGCCCGGGCGAAAATGGTCCCAAATGGCACCCAGTCCGACCACCAGGGCATCGTCAGCCCATGGCAGCCCCGGGCCACCTCGAGGCCGAAGGGCACCGCCGTGCGGTACTCGTTACCGGAAAAGCAGTTGCCGGCGGCGCCGGGGCCTGCGTTGACGAGATCGCCGCGACCGGACCCGAGAACGACGTTGTCCCGGATGACGTTGTCGATGGCCGGATAGAAATTCCGGTCCTGGATCGGGCTGGTCACGATGCCATGGCTGGCATGATCCAGGACAACGTTGCGTATGACGGTGTCTCGAACCGAACCCGCCAGCAATATTCCGTTGCCAAAGGCCACGGAGTTGATGACGATCGCGGGCGCACCCAGGTTGTTGTTGTCGATCACGAGGTTGGCGGCGTAAACGGCGTTCCGCTGCGGCGGATCGAGTTCCACGTCGAGTGATGTCGGGACGATCCCGGCCCGGTTGTTCCGCCAGATCGAGCTGACCAGGTATAGTTGCCCCCCCGCATTCGTACCCGAGTAGCCGAGGCCATTGCGCTCGGCCACAACGCTACGGATCACGACGCGGCAGGGGTAACACTGGCCGATATAGAACCCGGAATCCGGCGACCCGGAGGCGTAGGAGTCCTCGAACACTCCATCCTTCGATCCGAAGGCATAAACGCCGTAGTCGCCATTGTTGTACGCGGTGAGGTATGAACCCCTGAAACCCGTCACCCCGGTCCAGAAGAACCCGTTCAGGAGGGCATTGCGAGCAGTCATGTTCTCGACCGCGACCGCGTCGGCCAGTACGGCGATACCATTGCCGCGAACGAACTCCCCATCGATGATCGTCTCATTCCGGTCAACCCCCCGGATGACCAACGACGGCGTGGTGACCGTGACCTCCTCCCGATAGACGCCGCGGCCGACGAGCACGAGGTCCCCCGGGCTGGCCGCATCGACCGCCGCCTGAATGGTCGGGTACTCGGCGGGGACGTGTCGTACTCTACCGCTCGCGGTGTCGGCCGGGGCGATCGCGCCACGCGGACTCGGACTGTAGCTGACATCGCCGACCACGACAACCCCGGCCATCCCGTGACTGTCCTTCGTGCCATGGTACGAGCAGTAGTACTTGTACACACCTGGCTTGTCGAATACGACGTCGGCGCCCCGCCCCTCGCCCGAGGAATGGGCCGCCACGTCACCACTCTTCCAGGCTCCGTCCACGGCCGTTGCGTTGTGGACGCTCCGACCCCCGTTCAGAAAGGTGACCCGGGTCCCGACCGGAACCCGAGCGACCGCTCCGTTGAACTGGTTGTCGTACATGTTGATAAGGGTCCCGGCTGCTTCTGGCTTGCCGCAGCCGAAGGCCAGTATCAAGGCCCAGAGAGGCCCTTTGCGCCGGAAGGTCATCATGGCATCAATCCATCAGCAAGAGTGGAGCGCTGGGAGGGAATGGCATAACATATAGGCTGTCGGGAACGACCGCCACGAGTCCCGCGAACGGTAGACGACATGAATCGGACCGAACGATGGGTTGCCCTGGATGCCGTGCGTGGCATGACGGTGGCCGGGATGCTGCTCGTGAACAATCCCGGAACGTGGGCTGCCGTCTATCCCCCCCTTGCGCACGCGCCATGGCATGGATGGACGCCGACCGATCTGGTCTTCCCATTCTTCCTGTTCATCGTGGGAATCACCACCGAACTGTCCCTGGCGCGTCGGTCCACCCTCGGAGCCACCGACGTGATGATTCGCTGGCGAATTGTCGCTCGCGGTGGATTGATCGTCCTGTGCGGACTCCTCCTGACCGCCTTCCCCTACGTGCCGATCACTCGTATCACATCCATCCGGATTCCCGGTGTCCTGCAGCGGATTGGGGTCTGCTACGCCGTCAGTGCCCTGCTGGCCTGGCGGCGCCCGACCGGGATCGTCGCCATGTGGTGTGCCGGTCTGATGCTCGGGTACTGGGCGGTGCTGACGCTGGTTACTCCTCCGGGCCAGTCCATCCCAACGATCGATGTGCCTGATGGCACGATCGCGGCTTACGTTGACCGCTGGCTGCTGAACGGGCACCTGTGGGCGTTGTCGAAAACGTGGGACCCTGAAGGGCCTCTCTCGACCGGGTCGGCCGTTGCGACCTCTCTGCTGGGCATCATCGCGGGACGTTGGATGCGGGACCGGGCCCCGGTCGCGGTCAGGCTGAACGGCCTCTTCGGGACAGCGGCGCTAGCCGCGGCCACCGGTCTGTGCTGGGGTTGGGTCTTCCCGATCAACAAGAACCTGTGGACCAGCTCCTATGTCCTGTTCTCGGCCGGCATGGCCGGCTTGGTGCTCGGCACCGTTACGTGGCTGATCGAATCGGTCGGCACCGCCGGGTGGGCCCGCCCATTTGTCACCTTTGGACGGAATCCGCTCGTCGCCTTCCTCGGCTCAGGGCTCATGGCCCGCACCATCGGCTCGTTGATCACGCTCGAGTCCGACGGGCAGCGCCGATCTCTGCAGCAAGTCATCTTCGAACGTGGTTTCGGTTCGTGGCTCAGCCCGATCAACGCATCGCTCGCCTATGCGGTCAGCTTCGTAGCCGTCTGGTACCTCATTCTCCGTTGGTTTGACCGCCGAGGCTGGATCGTGAAGCTCTGAGCAGGAGGTGAAACCTCCGTCAGGCGCAGCCGTACGGGTTCACCGACCCACCACCCGACGGATCAACGAATGCGCGCCCTCGCTCGCTGGATCTGGGACTGGACCAAGACGATCACCATCGCACTGGTCATCTGGTTCGCGTTCAGCACGTTCATTCTGCAGGCTTTCCGGATCCCCTCCTCGAGCATGGAGGGCACCCTGCTGATCGGCGATGTCCTCTACGTCAACAAGATGCTCTATGGAGCGGAAGTACCGTTGCTCGGCAAGCGCCTGCCGGCGATTCGCGAGCCGCGGCGCGGTGACATTCTCGTCTTTGATTCAGTGGAAGAGGCGGGTCTCAAGGTGGTCAAGCGGCTGATCGGTGTCGCGGGCGACACCATCGCCATGCACAATGGGGTCCTCGAGCGCAACGGGACCGCGGTGGACGAGCCGTGGGTGCTGCCCGGCAACCGGCACATGGAAACCGATCTCGCCGGCGCCGCCAAGATGCGGCAGTGGCAAACCCCGAGGCTGCGGCGGGCCGACCGCGGGGCGTATTCGCCAGACCCCGACAATTGGGGGCCTCTTGTCGTTCCGCCGGACTCCTTGTTCATGATGGGTGACAATCGGCGGGAGTCGTACGACAGTCGCTTCTGGGGGTTCCTGCCGAGGGCCAACGTTCGGGGCCGGCCTCTGGTGGTGTATTTCAGCTTCGACGCCGACACCTACAAGCCGCTACCGTTTCTCACCAATATCCGTTGGCGGAGGCTGTTTACGGCGCCTCGGTAGTCACGGGGGCGGCAGATCGAGGGTGCTCCGGGCCACGAGATCGCGATACGATACGCCGTCCGGATTGGCGGCCTGCCGAAGGAAACCGGCGGCACTTTGCAGCAACTGAACGCTCGCGTAGCCAGCACGGGCCTGCGGATGCGGTTGGCCCATGACCCCGCCGAAGTAGCTTCTGGCAATCAGGGCCTTGCTCGACCACGGCAGCGCCTTGAGGTTGTCCGCATACCGTCGGAACACCTGCTGCCGGAAGACGTAGAACTCCACGTTCGAGGCATAGAAGAGACTGATTCGGTCGCCTCGGTCCTCGAGAAACCGGCCAATACCCTTGAAGGTTCGGCTGCCCCCGAAATCGCCGACCAGCGGAATGACCCGGCCGCGGCGTTCGAGCATCTGGACGTAGCGGAAATCATCTTCCTGGGCAAGGTAGCTGGCTTCCCGTCCTTCGAGATCACGTTCGAGATACAGCTGCCGAATGGTCGGGTAGTAGGAGCGGGGACCTCGACCGTATGAGGTGAAACGCAGGGCAAGGCCGGCTCGCACGAACTCGTCGTGAAACCGTTTCAGGGTTCCAAAATCGACCGACCGCGGGCCTAGTCCGTAGGCCTTGATCCGGTCAGACACGATGGCCTGGGTTCTCGCGTGGCGAGCGGTATCCGGCGCGGCCCGATCGACGTAGGCGAGCAGGTCCGCGAGGGAACGGCCATCCCACGATGGCAGATCGGGTGGAACCGGTCGACCGAACAGGAAGCAGAGGAACTCGAGCCGGTTCCGGGAGATCTCGAACAGGCTCTTGTAGAGCAGGTGCAGGACGAGGTTGTCCCGTCTCAGATCAACGATGAATGCAATGGACGGCCGGACGGCCGCGATGTACGAAAAGTTCTGATCCGGGCCGACGCCGATGTACGCTCCGCCCTTGTCGGCGCGGGTCCGGAGGGCGCCGGCGATATGGAGATAGGACGACTCGTTGGAGATCAGATTGTCGGAATCGAAGTAGCCGCCCGATTCGGACAGCGACTCAACCAGACGGGCAAACGGCACCGAATCTCGCAGCGCCGCCGGCCGCCCGACCGCGGCCTGGAGGGCCAAGGCAATGAAGAGCATGCCATCATCCTAGCGCCTTTGGCGCCGGTCGCCAGAGTCGGCTGCTGTGGGTCGGGCCGCGCCGAACGAAAAGGGCCGATCGACAAGCGATCAGCCCTTTCTTTTCTCCCACCGTCGCAGATTACTTGGCGCGATCGATGTAGTCTCCGGTCTCGGGACTGACGCGGATCTTTTCGCCGGTCTGGATAAACTCAGGCACATTGACCGTGATCCCATTGTTGAGCAACGCCGGCTTGGTCGACGCGGTCTTGGTCGCGGTCTTCATCACCGGCGCCGTGTCCGTGACTTCGAGAGTGAGGGTGTTCGGCATCTGAATCCCGATCGGTCTCCCTTCGTAGAACTCGGCGATGATCCGCATGCCGTCGGACATCCATTTGGCATTGTCGCCGAGGTCTTCGCCCTCCACTTCGAGCTGATCAAACGTCTCGGCGTTCATGAAGTGGTAGGTTGACCCACTCTTGTACATGAAATCCAGTTCGTGGGTCTCGAGGTCTGCGATTTCGAGGCTGTCCGTGGCCCGAAACCGGTGTTCGAACTGGATTCCGGTCTTGAGCTTCCGGAGCTTGGCCTGGACCAGCGCCCGGAGATTGCCTGGCGTGTGATGATGAAAATCCAGCACTCGGCACGGATCCCCGTTGAACATGATCGCCATGCCCCGCCGCATATTGCTTGCAATGATTGCCATACCGCTGACCGTTGTGAGACGTTGGTGGTGTTTTTGCCGGGCCTTCCTGGGGCCTGGCGGCCGCCTTGACCCGGTGTCATGGAAGCCCATAAATATAACCCACGCAACGGTTTGAGGCCAACCAACCCGGTATTGGGGCACGGCCGCCGTTCGGGGCTGCCCTTGCCGTAGCTCACCTTCCTGCGGAAACTTCGCTCGTGTCTGCTACCACCAAGCCTTGTCCGTCCTGCGCCCATCCTCTGCCGCTGGAAGCCGCCTTCTGCATGATGTGCGGTTCCCAGACCCCGCAGGCGATCGACAAGCACACCGGCGAGACCAAGACCTACAGTAGTTCCGACCGGCTCCCATCACAGGACAAGGCCCGACTCCAGCGGTCGTTGGGCGGGAACTACGAACTCGGCAAGTTGATCGGCCGCGGCGGTTTTGCCGAGGTATTTCTGGTCCACGACAAGCGGCTCAAGCGGGACCTCGCGCTCAAGGCACTCCGCCCGGACCTGATGTTGTCGGACCAGCTCCTGACCCGTTTCCGCCGCGAAGCCGAGACCGTGGCGGCCCTGCGCCACCCCCACATCGTTCCGATCTACGATATCGGCGAAGCCGACGGTATCGCCTACATCCTGATGCCCTTGATTCAAGGCGAGAGCCTGCGGGCGCTCCTTCTCCGCGAAGGACCGCGCCCACCGCGCGAAGCCGGCCGGATCCTCCTCGAGGCGGCGGACGCCCTGGAAGCCGCCCACGAGGCCGGGGTGGTGCATCGGGACATCAAGCCCGAGAACATCATGCTGGAAGGCAAGGGCCGTCGGGTTCAGTTGATGGACTTTGGTATCGCCAAGGCGATCGACACCAGCGATGCGACGCCCGGGTTGACGAGTACCGGCATGCTGGTCGGCACGCCCCACTACATGAGCCCCGAGCAGGCCGCCGGCGACACTCACCTCGATCATCGCAGCGATCAGTATTCCCTGGCGGTCGTCGGGTTTCAGATGATCACGGGTTCGCTTCCGTTTGACGGAGAGTCAACCCGGGCGGTGCTGTTCCAGCAGATGGTCGGCGTTCCCAAGAGCCTCCGAGACCTGGTTCCCGATGTCCCCGTTCCGCTGGCGTTTGCGGTCGACCGCGCCCTGGCCAAGGAACCCAAGGAGCGGTTCCCTTCGATGGCCGCGTTCGCCGAGGCGATGGCGGGCCCCGACGCAATGCCGTTAGGCTCGCCCGTCGTCGAGGCCCCGGCCGCCGTGAGCCCCACCCCCACGGTGATCCAAGACCGCCCGGCGCCGACCCGGCCGCGGGCCCGCTGGTTACCGTGGGCCGGGCTGGGGGCCTTTGGCATTGCGGTGGCCGCCTTTCTGCTGACGCGGAATGGCCCACCCGCACCGCAGCCGGCCGCATCAGCGCCGGTCGCGCCGGCGACGGTGACCCCAGTGCCGCCAGGACCCGGGCCGACCACGACGTCCGTGCCTCCTCCACCGTTGCCCAAACCACTCGTAGCCGGCGCGAAGGTCCCGGCGAAGAGGGCGGACGGGGCGGCACCAACGACCACGGCCAAGCCGGAGCAGCCCGTGGCCAGTCTCACCTGCCAGACCGCCATCACTGGCCGCAAGTGGACCGACGCGGTGAGGTTGTGCGCGGCGGAAGGGGATCGGGGCAGCGCGACGTCGAGTCGGGCGCTTGCGACGCTCTATCAGAAGGGCACCGGCGTGGATCGCTCCGATTCGGCCGCCGCGACCTGGTTTCGGAAGGCCTCCAGCGCGGGTGACGCCCAATCGGCGTTCCGGCTTGGGGTCATGTACGCCACCGGCGTGGGCGTCACCCAAAATGACGTCGAGGCAACCGCTTTGATCCGCAAGGCCGCTGATGCAGGGGTCGAAGACGCCTGGCCTCTGATCGCCGAGCGCTTCGAACAGGGCCTCGGGACCAAGCGCAGTGACCAGGACGCGGCCACCTGGTACCGCAAGGCGGCCGAATCGGGCAACAAGGCGTCGCAGTACAACCTCGGGGAAATGTTCAGCCGCGGCCGAGGGGTCGAGAAGAGCGAACAGGAAGCCGCCAAGTGGTTCAGCAAGGCGGCCGAGCAAGGTCACCCGGGGGCCCAATATCAGTTCGGAATGATGTACATCCGCGGCCGCGGCGGTCTCGCGAAGGACGAGGAGGTCGGGCTCCAGTGGCTCGACCGAGCCGCGGCCCAGGGTCACGAGGATGCCAAGAAGGAGGTTGCCAAGCGGCGGCGTCCTTGACCCGCCCTACTCCGGGCGTGAAATTCACTCCTGCCGTCCATGTCCGAACCTCCGCGCGTCGTATTCAGCCACTCCTGCCCGTCGTGTCAGTCGCCACTTCCTGACGACGCGGCCTACTGCGCCCAATGCGGCTCCGCGACCCACACCCAGATCATCGGCGAGGCGAGTACCGCGAGTGGCGCGATTTCAGCCAGCTATGAGCGACAACCGGAGCGGCTCCGAAAAGCCCTGGGACCGAACTACGACCTGGTGGGTCTGATCGGTCGGGGAGGCTACGCCGAGGTCTTTCAGATTCACGACCGGAAATTGAACCGGGAGCTGGCCATCAAAGTGCTCCGGCCTGATCTGATCGTGACCCCGTCATTGCTGGCCCGGTTTCGCCGCGAGGCCATGTCGGTCGCGGCACTCCGCCACCCCGCGATCGTGCCGGTATACGATGTCGGCGAGTCTGAAGGCATTTGCTACATCCTCATGCCCCTGATCGAAGGCGAGAGCCTCAAGGCCGTTCTGCAGCGCCAGCGCCGCCTCCCCATCGCTGAAGTGCAGCGGATCGTTCTCGAGGCCGCCCAGGCGTTAGCAGTGGCCCACCAGGCGAATGTGGTGCACCGGGACATCAAGCCCGAGAACATCATGCTGGAGGGCAAGGACCGTCAGGTCAGGCTGATGGACTTCGGCATAGCCAAAGCGGTCGATTCAGGCGAGAAGGATCTCACGGGAACCGGGGTCGTGGTCGGGACTCCGCAATACATGAGCCCGGAACAGGCCAGCGGCGAATCGAACATCGATCATCGCAGCGACCAATATGCTCTGGCCGTGGTGGCCTATCAAATGCTGGCCGGCCGGGCACCCTTCGAAGGCGAGACTGCCCGAGCCATCATCGCCAAACAGTTGCTTGATCAGCCGCCACCGCTCGCCTCGTTGGTCGACAACGTGCCCGCTCCGATTGTGGCTGCCCTGCATCGGGCCCTGCAGAAACAGCCGCGGAACCGGTTCGACACCATCGGGGAATTCGCGACGGCGCTTCTCGATCCGGGCTACGTGAATCCACCAGAGCTCGATCCTCCGCCGAGTCGGAGGCGGCGGTGGATCCCCTGGCTGGTGGGGAGCGTGGCCGCCGGTCTTCTCGCCGGCTGGGCCGTGATCGCGTGGTGGCCCACCCCGGCCGGAATCAGCGCACCGCTCCCGCCAGTTCAACCGCCACCCCCTCAGATGAAGGTTCCGCCACCGGCCGCGCGCAGCGACGGGCCCGGAATCGCGGCTCCAACCACGCTGCCCCGATCGGGACGCGATACGAGCGGCCGGATTGTCGCGGCAGTTCCGCCATCGGTTTCGACGGGCACCGACACTACACCGGGTCCGCTCGTCGGATGCGCCGCCTTGTACGAGCAACGTGATTGGGAACGGGCGGTCGTCAGGTGCATCGAGGAGGCCCGGGGTGGCAACCCGAGGGCCGGACGCCTCGCGGGAGAATTGCTCAGCGACGGGCGCGGCGTGGGCGCTGACTCCGTCAAGGCAACGGAGTTCTTCGAGCAGGCCGAACGGAGCGGGGACGGCGAAGCGGCGTGGTGGCTTGGAAAGCGATACGAAAGCCGGGATCCGAGCCGCGCCACCGAAATGTACCTCAAGGCCGCCGAAACCAAGGTGGCTCGAGCCTATCCGATCATCGGCAGGCGACTGGATGACGGCCTGGGCACGGCACGTGATCCGGTCCGCGCCGCATTGTGGTTCGAGAAGGCGGCGGCGGGAGGCGATCTGGACAGTCAGCTCCGGCTGGCAGAGATGTACGCCCGCGGGCGCGGCGTGGCGCGGAACGACTCTGCGGCGTTTCATTGGAACCAGCAGGCGGCGGTCGCCAGCAGTGCCGAGGGCCAGTACCGGATCGCGCGGGCGTTCTTCGACGGCAAGGGCACCAGAAAATCCGAGTCTGACGGGATGAAATGGCTTCGATTGGCGGCTGAGGCGGGTCATTCGGAAGCCAAGAAGGAGCTGGCGAAGCGGAAGGACTGAGCTTGGGACCTACCAGTCCACCAGCGCTCCCAGGCTGATTTCGCGCCCCCGAACCGGGATCCACGGCGACGTGGTTCGCCGGCCGGCCGCGGCTGGCACCGTGAGAACAACGGGTTCGTACGCCCGCAATTTCCGATCGAAGACGTTTTCGGCACTGAGATAGATCCGGGCCCGCCCGGAGCGCTGGGACACCAGGGCGGAAGCAAGCGGATAGGCCGGAGCTCGCGGGCGGAACGGATTGTCGGCCAGAGATTGGCGGCCGACGTAGATCGCTTCGAATCGCAACTCGGTGCCCGCGCCACCCGGCGCACGCCAATTGACCGAACCACCGATTTGGTGTTTGGGAGTCAGGTCGGACTCGCGCCGGCCGGTCGCTCCGGGAACGCCCTCGGTGGCATCCTGAAATCGATAGAATGAACGGAGCGACACGCCCCCGGCCCGGTAGCCAACGGCAACCGAGGCGGAAACAACGCGGGTCGGCTCAGTCACGTTGATCAACCGCAGCCGCATGGTGTCGCCGGCGATCGGGGTCAGGCGGAGCGGCAGTCCAACGCGATCGTATCCGCCGGCAACCCGAACATCCCAGTGCCTCCCCTGGTGATCCACCACGATGCCGGCAGAACCGACCCGCTCCGATTTGAGCCCGACCGGAATGATGCCGCTGAGGCCGAGGGTCTCGACTTCATCGATCAATGGAGTCGGAGACGTATAACTCAGCCCCCCGTACGCCGAGATACTTGTTCCGCCTGCGGAGCGATATCGGAGGTCGAGGCGGGGCACGCACTGCAGGCCGTGGATGTTGTGGGCGTCGCATCGGCCGGCCACCACGGCTCGGACCGTCGGACTCACTGCCACGGAGACCTCGGCGAAGGCTCCCGGTACACTGGCCGTGTAGTCGAAGCCAGGCAGGTCGCGCTCGCGCAGCGCATAGCGCCAATAGCCGATGCCGAGGACAACGAGGGCGTCGCCCATCGGCCGCGATACGGCGATATCGGTGGCGATCGTGGACCGGCGGTCACGTTCCCGAACGTCCTCAAAGGTGTGGGTGTTGGACTGGATCACCGTGGTCAAGTTGAATCGGAGTGTGGATCCGCTACCGAGGTTCTTCGAGGCCGTCAGCGCACCGTCCGCCTGTTGGGCCTGGCGCTTCTCCCGATAGAGATCGGTCGCGGCATTGGTCGAGAGGTATCCGCCGGCCCGCTCTTCAGAAGAAAACCCCACTGTTCCCGTCAGCGCATCACCATTGGGTCGCTCGACGAACACCCGTGGCCGGATCGCGAATCCGACCGCCCGCGGGAACTCGCCCCACCCATCGTCATCGGAATCGACCAGCCGTTGTTGGTGAAGGCTCGCCGTCAATGAACCGCTCAACGTGGCCGATTGGCGACGCCCGCCCCAGAACATCACATCGCCGCCTTTTTCCGACGACTGGTTGATCCCAAGGCGAGCCTGATCGCGCTCCGGACGGCGTGAAATCAGATTGATCACGCCGGAGGCTGCCGCAGGGCCATACAGTGCGGCGGCCGCTCCGGGCAACAGTTCGGCCTGGCTGAATTCGAAGGATCCGAGATGCAACGGCCCGAAAGCGCCGGGTTGCTGGCCGAGCAGGGGCAGGCCGTCAACCAGAATGCCGGTGTACTGGCCTCGCAGGCCATCGAGCCGCAGTTGGGTCCCGTCGAGGGCACCGGCCTGCTGCTGGGCCCGGACCCCCCACTCTGCCGGGATGAGGCGGGTCAGGTCGGCGGGATGTTGCTGAATCGCGAGATCGAGATCGTCGGAACCGAGCGTCAGGACCTGCCGCGAGGAGCCGCCGGTGCTGTCGATCGTCCGACCCGTGTAGACCCGCCGGGTCAGCGCGGTCTCCCGCTCGAGCAGGAGATCAAACCGCTGCGAGAGCCCCGGCAAGATCGTGATCTCGAAGATCCTCGGCACATAGCCGGGATGGGATGCGGTCACCGTAACCAGGCGAGCGGGGAGCTCGAGACGGGCCAAGCCCGCCGCATCCGTGGTCGCCCCGATCCGGTCGGCACGCACGATGGCACCGCGGAGAAGGGTCGAATCCTCTCGCCGGACGGTGACCACGAGGGTCCCCGATGGAGCCTGGCCTGCCAGGGGGCGGGCACCGACGACCGCCAGAACGACGCCGACCCTCCACAGGCCGACCACCGATCTGGCCCGGACATGCCGGACGAATTCGAGCCACCGCAAGAAATTCGGCACTGTCGTAAAGGTAAACCAGTACCGGGGGAACCCTCGGCGGCTACGCCGTGGACTCCGGTGCTGGTCGACGTTCGCGAAAGAAGAGGTAGAACAACACCGCGGTCGCAAGCCCAATCAGGGCGGTAACCCGCCACAGCGCGGCAAAATCGACTCCGCCGGCTGACATCGCATAGTGGTCCGCGAGCCAGCCGGAGAGGACCCCACCGAGTACCGGTCCTCCTCCAAGAATGATGATGCCGAAGACCGTCTGGACCGAGTTCCGAATGTCTGGTGGAGCGATCCGGTCCGCATAGATGAAGGCACCGGCGAAGAAACAGGCGTAACAGATCCCGTGGAGCGCCTGCGTCATCACCTGGACTGACGGAGGCAGGCCCGGCAGGCTCCACAGGAAGTACCGCGCGAAATAGGCGAAGGCACCGAGGGTGATAACCGTCCTGAAGCCGAAGCGGGTCAGCATCCACCCCAGCATTCCCATGACAGCGATTTCGCTGAATTGTCCGATAGTCATAGCCGGTCCGATCTGGCTGTCCAGCAGACCGAGGTGCGACAGGAACGGCGGCGTCTGTATGAAATAGATCTGATGGATGATGCTGATCGGCAGACTCGCCGCGACCAGTACCGCAAACGACGGTTCTCTCAACAGGCGAAAGGCCTTGGCGAATGCCAGCTTTTCCACCGCGTCCCGTTTGGGCGGCGTCTTCGGGAGGAAGAGGCAGAAGATCGCGTAACCCCACGAAATCATCGCGGAAAAGCGCAGGGAATCCGCCAGATGGGCCGTGACGTTTGCTTTTTCAGGGCCCACGAGGAACGGCGGCATCCACTGAACGTGAAGCTGGCTCTGCAGGTAGAGCATCGGAAAGATCCAGCTGGCCGCAATCCAACCGATCGTGCCCCAGACCCGGACCCTGGGAAACTGCTGGTCCCGGTTGTCGAGGTGGGCAAACGCCATCGAATTCGAGAGCGCAAGGGTCGGCATGTAAACGACGCTGTACAGAATCGAGAGGTAGAGCCACGCCTGGAAACCGGTTTGGCCTGCGGTCACCCACTTGATCACCCCACCGATCGCAAGCAGCAAACCCAGGAACCGTTCGGTGTTGAAGTACCGATCAGCCAGCTGGCCGGCAATGAACGGCGAGGCGATGGCGCCGATGGATCCGGCCAGGCCCAGAATCAGCCCGATCTGGCCCCCGGAAAACCCCAGCCCGCCATTTTGCGCCGGCGCCGACAGGTATCGACCCGCCAAGGGCAGCCAGGCGCCCCACACGGCGTACTGGAGAAACATCATGACCGAAAGGCGTCCCATCTTGCCAGTCACCGTCAACCTCCGGGGTGTTGGGTCTGCAACGCAGGTCTAACGTCCGGTGCGGGCTCGGGGAAGCTTCGCGCCTCGTTTGGCGACATCCGGTACGAACCGGCCCAACCCCGGGGGCGGAAATTCCACCGTGCGGCCCAGTTCCGCGCTCCGATACGCGGTCATCAGCACCCGGACGACGTCGAGCCCGTGATCGAATGTCAGCCGCGGCTTCTCCTTGCCCAGGAAGGCCCGGACAAAATGGCGGTTCTCGCCCTCGTACCCGTAGGCCACCGCTTCCTGGGCAACCACCGGCATCAAACCGATTTCGGCGTTCTGTTTCTCCACCAGGTCTTCACCCGCACGGCCCTGGACCTCCCTGCTGAAGAACAGCTTGAGGCCGCTGTCCAGGGTATTCCACGACATGGAATATTCCGGCCCCAGCAGTTCGGCCGACAGTCGGAGCCCGGCGCCGACGAAACTCCAGGAGGTCGTTGCCTCGCCAAAGACCCGGTACCCGTCGGCCGTCTCGAACTCGATCATGACGCTGGCGAAGTCCTCGGACGGTTCCCTGGTGTAATTCACCTGCGGTCCCATGGCCTTGGTCAAGCGCCGGGCGTATTCGGGCCGGGTCCACTTGAGGCTGGCGACATGCCCCGTGATCCGCACTGGGCGAACTGTGCTCACATCATCGCCCGGCTTGGTCAGCAGATGCCGCACCACCAGAGCCGAGTGACACATCATGTCGTTGAGCACCCCGCCGCCCTGCAGCTTGCCCTGCCAGAACCAGGGCATGTGAGGCCCGCTGTGCTCCTCGGCGGCCCGGGCGAGATAGGGCCGGCCGGTCAAGGCGGCCCCGCGGGCCCAGAGCAGCTCCCGGCCGCGTTCGACCTGAGGCGAGAAGCACTGATTCTCGAGGTATCCGTGGATCAGGCCGGCCCGTTTCACGAGGGTCGTCACTTCGGTCGCTTCCGCCACGTTGCGCGCCAGCGGTTTCTCGCAGGCCACCCCGATCAGTTCCGCCCGGCCTCGGAGAATGGGATCGACCATCTCCTCGACGTTCTCGATGCGGGCCTGGTTCGGCCCCGAGAGCCAGATGGCGTCGATCCGTGGGTCGGCCACCATATCGGCGATCGATTTGTAGGCGCGGCAATCGCCGATATCGAGCGACCGGGCGTAGCGCGCCGCGCTCTCGGCGTTCCTTCGATTGGGGCTCCAGACACCGAGAACGTCCGCATCGCGGACGCCCTGCCAGGAGAGCATGTGGAAGCGGGCGTTGAAACCGCTGCCGATGAAACCGACCCCGAGTCGCTTGGGCATTGGCCGATGGGTTGGTGAGGGCGCAGGGAAGCTAGCCCACTGGCTGAGGTCCGCAACGGGTTTGTGTACATTTGGCGCAGATTCCCTGTCCCCTCGATCCGGTCCGGCCCATGAAAACATTTCTCGCCATCCTGACTCTCGGAACGGTGACGACCGCCGCCGCCCAGACCCCCGACCCCAAGGTGGCAGCCTTTGATGCCTACACGGCACAGGCCGTCAAGGACTGGGGTGCCGTCGGCCTCGCGGTTGCGGTCGTCAAGGACGGCAAGACGATCTTTGCCAAGGGGTATGGGGTTCGCGAACTCGGCCGCCCCGATCCGGCCGACGCCAACACCCTGTTTGCCATCGGCTCCACTACGAAGGCGATGACCGCCGCGGCCATCGGCATGCTGGTGGACGAAGGCAAAGTTCGCTGGGACGACCCGGTGACCAAGTATCTCCCGGGCTTCGAACTCTCGGACCCCTACGTTACCCGCGAAGTCACGGTTCGCGACCTGCTCACCCACCGGGCTGGGCTGGTCAACGGCGATGTCCTCTGGTATCGGAATGACAACTCCCCGGCCGAAGTACTCCGCCGCGCCAGGTTCATCCCTTCGGGGTACTCGCTGCGATCCTCGTTCATCTACCAGAACGTAATGTACGCAGCGGCCGGGGCCATCGTGGCGGCGGCCAGTGGCATGCCGTGGACCCGTTTCGTGGAGACCCGGATCTTCGGGCCGCTCGGCATGACCAGCACGGTGGCCACGCTGGCCGGTACGATCGGCAAATTGAACGTCGCGGCGCCGCACTTCCGGATCGCCGGCGTGCCTCGGGTCATCACCAACGCCGCCGTGGATCCGGTGGCGCCGGCCGGGTCGGTCTGGTCGAGCGTGACCGATATGGCGAAGTGGGCCGCGTTCATGATCGATTCCGGCCGGGTCGAGGGCCACGCCCTGCTCAAACCATCAACCTGGGCCGAGTTGTTCAGACCCCAGACCATGGTCCCGCCCTCTGGCTTCTATCCGTCGCGGGAGCTCACCAAGCCTCATTGGACGACCTACGGCATGGGCTGGTTCCAGCAGGATTACCGGGGCCAGATGGTGCAGTTCCACACTGGAAGCATTGACGGAATGGTTGCGATCATCGGCCTGATTCCAGAGCAGCGCCTGGGCGTGTACGTGCTGGCCAACCTCGATCATGTCGAGGCTCGCCACGCCCTGATGTACCGCGCCTTTGATACCTGGCTTGGCGGGCCAGCCCGGGATTGGAGCACGGAGCTGCTGGCCGTCTACCGCGAGATCGGCGCCCAAGGCGACAGCGCGCAGGCGAAGGCCGAACGGCAGCGGGTTCCCGGGACCAGGCCATCCCTGGCGCTCGAGGCCTACGCCGGCACCTACGCTGACTCTCTGTTCGGCCGGGTCGAGATCGTGACCGAGAACGGGGCTCTCGGCCTGAGGCAGAGCTCCCAGCTTCACGCCGCGCTCGAACATTGGCATTTCGATACCTTTCGAGCCCGCTGGGACAACGCGTGGCAGGGTACCGCCCCGGTTACGTTCGAAATCGGTGCCGGCGGCACCGTTCAGGCCATCCGGTTCGAAGGCGCCCGCCTCGGCCGCGTGCCCCGCTAGTCGCGCCCGGCAAGATCCCGCGGTAGTATTGGGGCGATTCCGACCCGGATCGCCTCTGATGCAACGTCGTGATTTTCTGGCCGGCACGGCCGCCGCCCTGTCCTTGCCCTCAATGACCCGCATGCTGCCCGCGGCCCCGTTCAAGATTTCTCTCGCGCAATGGTCACTCCACAAGGCACTGTTTGCCAAGGAAATCGACCACCTCGATTTCGCGACGATCGCCCGTCGTGATTTCGGAATTGAAGCGATCGAGTATGTAAACGTGTTCTTCAAGGACCGGGCCCGCGACGCGGCCTATCTGGCCGAGATGAACCGGCGGGCCAGCGACGAAGGTGTCTTCCAGCACCTCATCATGTGCGATGGCGAAGGCGACCTCGGAGACCCCGACGATGCCAGGCGTACCCGGGCGGTCGACAACCATCGCAAATGGCTCGACGCCGCCAGGACCCTCGGGTGCATCACGATCCGGGTCAACGCTGCCAGCAGCGGCACGCCTGAGGAGCAGCAGAAACTTGCGGCCGACGGGCTTCGGCGGCTGACGGAATTCGCCATGCCGATGAATCTCAACGTGGTCGTCGAAAATCACGGCGGACTGTCGTCCCACGGCGACTGGCTGGCCGGCGTGATGCGACTGGTGAATCAGCCCCGCTGCGGCACCCTGCCGGACTTCGGAAACTTCTACGAATACGATCGCTATCAAGGGGTTCGGGACATGATGCCCTTTGCCAAAGCAGTCAGCGCCAAAACTCACGATTTCGACGGCTTTGGAAACGAGACGACCAAGGATTACCGCCGCCTGATGAAGATCGTGCTCGATGCGGGGTTTCATTCGTGGGTCGGCATCGAGTTCGAGGGCGACCGGTTGACTGAGCGCGAGGGCATCATCGGCACACTCCGCCTCCTCCAGCACCTGCAGATCGAGATGGCCTCATGACCGACACGACCCGACGCGATTTTCTCGCCCGTTCCACTCGGGTGGCGATGGGATCAGGTGTTCTGTCGCTGGCCCGGACCAACGAGGCCATCGCGACCGCACTCGCGGCGCCGGTCACCCGGGCGGCCCCGCGACCGGCCGTGGCGGACGACGAACCGCTGAATATCGGCGTGATTGGTACCGGCGGTATGGGAACGGGACACGTTGAATCCTTCGCGACGATCGGCAAGGACGGGCGCGCGGCCGTGCGGGTCGTGGCGCTTTCGGACGTCTGTCGTCCGCGGCTCGACGCCGCCCGCCAGAAGCTCGAGGCAATCCAGGGTGCCGGCACCGTGGAGACACACTATGCCGACTTTCACGGGCTCCTCGGCCGGAAGGATCTGCACGGCGTCGTCATTGCCTCGCCGGAGCACTGGCATGCCCCGATGGCAGAGGCTGCTGTCGCCGCCGGCAAGGCGGTTTATCTGGAAAAACCGATGACGCTTCGATTGCCCGAGGCGTTGCGGCTCCTCCAGGTTGTGCGCTCCAATCCGCAAGCACTGATCAACGTCGGTACCCAGTTCGTCGTGATGCCGAGCTACCGGAAGGCCCAGGAATTGGTGAAGGCCGGTACCATCGGCAAGCCGGTTTGGAGTCAGACATCGTATTGTCGCAACTCGAAGGACGGGGAGTGGCTGTACTACGCCATCGATCCGACCTGGGAGCCAGGCGTCAATCTCGACTGGAAGCAGTGGTGCGGGGGCCTGGGAGAAATTCCGTGGAATCCCGAGATCTATGCGCGGTGGCGCCGGTACCGGAAATACAGCACCGGCATCATCGGTGACCTGCTGGTGCATCGGATCACCCCGCTCCTGATGGCGCTCGACGTCGGGTGGCCGACGCGGGTGGTCGCGTCAGGTGGTCACTATGTGGACAAGGTGATGGAAAACCACGACCAGGTGAACATCGCGATCGAGTTCGAGGGCGAGCACACGATGATCGTGGCCGGCTCGACCTCCAACGAAGTCGGATTCGAAACGGTGATTCGGGGACACAAGGGTAACCTGTACGTTGGGGGAAGCCGGAACGTCACCATCCGCCCTGAGCGAGTCTTCGCCGACCAGGTCGACGAGCAGAACTTCGAGGGCGAAGACCACGGTGACGATCAGGACCAGCTGCGCATCCAGTGGCTCAATGCCATTCGAAGCCACGCTCCGGCGCCGAGTCCGGTGGAACTGGCAGCAAGAGTCATGGTGGCGGTCGATCTCGCGACCCGGTCGATCTGGGAAGGATCGGCGTTCGGATTCGATCCCAAGACTATGCGAACCCGCAAGCTCTAGCCGCCTCATCAGTCAGGATGACCGCCCCGCCCCAGCCCGGCACCGCCGACGTTCGCGTGGCCACGGCGGCCATGGGAACCCGGTTCGAGATCGTCCTCCTCGGAGAAGATCCGAGAGTCCTCCGAGCGGCCGGTGAGGCCGCGCTCGCTCGCGTCGAGGAAGCTCATCAGGCGTTTTCACGGTTCGATCAGGCCAGCCTGATCGCCCACCTCAGGCGGTCTGCGCCCAGGCCGGTTGTTGTTGACCGCCAGACCCTGGCGATGTTCGAGGCCCTGGCGTGGGTGGCCCGGCAGTCGGAGGGGGCCTTCGATCCCTACTATCGCAATCCAGCCGGCCCAGCCGAGTGGCCGATCACCGACCTGGACCGCGGTACGGTCGCTTTCCCCACCTCGTTCTGTGATCCCGATTTGGGCGGCTGCGCCAAGGGATTCGCCGTCGATTGGGCCGTCACCGTGCTCCGCGACGCCGGGGTCACCCAGGCATTCGTCCAAGGGGGCACCAGCAGCATGTTTGGTCTCGGTGCTCCTTCAGGAAGTCCGGGATGGCGGGTGGCACTGGGCGCCCAGGCTGGCGACCCCGTTATCGCTTTGATGGACCAGGGCTTGGCCTGTTCGGCGTCCATGGTGATACGGGACGGGCGCCAGAGCGCTCATCTGTTCGACCGCGGCATCGGCCAGCTCTTGACAAGCGACCACGGAGCAGTGGTGGTTGGTCCGGGTGCGGGGCTGGCGGACGCGTGGGCCACGGCCGCCGCGGTCACCGGCACCCGCCCGGGCCAGTTGAATGGGTCGTGGAACTGCTGGATCAGGAAAGGAACACATCCGTGGCGGCATCCGACGATACCGGCATGACGAGTCCGGGCCGCAGGGCGTTCCTCGTTCAAACCGCGGGCTCACTCGCCGGCGTCGCCTTGATCCCCGACCTGGAACGAATCGGGCCACGTCGCCTGGCCGAGCCGAAGACCGTCGGCATCGTGGGCGTTGGTCGCCAGGGTCGCGCCATGATCGCGGAGCTGGCCAAGATCGATGGCGCCCGCGTCGTGGCCCTCGCCGATCCGGAAGCCGGGCGCCTCCGGATCGGGCTCGACCGGGCCCCCGGCGCCGAGGGGTTTGCCGACCATCGGGCAATGCTCGACAAGCGACGGGATCTCGACGCCGTCGTCGTCGCCACGCCGACCCATCTCCACCGGCTGATCGTGGAAGACGCGCTGGCCGCCGGGAAGCACGTCTACTGCGAAGCGCCCTTGGCGCATACGGTGGAGGATGGCCGCGCAATCGCGACCGCCGCGCAGGCGGCCACCGGCCGGGTCTTCATGGCGGGGTTTCTGGCCCGGTCGAACCCGGTGTACCAACTGGCGCGAACGTTCTACCGCACCGACGCCTTCCGCGACTTCCTTGGCGGGTCGGTCCATTTCCACCGCAAGACCTCGTGGCGATTCCCCGCCTCCGGAACCGAAACCGATGCGACGGCGAACTGGCGCCTCGATCCGGCGGTCTCACTTGGCCTGGCGGGCGAAGTGGTGTCGCACCAGCTCGATGTCTTCCATTGGTATCGGAACAAGATCCCCACCAGCGTTTCGGGCACCGGCATGGTCGCCGCCAACCGAGACGGGCGTAAGGTGCCGGACACAATCAACGCCCTCGTTCGGTTCGACGATGGAACCTCCGTTGCTTGCGAGGCATCCCTGGGCAACTCTTTCGGTGCCCAGAACGAAGTCCTCAGGGGTTCGAACGCCGCGTTCCGGCTCGCCTGGACCCATGGCTGGATGTTCAAGGAAGTCGACGCAACCACGCTGGGGTGGGAGGTCTATGCGCTTCGCCAGCAGTTCCACCAGGACGAGGGCATCATCTTGATTGCGGACGCCACCAAACTCGCCGCCCAGGGACAACTCAAAGCCGGCGTCGGCCTGCCCTACTCACCGCTCTATTACGGATTGGCTGATTTTCTCAGGAGCGTGGTGTTTCCGAACGTGGCGGTTCCCTGCGGGGCGATGGATGGGCTTCGGTCGACCATCGTCGGCATTCGCGCCAATCAGGCGGTGATCTCGGGAACCACGATCGAGATCACCGCCTGAAGGCGGCGACTACTTCCGGCCGAAGTACACGCCACCGGTCAGCACCAGCTGGGACCCGCTACCAATCTCGGCGCGCGCCTCAGCGAACGGCTGGATGTTCCCCGTGGGCTTGAAACGCACGCCGCCCAGCAGGTTCAAGAAGAAATTGCCCGCCGAATATCCCGAAGCCAACTGGGCGATGCTGAGCACCGGACGGAGCGTCGCGAAACGGGTTGTCGTGTAGTTGCTGCTGCTGGCCCCGGCGTGCGCATAGCCGAGCCCCGCGCCAAGGTATGGCGCCACGGTTCCCGAGCTGTTCAGGTGGTACAGCCCATTTCCCGTGACCTCCCAGATGTGACCGCCTTTGGGAAAGAAATAGTCGAACGTGGCCTGGCCTTCGATCTTGTTGCGCTGGGTGAGTTCCCCCAGACCGAATCCAACCCGGGCTCCCAGCCCAATATCCGAGTCACTTCCCCAGCTCAAGTTGACGCCAAACCGCGCCTGGGCCTCCAATGGTCCACTCACCGCCACCAAAGCGAGCCCGGCGGCGAGCAACATTCCTTTTGTTCGCATCGTCAATCCTCCGTGTCAGGTTGGGTTGCGCCAACGAAGATACCTACTGCGGCCGGGGTCTCAATGGTGGGCGTCATGACCCGTCATGGGCCGGTTCGATCCGGATGTTCCGAAACTGTATCGCGGTGTGATCACCTTGCAGCATCACCGGACCGGGGGCCCCTTCGTTGCTCTCGAGGGCACCGCCGGTGATCCCCGGGATCTCGACACCGTCAATGATCGTGACACTGTTCAGCACCACGGTGACCCGGCGGCCAACCAGCGTGATATCGAATGTCTGCCATTCACCGGCCGGCTTGGCAGGGTGTGAAGTGGGTGTGACCTGGCCGTAGACTCCGCCGATCCGCCGCGACCCAGGCGACTGGGGATAGCCGTCCAGCACCTGGACCTCGTAGCGCCCTCGCAGGTAGATCCCGCTGTTACCGTTCGGCGGAATGTTGACCTCGACATGAAGCCGAAAATCGTCGAAGAGACCTCGGCTGATCAGATCGGCGCTGGGTCCATCGTTCGTCAGAACGCCGGCCACCATTTTCCAGCCCGACGCCTTGCCGTCGCGAACCCTCCAGCCCGTCAGACCGCCCTGAAGCAGATCAATGCCACGGCCCCATGACGGCACTCCAGGTCGATTGAGAGCCGGGGCCCGAACCCCACGGAATGGCTCCCGCGCCCCCGACACCGGCACCAACGCGCCGGTGATGGTTGACCCACCGGCGACCTGACCCTCGACAACGGTGGCCGGTGCCTTGGGATCGTCCTCGTTCGGCCAGACAAATCGGAAGCGGCCGGTTGGGGTCGAAACAGATGCCACCGGTGTTGCGTGTCCGAATTGGCCCTGGAATCGGCCGGCCAGCGAATCGCCGGCCTGGACGATTTCGAACCATGCCGGATACCGGCCATGGGAACCGACGACGGTCAAATCCCAGCGGCCGACCAGGATGGGCGGGGTGGGTGTGACGGCCATCAGGCCGGCGAACAGAGCGAGCACCATGATGTCCCCGATCAATACGAGATGGAAATACCCGCCGTCAAGTACCGATCGGCTTTCTTGAACCGGGCACCCGTCGGGTTGGGATCTGGTTTGAATCCCGGAAGATTATCATAGCGGACGACATACCCAAGCTTGAGTCCGATGCGGGTTGAAATCGGCGCCACGAAGGCGCTCTCACTGTTGACCCGGAAGTCCGTGCTGTTGTCGAAGTTCGGAATCAATTCGAGATTCTGGAGGAAGAAACTGGCCTTCGTGAAGCCGTGCCTGTAAAACCCGGCCGCCCGGCCGGCGCTGTAGTTGTCCTGGCGGTTGGCGCCGGCCGACGTCAGCGTGTTCC
>JANXXJ010000285.1 GCA_025350665.1 Gemmatimonadota bacterium | reverse complement strand
CGGAGGCACAACAGGACAAGCCGAGTTTCGACATGAGCTGGACGGACCGGGTGACCGGTCAGTACCGCCAGGTCTTTGACGCGCCGGAGGTGGCGGAGGGGACCGTGTTCCATCAGGCGCGGACTTTCATGCGGGGCTACGCGGACATCTACGGCGCCAAGGACAGCGAGTTTTCGGCGGTGATGGTGATCCGGCATGCGGGGATTCCGATGGTGGCCAACGACCGGCTCTGGGACGAACTCGAGTTGGGCAAGGATACCAAGCTCAAGGATCCGGAGACGGGGAAGAAGGCCCGCCGGAATCCGTTCCTCGCCAGCAGCAATCCGAAGGACGCCAAGTACGGGATGATCTGGCCGGATGGCGGAATTGACAGCCTGATCGGGCGAGGCGTGATCGCCTTGGCTTGCAACATGGCGTTGTTCCGGCTGGTGTCGTCGATCGCCAAAAAAGACGGGATCGAGATGAAGCCGGCGCGGGAGAAGGCGCTGGCGAATCTGGTGCCGGGGGTGATCGTGCAGCCGTCGGGGATCTTCGCGGTGGCGCGGGCGGAGCAGGCCGGCTGTCACTACCTCCGGGCCACCTGAGTGCGCTCCCCGGCCTGGATCGCGCTAGGCATCGCGGTGACGGCCTGCCACCAGAGCCCGGTGGCGACCGGGCCGGCATCGTGGCGCCTGGTCGAGGAGCTCCGGATCGGCGGCACGGATGAGGGGCCGGCCAGCTTCAGCGACGTCCGCGGCATCCTGGTGGATCGCCAGGATCGGATCTGGGTGCTTGAGTTCAGCACCCAGAATCTCCGGGTCTTCGACTCGACCGGGACGCCCGTCCGCGTGGTCGGGCGGAGAGGAGAAGGCCCGGGCGAGTTCATCTATGCCGACGGCGTCACCCAGACCAGTGATGGCGTGATCTGGGGTGACGACCCGCAGGCCCATCGGCTGACCGCCTTCTCCGAGGAGGGCGTCTTCCTCCGCCAGGTCCCCAAGCCGACGATGGGGTACAGCTATATCTGGCGGGGCGGCGCCGACAGCACCGGCCGCCTGTGGGCCGACTTCATTTCGGCTGACACCGGATCGGTTCCCGGTCCGGACAACCACCCCATGCCCAGGACCCGAATGCGATTCCGGCGCTCCGGCGGTGACGGGGCGACGGCGGACACCGTGGATGCCCCTACCTGCACCTGGCCCGGCGATCAAACCAGCGGGATGATTCGGGGGCCAGGCGGCATGATGATGATTCCCTTTCACCCCACCTCCGCCTCGGCGCTCGACTTCAACGGTCGGGCCGCCTGCGTGCCGTCGACCGATCG
This sequence comes from Gemmatimonadota bacterium, assembly GCA_025350665.1. GTDB lineage: Bacteria > Gemmatimonadota > Gemmatimonadetes > Gemmatimonadales > GWC2-71-9 > SHZU01. The sequence continues at coordinate 3,544 of JANXXJ010000285.1, read as the reverse complement.
GCACGTGGGGTTCATCACCGGGCTCGCTGGAACGGACACCCTCGCACGGTTTACCCTCCCGGGCGGGCCCGTCCCAGTCGCGAAGGCCGAACGGGACTCGGCCGTGAGTGGATTCGTCGCGTTCGCCAAGCGGATCAAGGCCGTCGGGGTCGAGCCATCGATGGTACCGGCGGTCCGCCCCGCCATCGAAAGTATCTGGTTCGATGATGCCGGCCGGCTCTGGGTCCAGCGGGTAACCGCCGGCGGCGGGGCCGAGTTCGACGTGGTGGCGCCCGACGGGCGTCACCTCGCCACCATCGCTACGGCGATTCGCCCGATCTCGTACTTCCGTCCGGTAGCCCGCGGAGACCGGTTCTACTTCATCGGCGCCGGGGAGGACGATGTGCCGCAGGTCATCCGGGCCCGACTGGTGACTACCCCGAAGTAGCATCGACATTGCAGCAACATTGCATTCCGCGTGACGGCCTCCCCAGGCGTCTTGCCCGAACCCGCCGGAAGCCCCAACGTAGCTGCCCCCTACTCCGGCGGTCCGGGATGTATTCCCACTGTCTTTTCTGCGGCACGCCGTTCGGCTCCAACACGGAGCTCGAACATCTGCCGGTCGGCCGCCGAGTGGCGTTCGACGACGCCCAAGGGCAGCCTCTGGGTTGTCTGCCGGAGCTGCGCCCGCTGGCCGGGGAGCCGGTTCCGGGGCCCGACGTGGCGTAGCGGTCAATCCCGGCGCCGCCGACCCCTTACCTTTCGAGTCCCATGATGACAGGCCGAACTCCAGCGACGGCCCTCGGCGCGGCCGCCCTCCTGCTCGTCGCGGCCTGCGGCCGGGCGTCGGACCAGAGCGCCGCCCCTGCCGCGGCGGTGATCGACACGCTGCCCCACGGCATCGTTAGGGTTACCAGCCAGGAGCCGACCGGCTGGCGTGACTCCACGGCCGCGTGGCGAATGATCGAAACCGGGCGGTTCGGCGGAGGCGACGGCCCCGGGGAGCTGATCAACCCCGGGTCGATCGGGGTCGATGGCGCCGGCCGAGTCTACGTGGTCGATACCAAGCCTTCCGTGATCAAGGTCTACGACACCGCCGGGGCGTTCGTCCGGACCATCGGACGTGAGGGCGCCGGCCCCGGCGAGTTCCGGGCCGCCTTCATGGCGGTCCGCGGCGACCGGATCATCGTCCACGATCCGCAGCAGAGCCGGACTTCGGTGTTCGACACGACCGGCAAGTTCCTGACCAGCTGGAAGTCGTCCTGCTGTTACTGGGACGACGTGGGTATCGACCGCGACGGCCGGGTCTATATCCCGACGATGGGGCCGCCGGACACCATCGGCCCGTCGCGCGGGCTGGCGTTTACCCGTTTCGACCTGACCGGCGCCTTGATCGACACGCTCTTCGTGCCTAACCGGGCCGCCCAGGTGAAGACGTGGAACTTCTCGTCCAAGGGGAAGGACGGGAAGATCATGTCGCGATTTTCCACGTTGGTGCCATATACCCCGGTTGCGGTCCAGGCGTTTCACCCGGACGGCGGATTCGTGACCGGATGGTCGGCAGAATACACCCTGATTCGGAGTCCGCACGGGGGAGACACCAGTCGGGTGTTCCGGCGGGCCTGGACGCCCGACCAGACACCCGAGACTTTCAGGGAAGCCCGGGTCAAGGAGATGGTGACGAACGCCAAGGGCATGGTGGGGGAGGCCAGCGCCCGGGCGGTCATCCGGATCGAGGACATCCCGACCAAGGCGCCGGCCTTCACGGCTATCAAGGTGGATCAGGCGGGCTACCTCTGGGCCAGACGCCTCGTGGGGAGCGACTCCACCAGGACCACATTCGACATCTTCGACCCTGCCGGCGCCTGGCTCGGCGGCCTCTCGGTCCCGGTGGACGTGCCTGAGTACGGCGGCCATCTCATCACCGCCACTGACTTCTACGTCGCCAGCACCGACGCCGACGGCCGGCCGGTGGTGCTCCGGTTCGGCATCAAGCGATGATCCGGTTTGACTTCTTGGCCGACCATCCGGAGCTGATCCCGACCCTCGCGCGGTGGCACTACGCCGAGTGGCGGGACCTGATCCCCGAATGGAGCTACGAGCAAGCGGTCGCGGAACTCGAGACCCATCGCCGCCGGGCGGCGGTGCCAACCACGATTGTAGCGTTCGACGGCGCCGAACCAATCGGAACTGCGAGTCTGCTGGTCGAGGATCTGCCGGAGTGGAAGCACTTGACGCCATGGGTGGCCAGTGTGTTCGTGGCACCGGCCTGGCGTGGAAAGGGGCTCGGCACGCGGATCGTGCGGCGGGCGGTTGAGGTGGCGGGTGAGTTGGGCGTGCCCGCAGTCTATCTGCTGACTGAGGGGCAGGCGGCGTTCTATCGGAGGTTGGGCTGGTCTACGGTGGAGGTGTCGCCCGCGCGGGGTCACCCCATCACCATCATGACGATACCCGCCGGACGGTAGTCACCCTCGTTCGAATGGTTGGCGATGCGTTGATTGGATTATGCCGGACGGCCGGAGCGCGGCCAGGTTGCGGGCATGACGCCGAGTTGCGCAACCAACCACGCCGAGCGTAGCCTATGGGCATGCGGGATTTGGCCAGAACCTGGACCCGGGAGGACGTGCTCGCCCTCCCTGACGACGGCAACCGGTACGAGCTGGTTGACGGCGAGTTGCTGGTGAGCCCGAGTCCGCGCTGGCTCCACCAGCGAGGGATCGTTTCCCTCGTAATGGCCGTGTATCCCCACGTCCGCGCCCATCGACTGGGGGCCGTGCTCATTTCGCCCGCCGATCTGGATCTCAAGTCGGGACAGCTAGTCCAGCCCGATCTGTTCGTGGGAGCGATGGTCGAGGGACGGGAGCCGATCGAGTGGACTGACGTCGGCATCCCGGTCCTGGTGGCCGAGGTCCTGTCTCCGAGTACCGCCCGGTTCGACCGGATTACCAAGCGGCGGCGGTATCAGCGTTCGGGCGTTCCGGCCTACTGGATCGTGGACCTCGACGCGAGGCTGGTGGAAGTGTGGGCACCGGGGGACGAAAAGCCAACGATCGTCGAGCGGACCCTGCGATGGGACGTTCCCTCCGCCGATACCGGACTCTCGATCGACCTCGCGGCCTATTTCCGCGAGGTCTGGGCCGAATAGCCCGCGTCAGGCCAGCGGCACGCGTTCGCCCCGGGCCACCAGCGCCGCCGCCGCCAGGTTCCCGGTCACGTTGAGCACCGTCGCGAACAGGTCCGGCAGCGCGTCCACCGCGATCAGGATGCCAACTCCCTCTGCCGGGAGGCCCACCGCCAGGAGCAACGGTGTCAGCATCAGGAACGCCCCCCGCGGCACGCCCGGAGCGGCGCCCGCCAGCAGGACCGCCGCAAACGCCACTGTCATCAACTGAATCGGGCCCAGAGGGATCCCGTAGAAATGGCCGATGAACAGGGCCCCGGTGGTCCAGGACACCGGCCCCGCAAACTTGAACGTCGACACCGCGAGCGGCAGCACGAACCCGGCCACCCGCTCCGGCAGGCCTAACGCCGCGGCGCCTTCGACCAGCGCCGGGAGGGACGCCAC
>JANXXJ010000271.1 GCA_025350665.1 Gemmatimonadota bacterium | reverse complement strand
GCCCGATGCCAACGCCCGGCGGGTGGACCTCGGGCCGCCAGGTGACGGCGGGCCAGTCGGACAGCGTCGGCACCGGCAGCACGGCCACGCCTGACCCGTCAAGCGTAAGTGCGCGTGCCGGGTGGCGGCGCAGTTGGGAATCATGGCGATCGGCTTGTAGGCCGCGTGGGTCGGGTAGTCGAAGATCTTCACGTCGAGCACCGTGGCAAGCCCGCCCAGGCCCTGGGCGCCGATACCCAGGGCGTTGACCTTGTCGTGCAGTTCGATCCGGAGTTCCTCGACCTTGTTCCGGGGGCCGCGCGTCTTGAGCTGCGCCATGTCGATCGGTTCCATCAGTGACTCTTTCGCCATCAGCATCGCCTTCTCGGCGGAGCCCCCGATCCCGATGCCCAGCATCCCGGGTGGGCACCAGCCGGCGCCCATGAGCGGGACCGTCTTCATGACCCAGTCCACGATCGAGTCGCTCGGATTGAGCATGGCGAATTTGGACTTGTTCTCCGACCCGCCACCCTTGGCCGCGAGCTTCACGTCCACCGTATCGCCCGGCACGATGTCCGTGTGGACCACCGCGGGCGTGTTGTCGCGGGTGTTCTTGCGGCCAAACGCCGGATCGGCCACGATCGAGGCGCGGAGGACGTTCTCCGGCAGCAGATACGCCCGCCGCACACCCTCGTCCACCATCTCCTGTACCGAGAGCGTGGCGTCCCACCGGACATTCATCCCGACCTTGAGGAACACCACGACGATGCCGGTGTCCTGGCAGATCGGGCGGTGGCCTTCGGCGCACATCCGGGAATTGGTGAGGATCTGCGCGATGGCATCCCTGGCCGCCGGGCCCTGCTCCCGCTCGTAGGCCTCGGCCAGGGCGTGGATGTAGTCCAGCGGGTGGTAGTAGGAGATGTGCTGGAGCGCGTCCGCGATGGACTGGATGAAGTCGTCTTGTCGGATGGTCGTCATGCCGAAAGATAGTGAATTCGCGGGTAGCGCGGGGCACCCGGAGGCAGCGCTGGATCAGGCCAGACGTGCCGCCTCAAGTGGACCGGGGACCCATAGTGTCGTAGGTTGGATGGACACAGGAGTGGCGCTATTCCCCGAGAGATGAGTCGCATGGCAAGTCAGAAGGAAATGGATTTTACCTACTCACTGATCGACAAGATGTTCCGGCTGAGCATCGGCGAATTCGCCGACTACAGCGGTGCCATGTACGACGGCGATTTTTCACTCAGCCTGGAAGAGGCGCAACACCGGAAGCACGAGTATATCACCAGGAATCTCGGCATCGGGCCCGGGACCAGGATGCTCGACCTCAGTTGCGGCTGGGGCCCGCTGCTGACTCACGTCCGCGACATCGGGGCGACGGGTGTGGGGCTCACATTGTCGGCCGGGCAGGCGGCCGCGTGCCAAAGCCGAGGGCTCGATGTCCACCTCCGCGACTGCCGGACGATCAACCGCGAGGCCTTCGGCGGCTTCGATGCGGTCGCGTCCGTTGGCGGGTTCGAGCATTTCTGCTCGATCGAGGACTACCGTGCCGGGAAGCAGGACGCGATCTATCAGGACCTGTTCCGGCGCGTCGCGACACTCCTCCCCGAGAAAGGCCGGTTCTTTCTCCAGACGATGGTGTTTGGCGAGAACATGCTGCCCGTCGACCAACTCGACGTCAACGCCCCCCGCGATTCCGACGCTTTCATGCTGGGGCTGATGACCAAACAGTTTCCGGGCTCCTGGCTGCCCTACGGGAAGGAGCAGGCCGAGCGGACCGCCGAGCCGCATTTCCGGCTGGTGTCCGCGTCGAGCGGCCGGCTCGATTACATCGAAACCATTCGTCAATGGCGCAAGCGGTTCGCTGCCCCCAGCTTCCGGAAAACCCTGCTCAAGCTCTCACTGGTGCCGCGGTATCTGCTCAGCCGTGATTTTCGGCTCGCGTTTGCCTCCGGCGTCAGCTCCAACACGGCCTGCTTCGAGCGCAAATTGATGGACCACTACCGGCTGGTGTTCGAGAAGCGGTAACCGCCCGGACATCCATTGCCGAGCCGAGAAGTTAGGCACCACATTCCCCTCCAGGGTTCATCCTCACCTTGCTCACACCGGGAGCCCAGTCCATGCAGCGCAGGGATTTCGTCACGTCGACCCTCGGCTCGATCAGCATCGGTACCGCCCGCCTCCACCGGGACGGCATGACCGCGCCCGGCCCGCTCAAACCGACGCTGCCGGTCTCCGGCCCGACCCGCAAGATCCTGATCGCCGGCGGCGGGTTCCGCACCGCCTTCATTCGGTATATGGCGGCCCTGACCGGCAAGAAGCGGCCCCGGATCTGCTACCTGCCGACCGCCTCCGCCGACAACCCCAATGGCAAACTCGCCTTCTTCAACGATTGCGCTCCCCTCGACGTGGAGGCCCACGTCCAGGACTCCTTCATCGAGAGCCTGAGCCAGAAGGCCGGCTGGGACGAGGTCTTCCTGTCGATGGACGCGATCGTGGTGTCCGGCGGGAACACCCTGAACCAGCAGGCCATCTGGAAGGCCCAGGGCATCGACGTCGTCCTCCGCCAGGCG
>JANXXJ010000287.1 GCA_025350665.1 Gemmatimonadota bacterium | reverse complement strand
CCAGCAGCGCGCCGATCAGATTGGCGCCGGACGAGATCCCGACGGCCAGCCCGAGTTCCGCGGCGAGTCGTTGCGCCAGGAGGATCGAGTCGCCGTCGTCCACGGCCACCACCCGATCGAGCCGGGTGAGATCGACGATCGCCGGGATGAACTCGTCGGAGATGCCCTGAATCCGGTGCGAGCCGACCTTGTGTCCGGTACTGAGCGTCGGGGAACTGGCCGGCTCGACCGGGTGCAGTCGGATGGCCGGATTGAGCCGTTTGAGGAACCGTCCCGTGCCCATGATGGTGCCGCCGGTTCCGACACCGGCAATCAACGCGTCCGGCTTCCGGCCCAGCGATGCCATCTGACTCCAGATTTCCGGGCCGCTCGAGGCTTCGTGTGCCGCCGCGTTGTCGTCGTTGGAGAACTGGTGCGGCAGGAAGGCGCCCGGCGTCCGGGCCGCCAGTTCGTCGGCCAGCTGGATCGAGCCCAGGAAGCCGCCTTCGGCGGCGCTCACCAGACGAATCGTGGCCCCGAAGGAACGGATCAGGTTGATCCGCTCGGCGCTCATCCAGTCGGGCATGAAGATGGCGACCGGGTGTCCAAGCGCCCGTCCGATGGCCGCGAAGGAAATGCCGGTGTTGCCGCTGGTCGCTTCGACGATGAGTCCACCGGGTGCCAGGGCGCCGGTTCGCCGCGCCTCGAGGAGGATGTGCAGGGCCATCCGGTCCTTGATGCTCCCCGTCATGTTGAGGTTCTCGGACTTGGCGAACACCGTCCGAATGTTGCCGCGGAAGCGGAGCCGGATGGCGAGCAACGGCGTATTGCCGATCAGCCTGGACAGGCCCCGGACTCGTGGGGCGGTCGCGTGCAGCAATCCGGTCTCCGATCAGAAGGTGCCCAAGGGTAGCGGCCGGGTGGTGAAGGGAGTCGGGCCGGTAGCGTAAATTCGCCTTCATGCTCCTGTCATGGCCTTCGACCGGTTGCCGGAATACGTTGCAGCGGTGAATTCCAGTCTCGAGCCGATCCTTCGCCCTCGTTCGATCGCCGTCATCGGCGCCTCGCGGACCCCCGGCACCGTCGCGCATGAAATTGTCGCCAGCCTGGTCCGGTGCGGGTTCACTGGTCCGGTGTATCCGGTCAACCCGAAGGCGGGCTCGATCTGTTCGATCCGGGCCTGGAAGTCGGTCCTGGACGTGCCCGATCCGGTCGATCAGGCCGTGATCGTGGTCCCCAAGGAACTCGTGGAGCCGGTCGTGGCGGAATGCGCCGAGCGCGGGGTCAAGGGCATCGTCGTGATCACGGCGGGGTTCAAGGAGATTGGTGGAGAGAGCGCCGAACGGGAACAGCGCCTGACCCAGTTTGTGCGCGACCGCGGCATGCGAATGGTCGGGCCCAACTGCATGGGGGTCCTGAACGCGGACCCGGCGATCTCGATGAACGGGACGTTCTATCCCAATCTTCCGCCGTTCGGCCGGGCGGCGTTCGTGTCGCAGTCGGGCGCCATGGGGCTCTCGGTGCTGGACTACGCCCGGGAATACGCGATCGGGATCTCCCAGTTCGTGTCGGTGGGCAACAAGCCGGACGTGTCGGGCAACGATCTGCTCGAAGCCTGGGAACACGACCCCGGGGTCGACGTCATCCTGATGTACGTGGAGAGCTTCGGCAACCCCAGGCGGTTCAAGGAGATCGCGTCGCGGATCACCCGGACCAAGCCGATCATCGTGGTCAAATCGGGCAGCTCGCGGGTCGGGGCCCGGGCCGCGTCCTCGCATACGGGGGCTCTCGCCGCGAGCGACGCGGCGGTGGACGCGATGTTGGCCCAGGCCGGCGTGCTCCGGGCCGGGAGTGTCGAAGAGCTGTTCGACTATGCGATGGCCTTCTCGGGACAGGCGGCGCCCCGTTCCCGCCGGACCGCCGTGCTGACCAATGCCGGCGGCCCGGGCATTCTTGCCGCCGACGCGCTGGAACGGGCCGGAATCGATATTCCGGATCTGTCCGCGGCGACGGTGGCGGAGCTCCGGCCGCTGTTTCCCGAGTATGCCTCGATCCGGAATCCGCTCGACATGATCGCGTCGGCCACGCCGCCGGGGTACCGGACCGCGTTGTCGGCGCTGCTGTCCGATCCCGCGGTGGATTCGGTCGTGGCGATCTTCGTGCCCCCGTTAGGCGTGAGCCAGGGTGATGTGTCCGAGGCGATTTCGCAGGCGGCCCTGACCCGGCCCGACAAACCGGTGCTGGCGGTGCTGATGGGCCACGAGGGACTGCCCCAGGGCAAAGCCGGCCTCCACGAGGCCCGGATCCCGGCCTACATCTTTCCCGAATCGGCGGCGCGGGCCCTGGCGGCGCTCTGCCGCCAGCGGGAGTGGAGCGAGCGGCCGGTGCCCGTCATGGAAAGGTTGCCGGTGGACCGGATCCGGGCGCGGGCGATCATCGAGCAAGCCGGCGCGGCCGGTGGTGGCAAACTTTCGGAGCAGACGGCGCTCGAGTTGCTGGATGCCTACGGGATTCCGACGGCGCGGTCCGGGCTGGCCCGTTCGGCCGACGAGGCGGGTGCCATTGCGGAGGCGCTCGGCGGCGCCGTGGCCATGAAGGTCGTGGCGCCCGCCATCGTGCACAAACGCGATGTCGGCGGCGTGGTCCTGGGTCTTCGAGGGGCGGAGGCGGCTCGGGCCGCGTATGGGCGGATCGTGGAATCAGTCTCGGCCAAGGTCCCGGACGCGGGAATTGCCGGTGTGCTGGTGCAGGCGATGGCTCCGGCGGGCCGGGAGACCATCGTGGGCGGAAACCGCGACGCGTCGTTCGGACCAATGCTGATGTTCGGGCTGGGCGGCATCTTCGTGGAGGTCTGGCGCGACGTGGTGTTCCGGATGGCCCCGGTGGCCAGGAGCGAGGCCAGGGAGATGATCGACGGGATCAAGGCGGCCCGGCTCCTGTCGGGCGTTCGGGGACAGCCACCGGTGGACTACCGG
>JANXXJ010000227.1 GCA_025350665.1 Gemmatimonadota bacterium | reverse complement strand
CGTTGACCTTCGGCGGCGTGGCGCCGGTGGACGGGCCCGACGGAATGGCGCTCCGGGATTCGGCCATCGCCGGACACGTCGCGAACCGGGACATGTTCACGATGTGGAAGGGAGTACCGTTCCGGGACAGCAAGGACCCGGTCTCCGGCGCCCAGATCCACGCTGAGCGCGGTCCGGCCACCTACATGGCCCAGATCAACAACTCGCACATCCCGGTCTACGGCCTGGCCGGCTGGTTCGACGCCTTCCCGCGCGACGCGTTCCTCTGGTTCCGCAATCTCAACGGGCCGCAGAAGCTGGTGGTGGGGCCCTGGTTCCACGGCGGCAGCGACGGGTTCAATCTCGACATCGAACGGCTCCGCTGGTTCGACCACTGGCTCAAGGGCGTGGACAACGGCATCGAGCGCGAGCCGCCGATCCGCTACTACGTCATCGACGCGCCCACAGGAACAGAATGGCGGACCGCCACCACCTGGCCGATCCCCGAAGCGGTCGCGACGGATTTCTTCTTCCGCGAGGGAAAGGCGGGGAGCATCGCCTCGGCGAACGACGGGCGTCTGCTCCAAGTGGCGCCGGCCGATCGCGACGCGGCCGACGCCAGAGTGATCGATACGACCGCGACCCTGGGCCCGAGCAACCGGTGGGCGGCCACCTACGGGGGCCCGAGCGGATATCCCGACCTCGCGCCGAACGACGTCAAGGGACTCACCTTCTCGACCGCCCCGCTGGCGAGTCCGGTCGAGGTCATCGGCCATCCCATCATCCACCTCTGGATCACCTCCTCGACCCGGGACGTGGACGCCATGGCGTACCTCGAGGACGTCGACTCGACCGGACGTTCGACCTACGTGACCGAGGGCGTGCTTCGTGCCTCGCACCGGAAGCTGGCCCCGGCGCCGTTCGAGAATTTCGGCCTGCCGTGGCCGCGCAGCTACCAGGAGGACATCGCCCCGCTCCCGAAAGAGCCGGCCGAACTCGTGTTCGACCTCTTCCCGACCGCCAAGCGGTTCCTGGCGGGGCACCGGATCCGGGTGACCGTCCAGGGCGCGGACCGGAACACTCACATGGCGGTCCACCCGAATCCGCCGCCCAGAGTGTCGATCTACCGGGACCAGGCTCACCCGTCGCGAATCGTGTTGCCGGTGGTACCGATCCACTGATGGAGGCGCTTCTCCGGCACGCCCTGAGCGGCCGCTATCGGATCGAACCTGCGCGGGCGCTCGTGCGCTCGGCCAGGGCCATCCGGCCCTTAGGCCGGGTTCGACCTCGCCCCCTGGCCTTCCGCGGCGCCACCGGCCCCCGCATTTTCCGCGGCAATGCGAAAGACATTCGTGGGTCTCGCGCTCGTCACCCTTCTGGCGGTGGCGGGCTTTGCCATGGTCTGGCCCGGGGTACTCTGGTCCCTGGTCATCATCGGGCCTCTGATCATTCTCGGCATCGCCGACATGACCCAGACCCGGCAGGCGGTCCGACGGAACTTTCCCGTCATCGGCCACGGCCGGTATCTGCTCGAAGCAATCCGGCCCGAGATCAACCAGTATTTCGTCGAATCCAATAACGACGGGAAGCCCTTCAGCCGGAACGACCGCTCGGTCGTGTATCAGCGCGCCAAGGGGGAGCTGGACACCCTGCCCTTCGGCACCCAGCGCGATGTGTACGCGCCGGGATACGAATGGATCAATCATTCGCTCGCGCCCAAGACCCCAGACCACACCACGGAGCGGATCCTGGTGGGCGGACCCGGCTGCACCCAGCCCTATTCGGCCTCGATCTTCAACGTCTCGGCCATGAGCTATGGGTCGCTCAGCAAGAACGCGGTGCTGGCGCTGAACACCGGAGCGAAGATCGGGGGCTTCGCCCACAACACCGGCGAGGGGGGCCTGAGCCCCTACCATCTCGACCCCGGTGGCGACCTGATCTGGCAGATCGGGACCGGATATTTCAGCTGCCGCGACAAGCAGGGACGCTTCAACCTGGACGAATTCGTCAAGCGGGCCATTCTGCCTAACGTCAAAATGATCGAGATCAAGCTCTCGCAGGGCGCCAAACCCGGTCACGGCGGGATTCTCCCGGCCAAGAAGCTGACCGCGGAAATCATCGCGATCCGCGGCGTGGAGCCGGGCAAGGACGTGATCTCACCCCCGGCCCACACGGCCTTCTCCACCCCGGCCGGGCTGATCCGGTTCGTTCAGGAATTGCGGGAGGCGTCCGGTGGAAAACCGGTCGGGTTCAAGCTCTGCGTCGGGAAGCGGCGGGAATTTCTCGCCATCATCAAGGCGATGCTTGCCTCGGGCGTGACCCCGGATTTCATCACGGTCGACGGCGGTGAAGGCGGCACTGGCGCGGCACCGCTGGAGTTCTCCGATTCGGTGGGGACACCGCTCAATGAGGGGCTGTCGTTCGTCCACAATGCGCTGGTCGGCGCCGGCCTCCGCGACCGGATCAGAGTGATCGCCTCCGCCAAGGTGAACACCGGGTTCCAGATCGCGACCAAGGTGGCCCTGGGCGCCGATATGTGCAACGCGGCCCGGGCGATGATGTTCGCGATCGGCTGCATCCAGGCCCTCCGTTGCAACAGCAATCAGTGCCCCACCGGCGTCGCAACCCAGGATCCCGCACTCGTGGACGGTCTCCATGTGGGCGACAAGTCCACCCGGGTGGCGCGCTACCACCGCGAAACGGTCAAGAGTTTCTTCGAGGTGCTGGGCGCGGCCGGGTTTACCCGCCCGGCTGACCTCAAACCGTGGTACATCATGCGGCGGGTCACCTCGACCGAGATCCGGAACTACAGCGAGATCTACCCCGCGATCGAGCCTGGATCGCTGTTGGCCGCCAACGTCACCGGCAGCCTGGCCCGGGCCTGGGAAGCCGCGAGTCCGGATCGATTCTGACCGCCGGTTGACGGCCGGCGCGCCGCCGGGTTTCTCCGGCCTCCCGCTCATCACGGTTTCAGGCCGCCTTCATCCCGCTCGGCCGACTCTTCAGGGAAGCGTCGTCCCCTCCCACTCGCCGAGCGGTGGCTCCACCATGTCCGAACCCAACCCACTCCCGAGGATCATTCAAGGCGGCATGGGTGCCGCCGTATCCGGCTGGCGGCTGGCTCGCGCCGTCTCGATCCGCGGCCAGCTCGGGGTGGTCTCGGGGACCGGCATCGACACGGTGCTGGTCCGCCGGCTGCAGGATGGCGACCCCGGCGGCCACCTGCGGCGCGCCATGGCGGCCTTCCCGATTCCGCCAGTGGCAGAGGACGCACTGCAGCGTTACTTCCGTCCCGAGGGACGGCCGGCCGGCACCCCGTACGCCATGATCCCAATGCACCGGCTTGGCATGCCGATGCGTCAGCAGGAATTGCTGATGCTGGCCGGTTTCGTGGAAGTCTGGCTCGCCCGCGAGGGGCACCACGGCGAGATCGGCATCAATCTGCTCACCAAAATCCAGCTGCCCACCCTGCCGACGCTGTACGGCGCGATGCTGGCGGGCGTCGGCTGGGTGCTGATGGGTGCCGGCATCCCGCGAGAGATCCCGGCGGCGCTGGACCATCTGGCCCGGCACGAACCCGCAGCCCTGAAGCTCGATATCGATGGGCCGGCACCGGCCGAGCCGGAGATGATCCGGTTCGACCCCGCTGAATGCTGGGAGGCAGCGCCGCCGGCGGTGGCCCGACCCCGGTTCCTGGCGATCGTCGCCAGCAATTCACTGGCAACCGTCCTGGCCCGCAAGGCGAGCGGCCGAGTGGACGGCTTCGTGGTCGAAGGGCCGACCGCCGGCGGTCATAACGCCCCGCCCCGCGGCCGACCCGAGCTGAACGACGCCGGCGAGCCGATCTACGGGCCCCGGGATGTGGTCAACTATGCCCAGATCCAGGCGCTCGATCTGCCGTTCTGGATTGCGGGGGGATCCGGATCGCCGGAGGGGTTGGCGGACGCCCTGGCGGCGGGGGCAGCCGGCATTCAGGTCGGCACGCTGTTCGCCTATGCCGACGAGTCGGGACTCGATCCGGCCATCAGAGCGTCGGTCCTCGGCGCGGTAGCCCGGGGCGAAGCGACGGTATACACCGACCCGAAAGCGTCACCGACCGGCTACCCGTTCAAGCTGGTTCGATGGCCCGACGATCCCATGCTCGACGCTCCCCGCACCCGCATCTGCGACCTCGGCTACCTCCGGCTCCCGTACGTGAAGTCCGAGGGCGGGATCGGGTACCGCTGCGCGGCCGAGCCAGAGGACACCTATGTCCAGAAAGGCGGGTTGCTCGCGGACACCGAGGGCCGGCGCTGCCTGTGCAACGGGCTGCTGGCGGTCATCGGGCATGGGCAGGTCCGGGGAGACCAGATCGAACCCCCGCTCGTGACGAGCGGGGACGACCTGACGAAACTGGCTGATTTCCTGAAGGGGCGCAGGCACTACACGGCGGACGACGTCCTCGCCTATCTCACGCCGGCCGTCAGGACACCTTAGGGCGTGGCACCCTTCCCGCCCCACTTCTGGTACCAGCTCATCATGTAGAGCTGGGTCCGGATGAAGTTGGAGGGCTTCGATCCGGTGCCGTGGTACTCGCCCGCGAACCGGAGCAGTTCGGTCGGCACTTTGAGTTGCTTGAGCGCCGCGAAATATTCCTCGGACTGCGGCATCGGCGTCCGCAGGTCGAGTTCCCCCGTCATCAGCAGCGTCGGCGTCTTGACGTTCTTCACGTACATGATCGACGACTGCTTGAGCCACGGGGCTGGATCCTCCCAGAACGGCTTGTCGAAGAAATTGTCCGTGAACAGCGGGATATCGGTGTGGCCGTTGAAGCTGAGCCAGTCGATGACCGGGCAACGGACAGCCGCCGCGGCGAACCGGGTCGTGTGCCCGATCACCCAGCTCGAGAGCACCCCGCCGCCGCTGCAGCCGCCGACATACATCCGGCTCTGGTCGATGTAGCCCCGGCCGACCACGGTATCGACCGCCGCGATCAGATCGTCGTAGTCGACACTGGGATAGGCCCGTTCGATCGCATTGCCGAACGCCGTACCATAGCCGGTGCTGCCCCGCGGATTGACATAGAGCACCACGTTGCCGTTGGCGGCGAAATTCTGGTGCATGAAGTTGAAGCCCACGTTGTACGACCCGTGCGGGCCACCGTGGATCTCCATGATCATCGGATACTTCTTGTTCCGGTCGAAGTGCGGCGGCTTGATCACCCAGCCCTGAACCCTGGCGCCGCCGCTCGAGGTGTACCACAGCTCCTCGACCTCGCCCAACTTGATCCGGCCGAGCACGTCACTGTTCACGTCGGTGAGCCGGGTGATGTCGGCTGGTTTGGCCAGCGCCACCCGGACGACGTCGCCGGGTTCCCAGTAGGCCGAGCGGGTTCCCACGGCGATCCCGTTCTTCGAAATCGAACTGATGCCGAGCATGTGGTTCCCGGTCGTGAGCTGCCGGTACCCGCCTTTGAGCGCGCCGAAGTAGAGGTTGGACGCTCCGTGATTTTCGGTGCTGAAATAGACCCCGGTGCCGTCCTGCGCCCAGGTCATGCCGCCCACGTCACGATCGAGATCGGCCGACGCGAGCCGGAGGTTGTTGCCGTCGATTCCCATGAAGTACAGCTCACCGGTCTTGTAGCTCTTGCGGCTCGAATCCTGACCCGCGAGTGCGATGGTCTTGCCGTCGGGTGAAACCGCCGGCCGGGCCCAGGTACCGGGCCGGGGGGTGAGCTTCTTCATCTGGCCGGTGGCGACGTCCACGATGTGGATGTCGGAGTTCCGGTAGTTGAAATCGGAGTTCGCCTCGAGATAGCCGTCAAAGACTAGGCTCCGGCTGTCGGGCGTCCAGTCGTAACCCACGCCACCGCCCAGGCCATCGAACTTGGCGCCCACGTCGAACTCGCCGTGGGTCACCTGACGCGCCGTGCCACCATCGGCGGGAACGACGAAGAGATGGGTATAGGCCAGTTTCATGAACCCGGCCCGGTCCTGCCGATAGTGGAGATCGGTCACCCGGCGAGGCGCGGCCGTCCACTTGGCACCAACGGGTGCGGCGGGCATGCTGATCTTCCAGGCGTTGTCGTAGGGAACGTCCATGCTGAAGGAGAGCCACTTCCCGTCGGGCGACCAGGCCAGGGCCCCGGGCGCCTCATCGAGACGGGTGACCTGCGACACCGCGCCTTCCGCATCCATCCACCGCACGAAGACCTGCGCCTTGCCATCCGCTTCGGTGATGAAGGCAATCCGGGTCCCGTCCGGCGACCATCGCGGGCTCCCGCCCTTGATCAGAAAACGCTGTTTCGTGCCGTCGGCGTTCATCAGCCAGAGAGCCGAATCCCATCGGTCCTCCTGCTGGTTCACCCACCGGCGCGCAAAGATGATTTGACTTCCGTCAGGTGAAATCTGGGCATCGCCGACCTGCTCCCAGTCGAGGTAGTGCTGGACCGTGAGCAGGCTGTCGGACGGGGTCTCCTGCGCGGCGAGCGGGCCGGAACCAAGCACGACGAGGGCGATCGCGGTGGCGATCGTGGGGCCGAAGGGACGCATCATGGCTTCCTCTGGATGGGATTATGGCAGACGCTTGAATCTCGGCCCTGGCAATCCGAACGCAAGTCTCGCCAGAACAGCAACCCGGGGCCGAATCGTTAATGACCACCCGGTCACTTGCAGAGATGGCGGGAACCGGTTAATTACCGGCCGGTCAGTTACTGACATGGCAACCCCGCTCCCCCACGCTCAACCGCGCTGGCATCGCCGCCCGGAAGACCGCCCCGAGGAAATCCTCTCGGCGGCCATCGGCGTATTCGGTGAAGTCGGCTTTGCCCGCGCCAAGCTCGAAGACGTCGCGAGGCGGGCCGGGGTCAGCAAGGGCACGCTCTATCTCTACTTCGACTCCAAGGAGTCCCTTTTCCGGGAGATGATCCGGACCCGGGTGGTCTCCCACGTCCAGCGAATCGAAGCCTTGTTGGAACAGAGCCAGGGCACCGCCCGCGAGCGGCTGGAGCAGTACATCCGGCGGTGGTGGGAGGTGGCCCAGCATCCCGACATGATCGGGATCAGCCGTCTGGTCGGTTCCGAGATCGGCAACTTTCCCGAGCTGGCCCGCTTCTTCAACGACGAAGTGATCGCCCGGAACCGGCGGCTGGCCAAGACCATCTTCGACATCGGCGTCGCCCGCGGTGAATTCCGGGCGATGGCGAACGATTTCCCCTGCTGGGCCGTGGGATCGCTGGTCTTCCACGGCGCCATGCGGCAACGTCTCTTCGCGCCTTACGATCCGAACGCCCTGACCGACGACCAGTTCGTCGATGGCATCGTCGACCTGATTTACCGCAGTGTGGCGATACCGGCCCCGGCCGACCCGTCCCGAGGAACGCCCCCATGATGCTCCTATTGATGTTGTCGCTCACTGCCGGAGCCGCTCCCGACACGCTGACGTTGGTCAAGGCGGTCGAATGGGGCCGGCTTCGGGCGGCCCAGGCCACCATCGCGCGGCTCGGTGCCAAGGCCGCCGACATCCGGGTCGGCCAGCGGCGCGCCGATCTGCTGCCGAACCTGTCGGGATCGGCCACCGCGACCCGGCAGACCCTGAACCTCGACGAATTCGGCTTTCCCGGGGCGGGCGGGGTGACCAACCCGTTTTCGATCTTCAACTTCCGGCTCCGGATCCAGCAGACCATCTATGATCCGGCCACTTTCGCCCGGCTCGCGGCCACGCGGGACTCGGTCGTGGCGGCCGGCCTCGATGCCGAAACGGCCGGGGTCGTGGCGGGCACCGCCGCGGGCATCGCCTTTCTCCGCGCCGTGTCGGCCGAGGAAACGGTGGCCGCGAGAGAATCCGACACCACCACCACCTACCGGCTCCTGATCGGCGCCCGGCAGGTCAACCAGGCCGGCCTCACACCCGCGATCGATGTGACTCGGAGTGAGGTGACCTTCGCCACCGCCCGGACCCAACTCGCCCTGGCCCGGAACCTCCGGGACCGGACCCGGCTCGATCTGATCCGAGCCCTCGATTTCCCGGCGGATACCACGGTGACACTGGCCCACGATCTCTCCGGCACCACGGCGGGCGTGCCGGCCACCGCGGCCGAGGCGGCCCGTTTTGCCCGTCAACACCGCAGCGATCTCGGTGCCGAGCGCCAGCGTCTGCGGGTGATGGAAACGGGCCGCGAGGCGATTCGAGCCGAAAATCTTCCCAGCGTGACCGCCAACGGCGCGCTGACCGAAAGCGGGCGGAAGACCGGCACGTTGAAGAGCACCTACCTGGCCCAGCTGGGGATCAGCATCCCGATCCTCGACGGCTGGCGTCGGCAACTCCGATCCCGTGAGCAGGGGCTCAGAATCGACGCCCAGGCGGCGCGGGTGACCGATCTCGAACACCAGATCGACATCGAAACCCGCCAGGCCTTTCTCGACCTGGCGTCGGCGATCGATCAGGTCGCCCTGGCCCAGGAACGGGCGACGCTCGCCGACCGGGAGCTGTCCCAGGCCGAAGAGCGGCTTCACGCCGGCGTGGCCGGCACGCTGGAAACCACGACCGCCCAGGGCGGTGTCACGGCCGCCCAGGACGGGATCATCCAGGCCCGGGTGGCGCAGAGCGTGGCCCGGATCGGCCTGTACCGGGCGTTAGGCATTCTCGAGCAACTGCGGTAAGGAGCACGACGATGACGGGTGGGATGAGCGGGCCGGTCGGAGCGACGGCGGAGATGGTGGCGGTCCGGAGCCGGTCGCGGACGCCGTTGGTGATCATCGGGGTCCTCGCGGCGGTGGTCGCGGTGGCGGCCTGGCGGCGGGTGGCGTTCGCGAACAGCCATGTGACCAGCGACAACGCCCAGGTGGACGGCCACATCACCTCGGTGGCGCCCCGGGTGCCGGCGTTCGTGGCCCGGGTGCTGGTGGACGACAATCAGACCGTGAAAGCGGGCGACACGCTCGTGGTCCTGGACGATCGCGACTTCCGGATCCGGCTGGCCCAGGCCGAGGCCGACCTCCGGACCGCGGAAGCGGCGATCGGGCGGCGGGGCCGAGTCGGCCAGGCGGCCGCCACCCGCGCCGCGACGGTCGAGACGGCCTCCGGCGCCCAGGCGAACGTGGCCGCCGCTCAGGCCACCCTGACCCGCGCCACCGCGGATCTCGAGCGCTATCAGAAGCTCGTGGCGAGCAAGATCGTCTCGGCCCAAATGGTCGATCAGGCTCAGTGGGCGGTGGATAACGCCCGCGCCGGTCTCGAGGCCGCCCGCCGTCAGGCCGCCGCCGCGGTGAGCCAGACCGATGCGGCGAGTGCCGGGGTCCAGGTGGCGGAGGGACGGCTGGGCGCGGCGCGAACGGCGGTCGACAACGCCAGGCTCCAGCTCGGGTTCACGGTGATCCTGGCGCCGGCCAGCGGCGTCATCGCCAAGCGCTCGGTCGAGCCGGGGGCGCTCGTGGCCGTCGGCCAGCCGCTCATGGCGGTGGTGCCGGACGACGATATCTGGGTCACGGCCAACCTCAAGGAAACCCAGTTGTCCAAAGTGGTCGTCGGCAATGAGGTCGAGTTCACGGTCGACGCCTACCCGGGTCGAACCTTCAAGGGGAAGGTGTCGAGCCTCTCCCCGGCCACCGGCGCCCGTTTTGCACTGCTTCCGCCCGACAACGCCACCGGCAACTTCACCAAGGTGGTCCAGCGGGTCCCGGTCCGGATTTCGATCGAGTCGCCCAAGGACACGACCCGGCCGCTCCGTCCCGGCATGTCGGTCGACGTCACCATCACGGTGTCCTGACCGGCCATGGCGTCGGCCGCACTACCGCTCCCGCACGGCGTCTCGCCCGACCGGGCGGAGATCTACCGGCTGCGGTACCTGATCGCGTTCGCCGTGACGCTGGCGAGTGTCCTCGAGCTGATCGATACCAGCATCGTGAACGTCGCCCTGCCCCACATGATGGGGAATCTGGGCGCGACGCTGGAGGAGATCGCCTGGGTCAGCACCGGGTACATCGTCGCCAACGTGATCGTGCTCCCGCTCACGCCCTGGCTGGCGGACCGGTTCGGACGGCGGAACTACTACGTCGGATCGATCATCCTGTTCACGATCGCTTCGTATTTCTGCGGCAACGCCACGAGCCTCGAAGGCCTGGTAGCCTGGCGGGTGATCCAGGGCATTGGTGGCGGGGCGCTGATCGCGACGGCCCAGGCGATCATGTTCGACATCTTCCCGGTCCACGAGCGGGGGATCGGCATGGCGATCTTCGGGATCGGCGTGATGGTGGGGCCATCGTTAGGCCCGACGCTGGGGGGCTGGATCACCGACAACTACAACTGGCCCTGGATCTTCTACATCAACCTGCCGCTGGGCGCGTTCGCGGCGCTGGCCTGCTGGCGCCTGGTCCCGGAGCCGTCGCAGCGGGTCCAGCGCTCCTCCAAAGTGGACTGGCTCGGCATCGCGCTGCTGATCATCGGCATCGGTGCCCTGCAGATCCTGCTCGAGCGAGGTGAGTCGAAGGGCTGGCTCGACTCGGCCGAAATCCGGACCGAAATCCTGATCGCCATCTTCGGCATCGTCGGCTTCATCTGGCACGAACTGACCACGCCCCACCCGATCGTGGATCTCCGGGTGCTCAAGAACCGGCAACTGTCGGCCGTGGTCCTGTTCGGCAGCGCGCTGGGCATGGCGCTGTTTGCCAGCGTCTTCGCCCTGCCGGTCTTCATCCAGCGGGTGCTGGGCTACTCGGCCGAAACGACGGGGTGGATCATCCTGCCGGGCTCGATCGCGAGTGCCATCACCATGGCGCTGATGGGCCGCCTGGTCTCGAAGATCGACGTCCGCTGGAGCATCGCGCCCGGCGTGATCCTTTTCTTCTGGTCCATGGTCCTCCATTCCCGGTTGACCGCGGAGAGTGGACCGCCCGACATGCTGCTGCTGCTCGTCCTCCGGGGGATTGGACTCGGGATGATCTTCCCGCCGTTGTCGCAGGCCGCGGTGGCGGACCTCAAGCCCTACCAGTATGGCCAGGGCACCGGCCTGTTCAGCCTGTCGCGGCAACTCGGCGGCAGTTTCGGCATCGCGATCGTGGCCAGCCTGATCAGCCGGTTCAGCGAGCACGCCTACGAGGGGCTCCGGGCCCACGTCAGCGCGGGCGACCCGGCCGCGACCCTCCGGATGGACGCGATCACCCTGCGTTTCATGAGCCTCGGCAACACCGCCGAAATGGCCCGGCTCAAGGCGATGGAGTTGCTCGACCTCACCATCCGGCGCCAGGCGGCGGTGGTGGCCTTCGAGAGGATCTTTCTGATCATGGGGGTCGCGTTCGTGCTGGCATTGCCGCTCCTGGCCCTGTTCAAGACCGGACGGATCCGGGGCAGCGGCAAGCCCAACGCGGCGCACTAGCTCCGCGGATGGGGCCTAGTGAACGATGCGGAGAACGCCGGCTTCGGCCGCGCCCTTGATGAATGCCTCGGGCGTCGTGCAGGGGATCGAGATGCCGGTCTCGTGTTTCCCGCGCAGCGCCTGTCCTTCCATGAATTCGGTCACCGACTGCGCCGAACCGGTCCGGTCGGCGGCTTTGAGCTGGAGGAGGATCTCCTCCCACGTCCCTTTGATCGTCCCGCCGGCCAGCGTGGCCACCTGGTGGAGGTCGGGCCGCTGGCCCGGCCGGCGCTGCATCTGCTGCAACTCCGTCAGCATGGTGCCGAACAACTCGAGCTGGGTGGGATCTCGAACCGTACCGTCGCTCTGGATGGCCTCGATTTCGGCCAGCAGCTCGTCGATCGGGTCGGGCTCGAACATCAGCTCCGACACCCGCTGGTACCACGGTTCGAGCGAGCTGTCGTCGTCGGCCAGGCGGAAGAAGGTCTTCTTGAGTTCGATGGTGCGGAAGAGACCCAGTTCGTCGAAGTGCTCTTCGGGGTCGGTTCGTTCGAAGTGAATCAGCGCGGCGGCGGTCTCACCCCGGTCGTAGAGCATGTTGGCGAGGTAGATCCGCGGTTCCGCGAACGTCGCGTCGATGGCCAGCGCCCGCCGGAGCCAGAAGATCGCCGAACCGTCGCGGCCGAGGCGGTGTGACACGTACCCCATGCACGCGGCTGCCTCTTCACACTCGGGCCCGGTGCCCGCGGCCAATTCGAAGAACCGATGGGCATGGGCCAGCTGGCCTTCCCGGAACAGCGCCCGGCCGATCTGGAGCATCAGATCGTGGTCTTCCTCAAGCCCGAGCTCGAGGACCCGGTCGAACGCTTGCCGTGCGCCCGTAACGTTGCCGATCCGGAGCAGGGTCTCGCCGAGGCCCGCGAGGGCGTCCTCATGGTCGGGTTCGAGGAACAATGCCTGGGTGAACGCCTCCCGGGCCCAGGCGTACTCTTCCCGCGCGATGTAGGCGTAGCCCAGTCCCACGTAGAGTTCGACGGACGTGGGGTACAACGACAGTCCTTCCTTCAGGACGTCGAGGGCTTCGTCGTAGCGACCTTGATTGTAGAGCTGGTGGGCCTGTTCATCGAATTCGTCGGAGCTCCGGAACACTTCCGACATCCGCCGGCTTCTCCCGATGAGGTTCCCCAAACATACGGAGCGAGGTCACACCGGCACAAGGGCGTGGCAGATGCAACTCGACCTTCGCTCGCGCCGTAGTGCAAAAAACGTTACGCCGTTGTCTGATTTTCATCCCGGAGCCCGAGCCCCATGACCCGAACCTCCCTGGCTGGAGCGATCATGCTCGCCTTGGTGGCCTGCACCGGCCCCCAACCGGCCCCCGCCATCGACGCTGAAACCGCGATCGAGGCGACCTACCAGCGCTACGACGAATTCATCCGGCACGTGAACGCCGATTCGATCGCCAGCCTCTACACGCCGGACGGCGAGATGATCGGGACCGGTGCCCAGGGACCCGCCGCGATCGCCGCCTTCTTGCGCGGCTTTGCGAACATCAAGGTCGAAGCCCAGAGCCACACGACGGACGCCATCACCGTGGCCGACAGCCTCGCCGTGCACTGGGGGCGCTATCGGCAGCGAGCCGTGATCGGAACCCAGCCGCCGATCAGCGTGAGCGGCCGGTTCGTGATCGAGTGGCACCTGGCACCGGATGGACGCTGGCTGGTCCGCCGGCTGATGACCGTGCCGGACCAGCCGAAAGCCTGACAGCTATTCGACAAACCGGACCGGCGACTGCGGCGTGGTGTTCACCACCAGGGTGAAGAGGTCGGGCCGGGCGTAGTGTCCGACCGGATCGAAGTCGTAGCGGGCCCGCGGAATCAGGGACAGATCGAGATCGGCCACCAGCACCTGGGACTGGTCGTACACCGGCCCGGCCAGCAGGTTGCCGAGGGGATCGACGATCACGCTGCCACCGCGGATCATCACGGTGCCGGGATCGTCACCCTGGATCGGCGCGTAATCGGCCGGGTAGTCGCGGCGCTGGGTGTACTGGCACGCGGAGAGCACGAAGCAGCGGCCCTCGCGCGCCACGTGCCGCATGGTGGGAACCCACACGTCGCGGTCGTCCACGGTCGGGGCGCAGTAGAGCTCGATCCCCTGCGCGTACATCGCCGTCCGGAGCAGCGGCATGTAGTTCTCCCAGCAGATCACCGCGCCAAGCTTGCCCAACGGCGTGTCGAGCACCCGCAACGTCGAGCCGTCGCCGTAGCCCCAGATGATCCGTTCCATGGCGGTCGGCATCACCTTCCGGTGCCGGCCGAGGAGGGCGCCCTCGGACGAGTAGTAGAGCGCGGTGCAGTACAGGGTACCGCCGCTCCGTTCGATCACACCGATGACCAGATAGAGACCGTGTTCGCCGGCCAAGGCCCCCAACTGGTCGGTGACCGGCCCCGGCACGTCGATGGCCCCGTCCCAGTAGCGCTCGAAATCGACCCGGCCCTGCTCGGACCGCATCCCCACCCGGGCGCCGAAATCCACGCCTTTGGGGTATCCGCCGATCATGGCCTCGGGAAACACGGCCAGGCGGGCGCCGGCTCTGGCGGCCTCGGCCATGCGGGCCGAAACCCGCTCGAGGGTGGCAACGGGATCGAAGGCGACCGCTCCATCCTGGACCACGGCTGCGCGAATGATGGTCATGTCAGTTCCCGGTGGAAGGCTGCCCGCACGCCGACTCGAGGTCGAATCGGCGGATGACGTTGATTTCCTGCTCGACGGTGGTGTGGATGCTGTGACGGACGCCTCCGGTCGCCGGGATCCGGGCGTTGACCGTGAGGTGCCGACTCCAGCTCAAGGGGCCGAACCTGTCGCTCCAGGCCACCTCGCCCCGCTCCTTGATCACCTGATCGAGCCTTACCGCCGCACTGTCGCCCGCAGCCACGGTTTCCCCGGCCCGGCGGGT
>JANXXJ010000223.1 GCA_025350665.1 Gemmatimonadota bacterium | reverse complement strand
TCATCCGGAGTTCATACACGAGGATGGACCGATCGCCGACCGACGCGGCAATCGGCGCCTTGGGCACCCGAATGTCGAGAGGCACCCGAACGTCGACCGCTGGCCGCGGCTGGGCCGAGACCTTCGCAGGCACCGTCATCGACACCGCCGCCGCGATCTGCCAAGCCAGTTGCGTTTGCACATTCCCTCCACCGTTTGACATTCTGCCTGCCATCGGCCGCTGCGCGGCGGCTGGTGGATGGAAACTTGCGGTCCCGGACCGGACCCCCGCAACCCTCGCCGCAGTGCCTGGCCTTCGGTCGCGACGAGGTGCGGCCCCTCGGTCGGCGCCGGGCGGCCTCGGCGTCCGGGTTGTCAAACCGCACGCGGGTTCCGAGTAGCCCTCTCCCCGCCAGCGGGATAAATTGGGACAGGTTCTCGGACTCCCCCGGCAATACGAGCTGATCGCCCCAACGGAAGGTGACGAATGGCGACGATCGAAGCCACCGCAGCGACTTCCCGCCACTCCGCCCTTGTCCGCGTGACCCACTGGCTCACCGCCCTCTGCTTCCTTGCCTTGCTGGTGAGCGGCACCGAAATCGTGATTTCCCATCCGCGTTTCTACTGGGGTGAAACCGGCAGCGTGCTGACGACGCCTTTGTTCCAGCTGCCGATCCCGTCGTCGCGGGCACTGGTACCGACCGGCTACGGTTATGTGCTGCCGGACCAGAACGGCTGGAGCCGGTACTTGCACTTTCAAACCGCCTGGGTCGCGGTGTTGACCGGCTTGCTCTACACGATCGTCAGCCTGTTCAATGGACATTTCCGGACCAACCTCCTCCCGGATTCGGGCGCTCGTTCGTGGCGCGGGTTCGCAACGACGATCGCCAGCCACCTGCGCTTCGCGCGGCCGAACGAAGCGGACGCGTGGTCCTACAACCCGCTCCAGCGGCTCAGCTATCTGTTCGTGATCTTCGTCCTGTTCCCCCTGGTCATCTGGACGGGTCTGGCCATGTCCCCCGCTTTTGATTCCGCGGTTCCGGCCACGGTCAACCTGCTCGGCGGGGTTCAATCTGCCCGCACGATTCACTTTTTCGTCACTCTGGCTCTGGTGCTGTTCCTGCTGGTGCACGTCGTGATGGTGTGGCGGGCTGGATTCCGGAACCGCACGCGGGCGATGATCACGGGCCGGGCCGATACCCACGCCATTCCACCAATGGAGGGCACATGACCGACCTCTCACGCCGCAAACTGGTGAAGACCGGACTGGCGGCCACCGCGGGCATCGCGGGGCTGGGCGCGGCGGCACGGGCGGCCCAGAGCTTCGGGCTGGTGCCCCCCGATCATGGCGGGATCTGGGGCCTCGGCGAAACGGCGACGTACGCCTCACAGCGCCTGTTGACCCGGCACTCGCTCGCCCGCGAGTTCCCCAGGAGCCGGATCTCCGCACGACCGCTCGCGAACGAAATGCCGCCGCCGAGCGAGGCGTTCACCAAACTTGAGGCCGGAGGATTTGCCGACTGGCGGCTCGCCGTCGACGGGATGGTTGACCGCCCCGGGGCGTTCTCGCTCGTCCAGCTGAAGAGCTATCCATCACGCAGCCAGATCACCCAGCTCGCCTGTGAGGAGGGATGGTCGTATATCGCCGAGTGGATCGGCGTGCCGCTCTCGCATTTGCTGGAGGTGGCGGGGATCCGCCCGGAGGCCCGGTACGTCGTCTACTCGTCGATCGACCCCACCTGGTGGGACAGCATCGACATGGCCGACGCGCTGCATCCGCAGACGTTGCTGGTCCATGGCATCAATGGCGGCGGGCTGCCGGTAGGCAACGGCGGGCCGCTCCGCATGCGGGTCCCCCGCCAGCTCGGCTACAAGAGCGTGAAATTCATCACCCGCCTGACCGTTACCGACAGCCTGAAAGGGTTCGGCAAGGGGCTGGGCTCGTCGGCGGCGGAAACGGGGTACGCCTGGTACGTAGGCATCTGAACCGGGTGAAGATCCTGCTCACCGTCGGCGGGACCCTCACCCGGCTTGCCACCGCCGTCGCGGCGGTCGCGCTGTTCGCCACACCGTTGGCTCTGGACGGCCAGACCCTCCGCCGGTCGGACCCCGCGAGGCCATCGCGGCCGGTCCGGATCTACACCGGCGTGTTCGTCACCCTCGACCCGGCCCGGCCGCGCGCCGAGGCGATCGCCGAACGGGACGGACGGATCATCGCCGTGGGCTCGCATCGCGAGGTGGATTCGGTGGCGGGGCCGGGCGCGGTACGGATCGCGCTTCCCGGCGTGGCCCTTCCCGGGCTGGCCGACGCCCACGCCCATCCCACCATGCTGGGTGACCTCCTGGTGCAGCTCGATGTCCGTGGCCGTTCCAAGGCCGACATCATCCGGATGGTCCGCACCGCGGCGGGCTCCGCGCTCCCGGGTGCGTGGATTCGGGGCGGCGGTTGGGATCAGGCCTTCTGGACTCCGGCGGTGTTTCCCACCGCGGCGGATCTCGACTCGGTATCCGGCGGGCATCCGGTGCTGCTCGACCGGGTGGACGGCCACGCGATCTGGGTCAACAGCCGCGCGATGAGCGCAGCGCACCTCGCTCCCGGAGCGCGGGACCCGGACGGCGGCCGGATCATCCGGACCGCGGCCGGCACACCGAGTGGCGTGCTGGTGGACAACGCCGCCGACCTCGTGACCCGGGCCATTCCCGCCGTACCGCACGCCGAGCGGGTTCGCCGGCTCGAGGCGGCGCTCCGGCAGTACGCAGCCTGGGGCTTCACCTCGGTGCACGATGCCGGCGCCGGCCTGGCCGAGATCGCGGCCTATCACACCATCGCGGCCAGGGGGCCGCTCCCTGTGCGCATCTACGCCATGGCGAGCGCCACCGATCCGGTGCTGGTCTCGGTGCTTCTACGCGGACTCGAGATCGGCACGGCCGGCGGGACCTTTACGCTCCGGAGCGTCAAGGTGGTGCTCGACGGGGCGTTAGGCTCCCGCGGTGCCGAACTATCCACACCCTACGCCGACGCGCCGAACGACACCGGCCTCTCCCTCGTCTCCGACGCCCGGCTCGACTCGATCATTGCCCGAGCCGTGGCCCGGGGCTTCCAGGTCAACGTCCACGCCATCGGCGACCAGGCGAATCACCGGGTCCTCGACGCTTTCGAGCGCGCCGGCCCTGCCGCGCGCGAGCTCCGGTTCCGGAACGAGCATACCTCGATGGTTCGCGACGAGGACGTGGCGCGGTTTGCCCGCCTCGGCGTGATCGCCTCGATGCAGCCGATCTTCGTGGGCGAATACTCGCGCTTCGCCGAAGACCGTGTGGGCAGGGCGCGGCTCGGCTGGGTCTACCGGACCCGCGACCTGATCGTGGCCGGTGCGGTGATCGCCGCCGGAACCGACTTCCCCGCCTCCGACGCCGGTGACGCGGTGTCCAATCTGTTTGCCATGGTGACCCGGCGCGGCGCGGATGGATCGCCCGCCGAGGGGTGGCTGCCGGGACAGCGAGTGGGGGTGGACACGGCGCTCCGGGCGATGACGATGGGGGCGGCGTACGCGGCGTTCCAGGACACCGAGGTCGGTGCCCTCACCGTGGGACGGCGGCTGGACCTGACGGTGCTGTCGGCCGACCCGACCATGATGGCACCGGATCGGCTCCGCGACCTCAAGGTTCTGGCGACCATCCAGGGCGGCCGCCGGACCTTCTCGGCGCGACCGTAGTCACGAGGTCGCCAATATCGAAGGCACCAGGGCCCAAGCCCGGGCCATTTCGCGGCCGCGAGTCATCCCTCCGAGCGATGGGACTCCGTTGCACCATCGGGTAACGTTCCCCCGGTCCCGTGAACGTCGTTCGCTCC
>JANXXJ010000279.1 GCA_025350665.1 Gemmatimonadota bacterium | reverse complement strand
GGCGACCCCTACTCCGCCTTCCTCGGCCCCGCCGAACTCCGCGGCTACCGGAACATCCTGAGCGGCCAGGGCCGCACCGCCGGACTGACCCTGACCACCGGGCCCGCCGGCCTCCGGGTCGGCACCGTGGTGCCCGCCTCGCCGGCGGATCGGGCCGGCATGAAGCCCGGGTCAGTCCGGCGGTGCGGCCCTGGCCGCTCAGGATGTTCCGGTAGCCGCGGAGTTCGGCGGGGCCGAGGAAGGCGGAGTAGGGGTCGCCGAGGGTGCTGACCACGCCTTTGGCGGCGCGGGTGTAGAGGTCTTCGTCGGTGAGGGAGTCAACGAACCGGGTCCGGATCGCGCTCAGGACGTCCTGGAAGACGGCGGCGGTGGTGACTGATTCCCGGTCCTGGCCCAGGCCGGTGGTCCGGGCAATCAGCAGTCCGACCGGCACTCCGAGCAGGAGGCCGGCGGTGATGAGCGCCAGGGAGCGGGGGGAGGGCCGCATGGTCTGGGGATCTTAGCAGGTTGGGTGCCATTTCGAGCCTGCGGCCGTGCCGGCTCTGTCCTGACGCGCTACGACCGCTTCCTTCCTGGTCAGATCCTCCTAGGCGCCGCGGCAGCGCGGCTTGATCGAGCGAACGAACGCATCCTCGCCTGCCCGAACTACCCTGACCAGAGAGTCGGCAGTCGTGTCCGCATTGCACTCCAATACCCGCGCCAACATGAGGAGCGCGGCCGAATCGCTTGGACTTCGACCCGCACGTCGGCGAGCCGCGGGCGCGATGCTGTCCGCATACGGTAGCAGGCTGCTTACCACAGACAAGTCCGGCGGGTGGTCCCTCCACCTAACGTCCAGGTAGAGGTCGATCCTTTCCTTCGTGCTTAGGCGGGCCACCATCTGCCCACGCTCTGCCTCCGTTGCTTCCTGAAACCTGACGGCCAGCGGCGTACAGGCCCCCAAGAGAGCCGAGCACCAACTAGCTAGGATCAGCCACGACCGGAGAGCGTTGGTTTTCACCTCGAAGCCTTGCGAAGGTAGAGCCTGTCAAGTTGCGATCTGTCAACGCGAGGTGGCAACGCTGCGACGAGACTACCGACGGCCCGAACCGCCGCCACTTGACTGACCTTTCGGGGCGGGGCCAAAAGGTTGACCGCCCGCTCGCCTACGGGTCGCCCAAGCCCGGCGAAGCAGAGCCCTGCAACCCTCACCGCACCAACAAGGCGATCAGTTGCACTCTGGCCATTCGCCGATGACGCTTCACCGTGGCATGCGCGGCCACGATTAACGCGGCCGCGAACGCCAGTAGTGCTGCACCACTTAGCCTGGCGCTGAGGCTGTGAGGGTCGATACTCTCCGGTGAGGACCTTGACCACCATGGTGATGGTAATGTCGATGACGGCCACGACCGATTCAGCTACCGATACTGTAACCTGCAACCACGTGCGGTCAGGGTTGTCAGCCGTCTGCGTCGCAAGGTCCGCCGAAGAGAATCCGAGCCCCTATTCCTTCACATCCAGCTCACGCACGATCGCGGCGACGTAGTCGCGCCAGTACGGGTTTGAGATCGAACCGGACTTCGCTCGTATCAGGAACATAAGGCTGTCATCGGACGCGGCCGAGTAGGTGTGCTGGCGCTTCATCTCGCGGAAGACCTGGAGAATGTCTCTTACGTCAAGGTCTTCGACAGTGGCCGCCAACCTGCCTTTCAGGAACGCCGCAGCGGGAGGACCTTGAGCAGCGAACGGCCCCGCTAGTTCCAGGGCAGGCGGGTGGATAAACTGGGTACCGCAAAGGTAGATCGCATATTGATCCGCCAGGGGGCGAGCCGAAAACTCACGGATTGTCTGACGGATTGGGTTTCTGAAATAGGTTCGCTCCAACTTTCTGCAGACCCGACGGTCGGGGCCACCGACCGGGGGCTGACTGTTCGCCTCTGTCAGAAGCAGGCCCCACAACAGACCGATGCCCAACCACCTCATAGTCATTTTCCTCCCGCAGTCGTCATGGTCGTGGATTTACATCGAGAAAAACCCTCAGTCCGACCGGCACTCCGAGCAGGAGGCCGGCGGTGATGAGCGCCAGGGAGCGCGGGGAGGGCCGCATGGTCTGGGGATCTTAGCAGGTCGGGTGCCATTTCGAGCCTGCGGGCCGGCCGATATGCTCACGCCGACAGGAATCCGGCTCCAAAGAAAAAGCACCCCACCAACACGTAGCGGAGCCTTCCGAAGGTTGTTAAGGGCTCGAACCGTCTCCGGCGAGCACTCGTCGCGCTCGACCTGTACTAGGTCCCGCATGCTGGAACCTATTCCATCGGCCCTGG
>JANXXJ010000208.1 GCA_025350665.1 Gemmatimonadota bacterium | reverse complement strand
GGCCTTGAGCAACATCGGAGCGATTTTCGAGGGGCGGAGCTGGGCGGCGCTGAGCGAGTTCGTGCGCCTGGTGGCGCTCGGGGTGGCGGTGGCGGTGCTGGTGGCGGCCGGCAAGGGTCCGGCCCCGCTGCTGGTGGGCGCGCTGGTGTTCACGGCGGGATCGGCGGGGTGGATTCTCTGGCTGCGGCCCGCCTTCGCGGCGGCGCCGCGGCCGGCCTAGATCTCCTGGCGCTGGAGCCGGCCCGAGATCTCCTTGAGCGACGACCAGCTCTCCAGCAGATCCGGCAAGTACTCCGTTGACGTAATGAAGGTCCACAAATAGGAGACGATGGTGTACAGCCGCCCGGTGGTGAAGTCGTCGAGGTCGATCCCGACATAGAGTACCGCCACGAAGATCACCAGCAGCGACCCGCGGACCGACCCGAACGCCAGCGCACCGTAATCCGCGATCCGCCGCTGGGGCACTGCCAGCCGGTCGAAATGAGCCCGGACCCGGGCGCTATCCAGCGACCGGACGACCTCAACAGCCTCCTCGAGCCCGTTGTGAACCTCGATCTGGAGGACGTCCACCCGGCGGTCGTAGACCCGCTTGACCAACAGGATCGGGAACACCACCAGGAAGCAGATCCCGGCAATCCGGATGTCGTAAATCGCCATCCCCACCAGCGCGCCGATGACCGCGATGCCCTGCTCGAACAGTTCGGGGACCCGGTACTGGAGGAAGGTGATGTACTCCTGGGACAGGGTGATCCGCCCCGCCGCCACCGACGGATCGACCTTGTTGATCCGGGCCCGGTCGGTCACCTCGGCGGCCACATCGGTGAACACGCGGCGGAAAATCCGGGGGTCGATCGACCGCCGGGCCGAACCGGCCACCGTATTCAGGGCGAAGACGCCGACCCACACCAGCAGGGCCGGAAGGACGACTACCCCGGCCACGTGGTTGTTCTGATCGATCATGCGGTCGATCAGGGGTCCGAACAGGCCCGGCTCGGCAATCCAGGCCACGTTCTCGACCGCCACCAGCCCGAGGGCTACGATGATACCGAGGCGGTGCCGGTAGATGATGTCGCGAAGCTGCATATCGGGGTCATATCATACCGCCCCCCGCGACTCCGGCCAAACCCCCCGCCGGGGCGGCCAGACTTGCTATTTGGCCACGACGAACAACGAGGCCCAGTCCCTTCCGGCCTTGGGACTGGCCTTGAGGTGAAGTTCGCCGGTCGCCGGGTCGTGGTAATACTTGTCCCCCGTACTCGCGTCCAGTTCCGCCAGCGACGCGGCCGCGGCGATCGAGACCGAGGTGTTGTAGTCCCGGTAGACGGCGATCGGCACCAGGGGGTACTGGATCGTGACCCGGACCCACTCACCGGGCGCCAGCCGGGTGGCAAAGATCTGCGGCTGGGCCGGCACCGAGGTGGTGTACGTCACGGCATAGGTCCGCCCTGGCACTACCGAGGCCGAGACGTACCAGTTGAGGTCGGGCACCCCGACGAACGTGGCGGTCGCCCCGTCATCCCGGACCAGGTCGAGCGGGGCCAGGGCCTGCTGGTCGGCGGTCCGAATCTGCAGGTTCACGAACCGGTTCGGGCAGACATAGGCGTTCCAAACCGGGCGGGAAACACAGGCCGGCGTCAACATCAGGGGGTTGTTGGCGGCCACGAACGAACCCGCGGCGCCGGTGATGCTGCCGTCGGTGTCGAGAATGACCGCCGCCTTGTCGCCGTCCTTGTCCGGAAGCGGATTTTCGAGGTAGACCGGGTTGGCGTTCACGAAGGTGAGCTGCTGGCCGTAGTTGCCGGTGCTGATCGGGAACCCGT
Organism: Gemmatimonadota bacterium; assembly: GCA_025350665.1. Classification (GTDB taxonomy): domain Bacteria; phylum Gemmatimonadota; class Gemmatimonadetes; order Gemmatimonadales; family GWC2-71-9; genus SHZU01. The sequence continues at coordinate 8,497 of JANXXJ010000208.1, read as the reverse complement.
TCTGGCGATTGTAGCCCAGGGCGCTCATATAATTGGCCGCCGTCGGCTGGAAATTCGCAAAGGTCACCCGCTCGGCCCCGACCCGCCCGTCATAGAACTCATAGCCCCGGACCGGAAAGCCCCGCGAAAACGGCGTGGGGGCGTTGGCGGACTGGCCGACGATCAGCGCATCCTGGATCATCGTCTCGTTCGACGCGAACGTGGCCCCGATGTGGTTGTCGGCCAGGACCGGGTTGGCCAGCCGGAGCTCCGAGCCCCGAAGCCAGACCGCTCGGCCCGAGTGCTTGTACCCCGTGAAGTTCCGGAAATACGCCGTGACCAGAGGCGAATTGTTGTCTCCCGGAACCTGGCGGGGCGCGTAGTGGGCGGTTTCGACCGTGCCATCCAGCTTGGGGCCCAGGTCCACGTTGAGGCCGGTATTCCGATTGGAATGGGCGACGTTGTCGGTGAACTCGCGGAGCGGGGTTTCCCGGGGATGGAGGGTCGAGGCCGTGGACAGCCCTATGGGGGTGACCGGCAGGGCGAACCAGAAGCCGAACCCGCGCGACCCGCCCGCCACGTTCCCGCGAAAGCTGTTGTCCGGGTTGGTAATCCAGAAGGTGGCCGGGTCGACGTCGGACGGCAGGACCTGCTCTCCGGTCACCGGCCGTTTGGTGGCGAGGCCAAGGTTGTGCTCCAGGACGTTGCCGGTTTCGGCCCCGTCTTCGAGGAAGAAGGCGTGGCCGATGTTGTCGTAGCAGACGTTGCCGGAGACCTGGAGATTGTTGGTGCCGTGAATGGTTAGACAGCGATTGAACGTTTTCCACACTGAGTTGTTGCGAAAGTACTGGCCGTCGACGTTACCGGCGAGATGCCAATGCATTGGGTAGCGAGCCAGAAGCTTCTTCTGACCCATCCTCGTGAGCTCCACGCCCTCCACTTTGGCGGTGGCGCCCTGCATCACGATCAGGTGTCCGCCCAGCCCCGTGGTCGTGGCCGAGGTGTCGCCCTGGATCACGATGTTGTGGCTGAGCAGGCCCACCTCGGCCCGCTCGTCCACCACCCGCCCGGCGATCGTCTGGGTCTGCCCCCAGTGACTGTATCGAAGCGGCACCTGCAGCGTCACCTGGCCACCCTGTGCCGACGCCACGACGGCCTCCTCGGCCTGGAACGGATCGAAATCGGTTGACGAAAGGACGATCCGGTCCCCCGGCTCCCAGTCCACCGGGCCGACCAGCTGAATCGAGCTGTTCCCGGCGCCGACTGACGCACCGAGCCTGGTCCAGGTGGTCCGGGGCCGGCCGTGGAGTTCCAGGCTCCCGCTCATCACCGCAAGCACCCGGGCCCCCACGCCCTGGATGTTGTCGGTGGCGGGCCCGATGACCGTAATGACGGCCTTGTTGGTGAAGGGGTCGCCCTCGGTGCCGATCCGGAGCGCCCCTCGAACCACGATCCAGTCCGCGGTGAGGTTCAGGTCCTTGCGATCGAAGTCCAGCGTCCCATCGATGGTGAGACTGCGGAGGATCGGCGGGGAAACGTCCAGCACAATGGTCCGGCCCTCGGGCACCGTCACGGCCGCTCCGGCTCCGGGCACCGAGCCACCCGGCCAGGCCTTGGGATCCGACCACCGGGACACGGCGGGCGGAGGGGTCGGCGGCGGCGGTGGGGGCGAAACCGAGTCTTCCGAGCAGCCAAAACCCGCCAGGGCGACAAGCAGGAGACCGCCAGGAAGCCATGGGCGTTGGGCCATCGGGAACTCTCCATACGATTCGGGGCGTTGGGCGGGCGTGTTCTGGGACGCCACCCATCGGACGAAATGCACAAACCGCGCCCTGCCCCAGTGGTCCAACCTTGCATTCCCGGCGGGCTGGGCTCATCGCCAGCCGGCCGGGAGTGCAACCCGGATCACCCTTTTCGGCTGACCTCCGCCGGTTTGGGCCGGTTTGTCTCCGGCGGGGGCGGGGCCGCGGGTGGTGTCCACCAGGCGTACAGCACGATGCGAGACTGGGTCGTGTCGATCATTTGCCATCCCTCTGGGAGGATCATACGTTCATGACAGTCACGCCCCCCCGTTACCCCTTCGTGACCCGGGACTAAGTGCCCATCGAGCTCCGGACCTTCGGCGCCGCCGATCTTCGAACCGCAGAAGGGCGCGAGTTGCGGGCTGTGCTTCAGCAGCCCAAGCGTCTGGCCCTCCTGGTCTACCTCGTAACGCAAGCGCCAGGACGCCCGGTGCGCCGGGACACGCTGCTGGCCCGTTTCTGGCCCGACCTCGACCAGGAACACGCCCGGGCCGCCCTGCGCCGGGCCCTCTATTTCCTGCGCCAGGCTTGCGGGGCCACGTTGATCGTCGGCCGGGGGGACGACGAGGTCGCCGTCGATCCGGCCGCCCTGTGGTGTGACGCCACCGCTTTTGACGCGGCCATCGACCGAAATGATTTGACGGCTGCCCTTGAGCTGTATCGCGGCCATTTCCTCGACGGGTTCTATGTCCAGGGCGCGCCGGAGGCCGAGGGCTGGATCGATCGAGAACGGAGCCGGCGCCGCTACGACGCGGCGTTGGCGGCCTGGCACCTCGCCCGGCAGGCGCTGCCCGACCCCGCCCCCGCCTCACGCTGGGCCGAGCGCGCGATCGAGCTGGCCCCCACCGACCAGGACGCCTTGCTGGCGTTCCTCCAGGAGCTCGAGCGTCAGGGCGAGCGCCACCTGGCACTCCGGCTGGCCGATCTGGCGACCGAGATTCTCGCCACCGAGCAGGAGCGGCCGCCGGAACCGGCCATCACCACGATCGCGGCGCGCCTTCGATCCGCCCTCCCGACCCCGGCGGCCGTGGATCCGGGCGGCGACCGGACGCTGGTAGCGGTCTGCCCGTTCGTGGTCCGGGGCGATCCCGCGATCGGGTATCTGACCGAAGGCATGGTGGACCTCGTCAGCACCAAACTCGACGGCACCGGCGCCATTCGGACGGCCGATCCGAAGACCGTCCTCCGCACGGCCGGGCCAAGCCGGACCTCGGGCGCCGACTTCGATGCCGGCCAGACGCTGGCCCGGGCACTCGGGGCCGGCCTGTTCGTGGTCGGCACCATCCTCGAGAGCGGGGGCCGGATCGAGGCGGCGTTAGGCCTGTACCAGACCGACGGCCGGCTCCGCTGCCGCGCCGAGGGCCGGGCCGAATCGGAAGGCGCGCTGTTCGAGCTGATCGACGAGTTGATTCTGGGCCTGATGGCCGAGTTCGACCGCACGGCCAGCGGACGGCTGGCGCGGCTGGCCGCCCTCACCACCGGATCGCTCCCGGCCTTGAAGGCCTATCTCCAGGGCGAGCACGAGTTCCGCCGCGGCCGCCACCTGCAGGCGCTCGACCTGTTCCGCCGCGCCACCACGCTCGACCCCTCGTTCGCGCTGGGGTACTACCGGCTGGCCTCGTCGCTCGCGGCCACGGCGCTGATCGGACCGGCCCGCCAGGCGTCGGCGGATGCCCACGCCCACCGGAGCCGGCTCTCCGATCACGACCGCTGGCTGATCGAAGCCCAGCACGCCTGGCTCGGCGGCCGGACCGGCGAAGCCGAGCGACGTTACGCGGCGCTGACCTCCGGTTTCCCGGAACAGGTCGAGCCCTGGTTTCTCCTGGGGGACCTCCTGGTCCACACCAATCCTTATCGGGGCCGCTCGATCGCGGCGGCCCGGGAACCGCTCGAACGGGCCCTGGCCCTCGAACCCGGGCACATCGGGGCGCTCACGCACCTGGCCCGGATCGCAGCCCTCGAGCACCGGCACCATGATCTGGTCGAGCTGGCCGAGCGGGCGCTGGCCGAAAGCCCGGGAGCGGACCAGGCGCCGGCCCTCGAGGCGCTGGTGGCCCTGGCCGGCGGGGACGAGCGGGCCCGCCAGGCGGTCGCCGACCGGTTGCCCCGGGCCCAGGGCCTGGCGATGGCGCGGGCCTTCACCGATGCGGCGCTCTACGGCGGCGACCTCGACTGGGCCCGGCGGCTGGGCGAGGCCAGCCTGGCCGAGGCCCGGTCGGCCGAATTCCTGGCGTTAGGCAACATCATCCTGGGTCACGTGGATGTGGCCCTCGGCGCACCGGCCGCCGGGCTCGAGCGCCTCCGCCTGGCGCGCCGCCACGAGCCGGCCTGGGGTCTCGAGGCCCTCGGCCTGTGGGCGGCGGCGCCGTTCGACCTCATGGATGACGCGGAGCGGACCGCGATCGAGTCCGACCTCGCCGCCTGGGACGCCGACCAGGTGCCGGCCGGCGTCGCGATGCCGTTTTTCTTCCACGACGGACTGCACGGCCATTTCCGGCTCTACCTCCTCGGCCTACTGGCGGCTCGCCGGGCCGACCCGGGCGGCGCCCGGATCCACGCCGAGGGACTGTCCGAGCGCCCGGTCATTCCCGGGTCGGAGATTCTGGTGGAACAGCTGGTCCGGACGCTGGACGCGGCCATCCTGCGGGCCGAAGACCGGTGGGCCGAGGCGCTGGCCGTGCTGGAGCGGCTGCAGCACGACGTCTGGTTTCAGTTCGCGGTCGGCTCCCCGTTCTTCGCCGGCGCCCTGACCCGATTTCTCCGGGCCGATCTGCTGGAAACCGCGGGCCGGACCGGCGAGGCCATCGGCTGGTGGGAGACCATGGCGCAACGGTCGCCCTATGAGCTAGTGTTCGCTATCGCGGCGCGCGACCGGGCCGCCGCGGCCCGACGGCGGCTTCCCTGACCCGTCTTCCCCGACCAGGACCGGCATGCGACGCACAACGTTAGGCACGCTCGCCGCGTGCACTCTTCTCGCCTCGGCCGGCTGCGTGGCCTGGCGCCCGGAGTCGACCCCGGCGGCCCAGCTCCTCGCGACCAGCCCGCAAGACGTGATCCGGGTCACCACGGCCGATGCGGGCAAGCTCATCCTCGTCTATCAGCCTCAGGTCCGGGGCGACAGCCTGACCGGTCATCCGACCGAGGCGGCGATCCAGCGGGTCACCATCGCGCTCAGTGATATCCGCCAGGTGTCGACCCGGTACCGGCATCTCGGGAAGTCCCTGCTAGCCGCCATCGTGATCGTCGGCGGGATCCTGGTCTACGGCCTGCTTCAGTCGCTCAACGGCGGGGTCCAGTAGAACCGCGTGGCCCTGTTCGCGGGCCTCCGCCTGGGCTCGAAGCTGGGCCTGTTCGGTGCGGCAGTGGACCTGGCCGCGTTGGTCTTGGCCGTCGGGCTGTATGCGGCCGCCTGCTCCGGCTGACCGGTAGGAACCAGGACACTTTTCGACTGACCAGCCGGATCGACAAGGGCCCCGGACGCTCGTAGGTTTCGGCCTTCCCCAGCCTCAGGGTCGTCCGATGCGTTCGATGTTCGGTACACTGGTTCTGCTCGCCATCCTCTCCGGCCGGGCACCGGCTCAGAGCCGTCCGGCCGATCTGGTCTCGATCGGCAAAGTCGATTCGATCTGGTCCGGCACCCTCAAGGAGCGGCGCCAGTACTTGGTCTATACCCCGCCGTCCTACTCGGACACGACCTATCTCCCGCGAAAGTACCCGGTGCTCTACCTCCTGGACGGGGACGCGCACTTCCATTCCGTCACCGGCCTGATCCAGATCCTCGGCACAGGCGTCAACGGCACCTTCGTGGTGCCCGAGATGATCGTCGTGGCGATTCCCAACACCGACCGGACCCGGGACCTGACGCCGACCCACGTGGCGCTGGGTTTCGACGGCAAGCCGGCGCCGTTTCTCAAGACCAGCGGCGGCATGGGTAATTTTTTCACGTTCATCAAGTCGGAATTGATTCCCGAAATCGAGTCGAGGTACCGGACCGCGCCCTACCGGCTCTTCGTGGGCCATTCGCTGGGCGGCATCACCACCATCAATGCGCTCTATACGACGCCGGAGACCTTCAACTCATACGTGGCGATCGACCCGAGCCTCTGGTACGACGACCGTCTGCTGCTCAAGAAGGCCAAACCCTACTTCACTTCAGCCAAGCTGCCTAACAAGGCCTTGTTCGTGGCCCAGGCCAACACCATCAATCCGGACGATACCACATCCAACGTCCACTACGAGTCGATCGTCCAGTTCAACAGCATTCTCGAGACCTACAACAACACCGGGCTCCGGTACGGCTACAAACTCTATTCGTCGGACGACCACGGGTCGGTGCCGCTGATCGCGGAGTACGATGCGCTCCACTTCATCTTCGGCTTCTACAAGGCCAGCCTCACGGCCGCGCTCGAGCGGCCGGGCAGCCTGACGGAACATTACGCCAAGGTGTCGCAGGCGATGGGGTATGAGGTTCTGCCGCCGGAATTTCAACTTGATCTGCTGGGTCAGATCAATTTGAGCCGTGACACCACCAAGGCGATCGAGGCGTTCCGGATGGCCGCGGATCTTTACCCCAGCAGTCCGCACGCCCATGCGTCGCTGGCGGGGGCGGGGCAGGCCAAGGGGGATACGAAGAAGGCAATGGCCGAGTACGAGCGGGCGTTGGCGCTCAAGCCGGGGGATGCGGATGCCAAAGCCATGATCGAGAAGCTCAAGGCGGCCAAGCCATAGACGGCCCGGCGGATACCTCAGGCGGGGGCGCCCAGGCCCCCGCCGACCGCGCCGCCGGCACCAGCACGACTCCAATTCCCCGGGTGTCCCCCTCCCTTGACGGTCATTTGACCGGTAGGTGTGATCCCCCTCTGTCGCGAGTCGGGTGCAAGCGGATGTACCCGAACAACTCGTCGCCCGGGAGCGCCCGAATGCCATGCAGGTCCAGGATTCCGCCTTCCCAAACCAGGAGCCACAAAAAAGCCCCCACAAGATTGTGGGGGCGAGGGTCCCGACAGTAGCAGGGGCGGGACTCGAACCCGCGACCCCGGCATTATGAGTTTCAAGCTGCCTCTGGGGAAAACCGACTCTCCCCATGAAGAGGCGCCATGATGCGCCACGGTGCACCACGGTGCACCACGGTTTGGTGCCGTAACGGGTACCAATGCGGGTACCAAGATCAACAGAGCCCAAAGTGAAAAGACGCAAGCCCGGAGGCGTAGGACTCCTAACTGGCCACCTAGCAATTCGGTTCGGGTGACCTATGGAGGCCCGCCGTCACTGCATCGAGTTCGGACTTGAAGTAGATGCGATTGCCATTCGGAATGACGCTCGCTTGAATGCAACTCGATCGATTCCAGAAGTAGTTGTGTCCACCCAGCAGCGGTGCGATCCACACTAGCGTCGAATCAGACGTCCCGAACTGGAGCCTCCTCGGATCGACGCGGCCTACAATCTCGTCGTCCCTCACCGGAGCCGGACTAGCGCCAGCATGCGAGCGCGCAATGACCGCCGAATCGCCGGTCGTTGATCGCGTACTAACCGGCTTCGGTTTCGTCGGAAATCGCCAACTGACGTCCCAGGTTGTCGCCCTTTGGTAGGACTCGGCGCTCAGGAATATGTCGCCGCGCATCGTAAGGCCCGTCGACAGCCCTTGGTCGTTGACAGTACGCGTCATTTCGTGAAGCGGAACCTCATGCCTCGCAACCTCAAACCCATCTTTATCAAGGAACAGCAGGATCCAAGCGTAGTTCGGTTTCAAGGATGCGAGGGCGTTCGCAAGATCGCCTGGATAACCGTCAACCTCGAACTGAAACTTCATCGCACCCTCGACCCATTTCGTCTTGAGCGTCGCCCGTAGACTGTCGTCGATGGCCACCAGCGGGTATGGCGGCCATGGCTTCAGTTCCTTTGCCGGGGCTTCGCGTGCTTGCTGCTGACTACCACGATACGAGACGACGCCCCAGGTCACCCCGGCCAGTACCAGGCCAGCGGTGCACAATGCGAGCGCGATCTTGGCAACGGCGACTAGGAAGGATTTCACAGTCCAAGCTCGAACGAAGGTGTCCATTTAACTTACCGCCTCGAATGGAATCGAGACAGCGGGCCGGGACCGGCGGCGCGCCCCCTAGTTTGACCTGACACCCGAAAGCTGATCCGGATATCATGTCGGTTCTCCTCCGGAGGACCGATGCGGAAGAGTCGATTTACCGAGGCCCAGATTGTGGCCGTGCTCCACGAGGTGGAGGCGGGGGCCAAGATCGCCGACGTGACGCGGCGCCACGCGATCACCGAAACCACGTTCCACCGCTGGCGGAAGAAGTACGGCGGGCTCCAGGTGAGCGAGGCCAAGCGCCTCCGGGCGTTGGAGGAGGAGAACCGCCAGCTCAAGCGGCTGGTGGCCGACCAGGCGCTCAACATCCAGGTCATCAAGGACCTGCTGGGAAAACAGTGGTGACGGCCGAGCAGCGGCGGACGGCGGTCACCCACGCGTGTACGACCGCCGGCCTGAGCGAGCGGCGCGCCTGCCGCTACACGGGCTTTGCCCGGACCAGCCAGCGGTACCGGTCCGGCCGGCCGGCGCGCACGGGGCTTCGGGAGCGGCTCGCGACGCTGGCCGTGCTCCGGCCGCGCTGGGGCTATCGTCGGCTGTATCGGCTGCTCCGCCGCGAAGGCCTGCGAGTCAACCGGAAGCTCGTTTATCGCCTGTACCGGGAATTGGGCCTTGC
>JANXXJ010000139.1 GCA_025350665.1 Gemmatimonadota bacterium | reverse complement strand
CGAGCAGGGCAAGGCGCATGCGCCGTGCATCATCTTCATCGATGAGATCGATGCGGTTGGTCGCCATCGCGGGGCCGGCCTGGGCGGCGGGCACGACGAGCGGGAACAGACGCTGAATCAGTTACTCGTCGAGATGGACGGATTCGAGTCGAACGACGGCGTGATCCTGATTGCGGCAACCAACCGGCCCGACGTGCTCGATCCGGCGTTGCTTCGACCGGGGCGCTTTGACCGCACGATCGTTGTTGACGCGCCGGACGTCCGAGGCCGGGAAGGGATTCTCCGGGTCCACACCCGCAAGATCCCCCTCGCGGCCGACGTCCGCCTCGATGTCCTCGCCAAGGGGACGCCGGGCCTGTGCGGGGCCGACCTGGCCAATCTGGTCAACGAATCGGCGGTGCTCGCCGCCCGGCGCAACAAGACGCTGGTGGATATGCAGGACTTCGAGGAGGCCAAGGACAAGGTGATGCTTGGCGTTGAGCGTCGGAGCCTCCTGCTCACCGAAGACGAACGCAAGCTGACGGCCTATCACGAGGCGGGTCACGCGATCGTCTCGATCAAGATCCCGGGTCTCGACCCCCTGCATAAGGTCACCATCGTGCCGCGGGGGCGGGCGCTTGGCCTCACGACCTGGCTGCCGGAGCAGGACCGCCGCAATGTCACGCGGCACTGGCTCGAGGGTAACCTTGCCTGCAGCTTCGGCGGCCGGGTTGCCGAGGAAATCGTGTTCGGCCCCGACAAAATCACCACCGGGGCCTCCGGAGATATCGAGCAGGCGACCAACCTCGCTCGCCGGATGGTCACGCAGTGGGGCATGAGCGACAAAGTCGGTATGATTGCCGTCGGCGACCGGGAACAAGAGGTCTTCCTCGGCCGGGAGATCGGGCATCGTCGCAACGTGTCCGAGCAGATGGCCGAAGTCGTGGATCGCGAGATCAAGCGGCTGATCGATGAGGCGTACGAACGGGCCCGCGGCATTCTCGGACCCAATCGGGAGCTCCTCGACCGCATGGCCGACGCGCTGCTTGACCGGGAAACCCTCGACCGCGAAGAGATCGACATGCTGGCGCGGAACGAGACATTGCCGCCTCGACCGTCGCCGCCGCCACCCGCGCCTGGTGTCCCGGTCGCCGTCAGGACTGCGGCCAAGCCGGCCTCCGCGCCTGGCATTCTCGGAGCGCCGCCAGCCAAGCCGGCGGGAGCCTGATCAACCGCCGGTGATGGGGCAGCGGGTTGGTACCCGCTGCCCCATTTGCGCTCTCCTCCAACCCATATCCGGCCTCACATGTCTCCACGGCCCTCGTATCGTGCCGCCCTGATCATCGCGCTGACGGTCCTTGCCGGGTACGTGTTCTCCTTGGCGCCGTCGGTCACCTTCTGGGACGCCGGCGAGTTCATCGCGGCGATGAAAGTGCTGGGCATTCCCCATCCGCCGGGCACGCCGCTCTTCGTCCTGATGGGACACGTCTGGGCCAACCTGATTCCATTCGGTGAGTACGCCTGGCGGACCAACCTCATGAGCGCGACGTTCAGCGCCGCCGCCGCCGGGTTCTGGTTCCTGGTCGTCCGGGAGACACTGGTCCGGCTGGTGCCGGACGACACGCCCCGAGCTGACTGGATTCGTACCGGGGGGGCGGCGGCCGCCGCGGTTCTGTCGGGCTTCGGTTTTACCAACTGGCAGAACTCGAACGAGACCGAGGTCTACGCGGTCGCCTCGTTCATTATCAGTGTGGTGGCCTGGCTGGCGCTCCAGTGGCGGTCGGCCCGCGGGACCGACCGGGCTACCCGCCCGCTCCTGCTGATCGCCTATCTCCTCGGTATTTCGATCGCGAATCACCTGCTGGCATTGCTGGCCGGGCCCGCCCTGATCGCTTTTCTGGTGGCCGACCTGCGCCTCGCCCCGGCCGCTTTGGCCGAGGAACGGCGGCGGGAATGGGCGGTCGTTGCCGTGGTGGGCGCGCTCTGGTTCATGCTGTTGGGCGTGGGACTTGGAAACCCCGCGCTCGCGCTCGCGGGCTCAGTGCTGTTTGCCGCGGGCGCGGTGTTCGCGATGTCAGCCGGCATGGGCGGCTTCGCCATGCTGGCCCTGCTGGTTGCCGCGGTCGGGGTGACCCCGTACCTGTTTCACTTCCTCCGCTCGCCCCAAAACCCCTTCATCAACGAGGCGGCGCCCGGTACCTGGGACGCATTGCTGGCGGTCATTCGGCGCGAGCAGTATCCGCCCCGGAGCCCATTTGACGATCCGACCATTGCCAACGGTCCCGGGAATCCCGGCCGGAGTCTGTCGATCATCGGGCTTCAGTTACTCAACTACCTCCAGTATTTCGACTGGCAGTGGGCCAAGACGCTGACCGCCCGGATCGGCGCGGTGCCGCTCCGGGTCGTTCCGACGATGTTTTTCTTCTGGCTCGGGTTCCGGGGAACGTTCGCGCACCGGAAGGCGGACCGGAGCGGGTGGTGGCTTCTGTTCGCCCTGTGGGGTGTGACGGGGCTCGGACTCCTCGCCTACATGAACTTCAAGCCAGGCTTCAGCCTGGGCTACGATCAATTTCCCCGGGGCGCTCAGCACGAAGTGCGGGAACGGGACTACTTCTTCGTGATCAGTTTCGTCGTTTGGGGTTGTTGGGCGGCGATTGCCCTCGCGGATCTGGCTCGCCAGGCGGCCGTCCGGCTCCAGCGCATCGGCGGGGCCGCGTGGGCGCCGGCCCTGTTTCTCGTGGCGTTGGTTCCGCCGATCGCCAATTTCAAGGACGCGGATCGCGGGCACGGCGGAGACGCCCGTCTCGCGGGTGACTTCGCGTACGACCTGCTCAATTCCGTGCCGCCGTATGGCGTCCTTTTCACCTTCGGGGACAATGACACGTTCCCCCTCTGGTGGGCCCAGGAGGTCGCCGGCATCCGGCAGGACGTCAGGGTCGTCTGTCTCGCGTTGTCCCGAACCGATTGGTATGTCCGCCAGTTGCGAGACAATCCGGAACGACCGTTTGACCCGGCGTCGGCGGCTCCGTTCTGGCGGTCCTATCCAGTCGTCAGGCCGACCTGGCCGTTGCACACGATGACTGACAAGGACATCGCCGCGGCCGTGCCCCAAATCCTGGGCCAGTCGGTCACGTTGATGTTCGGTCCGTATCAGACTCGACTCGATTCCAATTCGGTGGTCTACACCGAGGATTTCGTGTCGATCCGTCTCATTCAGCAGAACTTTGGTCGGCGTCCGATTGCCTGGGGCCTGACCTCGGGCGGCAAGTATTACGGCCTCGAGCCGCTCCTGGTGCAGCGTGGCATCGGTATTCAGCTCGAAAAGCAGCTGCCGGACACGACTGACCGAAACCTCGACTTCCGGCGGCTGTTCGGCGCGGCGCTTGATGTGGCCGCCACCCGGGCGCTGGCGTTCGACAACTATCGTTATGCCGGCCTTCTCAACGCTGGTCCGCGCGGGCTCGAGACGACGTCGAGCGGCATCGCCCAGTCGCTTTCCATGCCGTTCACCCAGCTCGCTTTCGCGGCGGAGGGACGTCAGGACCTGGCTCAAGTGGTCCGATCCCTCGAACAGGCTGTGATGCTCTCGGACAATCCCGGCGTCGCCCAGGCTCTCGCCGAGGCCAGGCAGCGGCTGACCGGATCGATCCCCAAACCCGACTCAATCCTTCCAAAACCACGGTAACTCCTTTTATCTTTAGGGGTTATGAGCTACGAGGCCCTGACAGGCCGCCTCGCGGCGGTGCGGGAACGTATTGGTGCGGCACAACGGCGGGGTGGGTGGGCCCACCCGGTCACTGTGATCGCTGTCACGAAGGGCCATCCTGCGGCCGCGATTGTCGCGGCCCAGGCGGTAGGACTGACTGATGTGGGTGAGAACCGCGTTCAGGAAGCCCTCGCCAAGCAGGAGGAACTCGGGCCGGTACCGGTGCGTTGGCACCTGATCGGATCGCTTCAGCGCAAGAAAGTGCGGCAGATCGTCGACCGGTTCGAGCTGATCCATTCGGTCGATCGGAGCGATCTGGTCGCGGAACTTGCGGAGCGCGCGGAGCGGGGGCGGCCACAGCGGATCCTGGTCGAGATCAACTGCGGCGGCGAGGCTCAGAAGGCCGGGGCGGATCCGGCGGCCGCAGTGGATCTCGTGGGCGCGGTGCTGGCCCAGCCGTCCCTGCTATTCGACGGCCTGATGACCATGGCGCCGTTGACCGAGGATCGGGCGCTCCAGCATCGAGCCTTCGGGCGGCTCCGGGTGGTCAAGGAAGAGATCGAGCGGGCCGGGCATCTGGTGCGCCATCTGTCGATGGGAATGTCGGGAGATTTTGAAACCGCGGTGGAGGAGGGTGCCACCCTGGTTCGTCTCGGAACCATCTTGTTCGGGGAGCGTGAGCCATGACGGACGAAGGCTTTCACCTCAGTGCCCATGACGTGCGGCACCAGGAATTCCACAAGGTGTTCCGCGGCTACGATCCGGTCCAGGTCGACGACTTCAAGGAGCGCATTGCTCAGGAACTCGATCGGCTCTACCGCGAACGCGGTCAGATGGGCGACCGGGTGCAGAGCATGATCGAGCAGCTCAAGGTGTTCCGGGACCGCGAGCGGGCCATGAACGAGGCGCTGGTCGCGGCGCAGCAGCTGCGCGCCGATGTCCAGGTTCAGGCCGACAAGGAAGCCGATCTGATCCGCGACCGCGCCCGAGCCGAATCGGAACAGGCCGTGGCCGCGGCCAAGGTCGAGGCGGCCCGGATTGTGGACCAGGCCCAGAACGAGGAGCAGCGTCTGCATTACGCCAGCGACACCGTCCGCCGACAGTTCCTGGCGTACGTCACGAGTTATCGCCGCCTGCTCGAGCGGGAACTCGCCGAACTCGAAGCCGTGTCCGCGAGCGACTCGAGGGCGCCCAGCGCGCTCGAGGCCGATCCGGCCTTCCGGCGCCAGGCCTGACTCGCCCGATGACCCGCTCGTATCCCCTCTGGCCCGACGCCGGGCCCGACCGGCTCGAATCTGAGCTGCTCGAGACCTGGAAGTCGGAGGGTCTCTTCGCCCGGGTTCAGGCCCACCGTGAGGGGGCGCCGCCGTGGGTCTTCTTCGAAGGTCCGCCGACCGCCAATGGCCGCCCGGGGATCCACCACGTGTTTTCCCGCAGCATCAAGGACCTGTTCTGCCGGTTCCGGTCGATGCAGGGGCGGTCGGTCACCCGGATCGCGGGCTGGGACACCCATGGACTCCCGGTCGAGATCGAGGTCGAGAAAAAGCTCAATCTCAAGGGGAAGAAGGACATCGAGGCCTACGGTGTCGAAGCGTTCAACCGGCTCTGCCGGGAGAGCGTCTTCACCTACCAGAATGACTGGGTGGCACTGTCGGATCGGATTGGATACTGGCTCGACTACGAGCGGCCCTACGTCACCTGTACCCGTGAGTACATCGAGACCGTCTGGTGGCTGCTCCGCCGGCTGTTCGAGAAGGGGCTGCTCGTCAGGGGCCACCGGGTGCTGCCCTATTGCCCCCGCTGCGGCACCGTGCTGTCGAGCCACGAGCTGTCGTTAGGCTATGAGGAGGTCCGCGACAAGTCAGTCTACGTGACCTTCCCGCTCGACGACGGAAGCGGCCGGGAACTCGTGGTGTGGACCACCACGCCGTGGACGCTCCCGTCGAACGTGGCGGCGGCGGTGCATCCGGAACTGGAATACGGGACCTACCACACCGCCGACGGGCGCCGTCTCGTCCTGGCGACCAGCCGGGCGATGGCGGTCCTCGGATCGAAGGACGAACCACCGGTCGCGGAAACCGTCGAAGCCGGCGCGGCCCTGGTCGGCAAGCGCTACCGCCGTCCGCTCGACGTGGTCCCGCTTCCGGCCGACAAGGAACACAGCGTTGTCATCGCCGGCGAGTTCGTCACCGCGGACGACGGATCGGGCATCGTCCACATGGCGCCGGCCTTCGGCGCCGACGACTATCGGGCCGGCGAGCAGAACGGCCTGGCCTTGCTCCGGCCCGTGGCGGCCGACGGGACGTTCACCGGAACCACCTGGCCGGAACTCGAAGGCCGTCTTGTCACGGCGGACGACACCAACGAACTGATCGTTCGACGCCTGAAGGCCGAGGGCCGCCACCTCAAGACCGAGCAGTACGTCCACAGCTATCCGCACTGCTGGCGCTGCAAGAGCAAGTTGATCTACTACGCCCGAGATTCCTGGTTCGTCCGCACCTCGGCGATCAAGGATCGGATGGTGGAGCTCAACCGCGGGATTCACTGGCATCCGCCGGAGGTCGGCACCGGCCGGTTCGGCGAGTGGCTTGCCAACAATGTCGACTGGGCTCTCTCGCGGGATCGCTATTGGGGCACGCCGTTGCCGGTCTGGATTTCGGATCGGGACCCCGCGGTGGTGGACGTGATCGGGAGCATCGCCGACCTTGAGGCGCGGACCGGGCGGACGTTCCCACCCGACTTCGATCCCCACAAGCCGTTTATCGACGATGTGACCTGGCCCGCCCCAGGCGGAGGCACCATGCGCCGGGTGCCGGAAGTCATCGACACCTGGTTTGACTCGGGCGCCATGCCCTATGCCCAGTGGCACTATCCGTTCGACGGCGGGGACGAATTCGCTCGGCATTTTCCGGCGGATTTCATCTGTGAAGGCGTGGACCAGACGCGCGGCTGGTTCTACTCGCTGCTGGCGATCGGCGCCACCGTGTTCGACCAGGCGCCGTACCGCAACGTCGTGGTCAACGAACTGGTTCTCGATGCCGCCGGCCAGAAGATGTCGAAGAGCCGGGGCAACACGGTCGACCCCTGGGCGATGGTGCGCGAGTTTGGCGCCGACCAGGTTCGCCTCTATCTGCTGTCGTCGAGCCAGGTCTGGTTGCCCAAGCCGTTCGACCAGGCCGCGATCCCTGAATCGGCGGGCGGATTTCTGAATACGCTCCGGAACACCTACACGTTCCTGGCGCTCTACGCTGGAGCCCCGTCGCTCGACGCCGGCCAGCTCACGTTGCTGGATCGCTGGATCCTGTCCCGCCTCGACTCCACCGTCCGGGCCGTGACCACCGCCTGGGACGGCTATGACGCCACCACCGGCGTGCGGGCACTGATGGACTTCGTGGACGACTTGTCCAACTGGTACGTGCGTCAGAGTCGGGCCCGCTTCTGGGCCCCGGACCAGGCTGCTGATCCGGCGGCGGTCGCCACCCTGACCACGGCGCTCGTCACCGTGGCCCGGCTCCTTGCCCCGGCCGCTCCATTCGCGAGCGACTGGCTCCACCGGGCACTGACGGGATCGTCGGTACACCTGGCCGACTTTCCGGCTGCCGACGCCTCGGCGGCCGATCCGGACCTCGAGCGCGCGATGGACGGCGTCCGCCGCCTGGCATCACTGGGCCGCAGTGCCCGGGAGGCGGGGAACCGCAAGGTCCGCCAGCCGCTGGCCACCATGCGTGTCGCCGTTCCACGTGGGGTGGACAATGCCCGGTTTCAGGAACTCCTCCCGCTGCTCGCGCAGGAAGTGAACGTCCGGGCGATCGAAGTGGTTGCCTCGGACGCGGATCTGGTCAGGCTTCGGGCCAAGGCCAACTTCCGGTCCCTGGGCAAGCGGTTCGGCAAGCAGACACCCGAGGTCGCCAAGTCGGTGGCCAACCTCGAGCCGCCGGCCTGCCGTGCCCTTGAGGAGGGACAGACGGTCGCGTTGCCGTTCGGCGGCTCAGTGATCGAGATCCTGCCCGAGGATGTAGTGGTCGAGCGGTTGGTGACCAGCGACTGGCTGGTGCAGAGTGCGGCGACGTTCGTCGTAGCGCTTGACCCCACGCTCACGCCCGAACTTCGATCGGAAGGTCTTGCCCGCGAGGTCGTGAGCCGGGTCCAGCGCCTCCGCAAGGATGCCGGCTACGAATATACGACCAGGATCAGACTTGGGGTCGCCGGTGATGCGGCCGTGCTTGCCGCTGTCGAGACCCATCGAGAGTTCATTCAAGGAGAAACGCTGGCTCGGCAGGTCGAGGTTGGGCAGGACTTGGTGGGGGCTCAAGGGCGCGACCCCGCGCCTATCGACGATTACCAGGTGACGCTGTCGGTCCGCCGGTGGGCCGATTGACCGTCGCGGAGAACGCATTGAGGCAAGGGATATGAAAAAGGATCAGATCAAGCATCTCGAGAAGCGATTGATCGATGAGCGGGCGCGGGTCATGAAGGAGCTCGGCTACTACGACGACGCCTTCAACACGACCCAGCAGAACTCCGACGGCAACTTGTCGTCGTACTCGTTCCACATGGCGGACCAAGGCACCGATACCATGGAGCGCGAGAAACAGTTTCTCTTCGCGTCCCAGGAGGGGCGCTACCTCTGGCACGTCAACCAGGCCCTCCGTCGGCTCTACAACGCCCCCGACCAGTTCGGGAAATGCCACACCTGCGGCCAGGATATCAGCTTCGAACGACTCGACGCCCTGCCGCATGCCCGCCTCTGCATCAGTTGCAAGGCGAAGGAAGAGGATGAAAAACGGCGCTGACGCCCGCCGGCTGTTCTGGCCGCTTGCCCTCGCCTGGATCGGCCTGGACCAGCTGACGAAGCGGTGGGCGGAGTCGACCCTTCTGCCGTACGAGCCGGTCACGGTGGCCGGTGAATGGATGCGGTGGCGTCTGGCGTACAACCCGGGGGCGGCATTCAGTCTTCACCTCGGTCCCTATTCCCGGTGGATTTTCGCCGGGATCGCGACCTGCGCCGTGGTCGGCATCGCCTGGAAAGCCCGGGATGTCGACTGGAACGAGTGGCTGCGGCAGTTTGCCGCGGCGCTGGTCGTCGGCGGGGCGGCGGGGAACCTGGTGGACCGGCTCCGCAGCGGCGCCGGCGTGGTGGATTTCATCGACATGGGTATCGGCCCGACTCGCTGGCCGACCTACAACGTCGCCGATATCGGCGTTAGCTGCGGCGCGGTCGCGCTCGCCATCTCGTTCTGGCTCGAGGACACGCGCCGAGAGCGGGAGGCAGCGGTACAACAGGAGGCGTGAGGCAATTCTGGCGAGCATAACATTTTCGGTTCCAGTTCCTTCCACTGAACGCCTCGACCGATATCTCGCGGATCAATTGCGGTTGTCTCGGACCCAGGCGGCGCGTATCGTCGCCGCCGGGAACGTCACGGTTGGCGGCGCGACGGTTCGGTCCTCCCGGATCCTCATGCATGGTGAGGTCGTTACGGTAGAATTGGCCGACTCCGCACCGCCTCGCTTCATCGCGCCGCATCACGTGCCCCTCGTGGTCTGCTTTGAGGACGAACACCTGGCCGTCATCGACAAGCCGGCCGGGATGGTGGTCCATCCGGCCCCGGGACACTGGGACGACACCCTGGTCAATGCGCTGGTGGCCCGCGGGACGGACCTGGCGCAATCGGCCCCAGGGCGTCCGGGTATTGTGCACCGCCTCGATCGGGACACCTCGGGACTGATGCTGGTGGCGAAGAACGATCTGGCGCATCGCCGCCTCGGCGCGGCCATCGCGGCTCGTCACGTCAAGCGAACCTACGCGACCCTGGCCTGGGGTCATCTCAACGACTCCCCGACCGAAGTCAATCAGCCCATCGGCCGCCATCCGACCGATCGCAAGCGCATGGTGATTCGGCCCGATGGCCGGCCAGCCCGAACCGATTTCGAGGTCGTCGCCCGCTACGAGTCCGTCGAACTGCTGCGGGCCGAGCTCCACAGTGGTCGGACCCACCAGATCCGAGTCCACCTGCAACATCTTGGACACCCGGTCGTCGGCGACGCGGTGTATGCAAGCGGGGGATCACGCCGGATTTCGGGCGGTCCAAGGGGTCTCGCGGAACGCCTCGAAGGGCTGGTTCCGCGCCAGGCGCTCCATGCCGCGCTGCTCCGGTTCAAGCATCCGATTTCCAGGGTGCCGATGAGCTTCCGGAGCGAATGGCCTCAGGACTTGGTGCCGGGCCTGCAACTCGTTGCGGGGCAAGTTGATCCGCAAAACTGGCTCGCCTATCTTGGGTTCTTCAAGGCGGGTGATGACTGATCCGGTGGGGGTGGGCGGCGTGGTCTGCCGGGTCGGGGCGAACCGGTTCCTCCTGGATGTGGCCGCCGTGCGCGAAGTTTGCACTGGAATCCCCATTGTTCGAGTGCCGGGAGTTGCAGCGCCGGTCGAAGGTGTCGCGAATGTTCGCGGGACTCTGGTGACGGTGATTCGGGGCGGGGCAGTGATCGGGGCGGAATTGGGGGGCGGGACCTCGCCGTGGCTCGTGGTCTTGAGTGCCCGGGCTGGCCGGGTCGGACTCGGAGTCGATGAGGTGCTGCCCGCCGATGAGGCCTCTGCCACCGATGCCGTCGTGGATCTGACCGTCACGCTGGACCGGGTGCTGGGTGAGGTCAAGGGCTGACGGCGAAACGCCGCGCCGGAATGGGGGACAACGTGAGTCACACCGTGCTGGTCTGCGATGACGCCATGTTCATGCGGACCATGATCGCCGACATTCTGAGTCAAGCCGGCTTCGAGGTCGTGGGCGAAGCGGAGACCGGCGAGCAGGCGGTCCGCAAGTACCGCGAACTCAAGCCTGATCTCGTCACCATGGACATCGTGATGCCGGCGATGGGTGGCATCGAGGCGGTGCGGGCTATCTGCAAGGAGAGCCCCGAGGCCCGGATTCTGATGTGCAGCGCGATGGGGCAGCAGGCCCTCGTCGTCGAGGCGATTCAGGCCGGCGCCAAGGATTTCGTGGTCAAGCCGTTTCAGCCGTCCCGCGTTCTGGAGGCCGTCCAGCGCTTGCTGGGGTGAGGACGACGTGGACCTCGCCCGGTACACCGCACTCTTTCTCGCCGATGGCCGGGACCATCTGACGCGGGCGACAGGGCACCTGCTGGAGTGGGAGCGGGACCTGGCGGCCCGTGGTCCGGTGGACGAGTTGTTCCGGGCGTTCCATTCGTTGAAGGGTGGCGCCGCCACGATGGGCTTCGACCAGATCACGGCCGTGGCGCACCACGCGGAGCACCTGCTCGAGGCGGTCCGCCGCCGGGAGCTGAGCGGAAGTCCGGCGATTGTCGGTTTGCTGCTGCGAGCGGTGGACGCGCTGGACCAGGGGTTGGAGCCCGCGACGCGGGGCATCGCGATTCCCGATGCCGATCTGCTGGCCGAGGCGATCGCGCGAGTGACCTCGACCAGCCGGTCCGTCGCCCCGGACGCCATTCGGGAACCCGCGGCGGAGCGGCGAACGGCCGAATTTCCGGCGATGCGCTCGGTCCGGATCGACCCGGCCCGGCTCGACGAGCTGCTGCAGTTGGCCGGGGAGCTGGTGGTGACCCGGACCCGCCTGGGCGGGGTGGCGGCGGACCTGGGCGATGCCGAACTGGACCAGGTGTCGAGCCGGCTCGACTCCCTGGTGCGGGCCCTCCATGCCGGGGTGCTGCGGGCCCGGTTGGCGCCGGCTACCGAGTTATTCGGCCGGTTCCCGAGGCTGGTGCGAGACCTGGCCGCCACCCTGGGTCGGACCGTGCGGCTCGAGTCCCGGGGCGATGACGTGGAGCTTGATCGGAGCGTGATCGAGGCCCTCGTCGAGCCGCTGATTCACTTGGTGCGCAATGCCGTCGATCACGGCATTGAACCGGCCGTAGAGCGGCTCGCCGCCGGGAAGTCCGCGCAGGGCGAGTTGCTGCTGATCGCGGAACGCCGCCGGGACTGGATCGTGATCCGGCTGTCCGACGATGGGCGCGGCATCGATCGCGCCGCGGTGTCCCAGCGGGCGCGCGAGCTCGGGTTGCCGGCGCCGCAGGAGGCGGAACTCGATGACGAGGCGCTGATCGGGCTCCTGGCCCGGCCCGGGTTCACGCTCAAGCGGGAAGTGACGTCGGTGTCCGGTCGCGGAGTCGGTATGGACGCCGTGATGACGACGGTGCGCGGGTTGGGCGGCCGGCTGGAATGCCACAGCTTCCCGGGGGCGGGGACCGTGTTCGAAATCACCGTGCCCCTGACGACCGCCATTCAACGAGTGCTGCTGGTCGGGATCGGGGATGAACGCTACGCGATTCCGTCCCGCCTGATCCGGGAGGCCGCGTTTCCGGGACGGTCGGGGGCGGGCGAACTCGGGCTGGGATCGCGTTTCCAGTTTCGCGGCCGCGACCTCCCCCTGGTGGATCTCGCCCCGCACACCGGCGACGGTAGCGAGGTCTCGCGGGACCGCCGTCCGGTGCTGTTGCTGGAATGGGACGATCGCCAGGGCGCGGTGGCGGTCGATACCCTGCTCGGACAGCATGACGTGCTGATCGAGCGGATCGAAGCGCCAAGGGACATGCCCGAGTGGGTGACCGGGGCGACCATCCTGGCGGATGGCCAACCCGCGTTCGTGTTGGATCCGACCGCCCTCTTCTAGGAGGCGACGCGCGCCATGGTGGACGCACAGAAACTGACGGAAGCCGAACGCGACGCGCTTCGGGAGATCGCCAATATCGGGGCGGGGCACGCCGCCACCGCGCTGTCCCAGATGACCGGGCGGAAGATCATGATCGACGTCCCCGAGGTGTCGGTGAAGCGCCTCGAGGAGGCGGCCGAGCAGATGGGGCCGGCGGACACCATCGTGGCCGCCGTGCTGATGCACATGATGGGCGACCTCACGGGCCGGACCCTCCTCGTGCTGCCGGAAGCATCCGCGCGGTCGCTCTGCGGCATCCTGCTCCGGAACTCGGAGCCGGGCCCCGGGTTCTCCGAGATGCAGAAATCGACGATCATGGAGACCGGCAACATTCTCTGCAGTGCGTACCTGAACGCCCTGTCGGACTTCATGGGCATGATGCTGGTACCGTCCGTGCCCGCACTGGTGGCCGACCTGGCCAGCGCGGTGCTCACGACCGCCTATCTCAATTTCGGCCATTCGCGCGATCATGTGATCTGTGTGGACACGGCGTTCCGAATCGCGGGATCCGACGACAAAGTCAGCGGCCAGTTCATCCTGATGCCCGACGTCGCGTCGCTGACGGCCATCTTCGACGCGATTCATCTCGTCAAGTAGCCACTGATGCCTGAAGCGCCGACCGACCGGGAGTTGGGCGTTCTGCGCTCCCTCGCGCGGCGGATCGATCCATCCGATCCCGGCGCCCACAACAATCTCGGGGTGCTCTACTACGAGCGTGACATGGTTCCCGAGGCGATGGCCGCCCTTGCCCGAGCCCTCGAACTCGATCCGCACATGCGGGTGGCCCACGAGAACCTCGAGACCGTCCAGCGCGAAACCGGATATTTCGACCGCCGGGTCACCGAACTCAGGGACCTGATCGGGTCCCGGCCGGCCGACCAGCAGTTGCGCCTCGACCTCGGGCGCGCCTACCTCGCACTCGGTCAATTCGATCGCGCCGTGGAACAGTTCGAGGAGTTGCTTCGGATTCGGCCCGCCGACGCGTCCGCCCTGGTCCAGCTCGGGTTGCTGGAACAGGCCCGGGCCCGGCATGACCTCGCGTCCGAGTGGTTCCAGCGCGCCGCCCAGGTCGATCCCGACAGCGCCGTCGTACGCTATCACCTGGGCCAGGCCCTCTACAACCGCGGCATGGTCGACGCCGCCCTCTCAGTCCTGAGTGAGGCCGGTCACCTCAATCCGGAATACGCCGACGTCCAGTACCTCCTCGGCTTCGTCTATGGCGATCTTGGCTACCATGACGCGGCCCGGGCGGCGACTCGACGGGCGATTGCGCTGAATCCGTCGCTTGCCAACGCCCAGACCAATCTGCGGATCCAGCCCCACAAGGCGCCCCCCCCGCAGGCCCCGCTCGCCGCGGTCGAGGGCGCCCCGGAAGCCCACCTCAACCTCGCCCTCGCCTTCAGGCGCCGGGGCTACTTCGTGGAGGCCTTGCGGGAATACCGGCTGGGGCTCGAAGCGGGGGAGGACGAACGCCCGGCGCTCGAAGGCATGGCCGAGATTCACCTGCTGCAACGCGAGACCCAGGCAGCGCTGGATCTCTATGCCCGACTGATCGGTCAGGACGCCGGGGTTGCCAAATTCTGGAACGAACGAGGCGTGGTGCTGCATCAGGTCGGGCGCCGCCAGGAGGCCCGGTCGAGGCGCGGCTGGTCCCAATCCTCGGATTGCTGGTTGGACA
>JANXXJ010000129.1 GCA_025350665.1 Gemmatimonadota bacterium | reverse complement strand
GGCCTTCGCCCTGGATCGCCCCGTCGCCTTCCGCGGCGCTACGCTGATCGACGGCACCGACCGGCCGCCGACGCCTAACGCCACCGTGGTGATTCATCGCGGCTGGATCCTCGCCGCCGGGCCGGCCGACTCGATCCACATTCAGGCCGGCGCCCGTGTGGTGAACCTCGCCGGCCGGTCAGGCACCTCTGGTCCAGGCCGGAATCGATGAAGCGCACCGACTCGGAGTCAAGGCGATCGCCCATCTCTGGCGGACCTCGTGGACCGACGCTGCGCTGGCCGATATCGACGGCATCGTCCACATCTCGCCCGGCGCCGCCGATCTCCTGCCGGAGGCCCGACGAGCCGAATACACCCGGGGCATCCGCGGCACCCAGTTTATGTTCGACTGGTTCAAGTACGCCGATTTCGATGGCCCCGACATCCGCGGGCATTCCTCCCGCCGAAGTCCTGCGGATCGCCACGCGCAATGGCGCCATGTCGTTGGGTGTGATCTCGGAACTCGGCACCGTGGAATTCGGCAAGCGGGCGGATCTGGTCATCCTCGGTGCGAACCCTCTCGCCGACATCGGGAACACCCGCCGGATCGAGTCCGTTGTGGTCTCCGGCCAACTCCGGCCGGCCCGGGACTATCTCCCGAACCGGCTTCATTGATCGGACCCTCGGCCTCTGGTCCGATCCGCCGGCTCCACCTATCCTACAGCGTTCCCTCCAACCAAGGCCCACCATCAGAAGTTCGGCACTCTCGGTCTGCGGCCTGCTGATCGCACTCGTCCAGAGCGGATGCGCCACCAAAACAGCCGCCGCGGCGCCGAGGCCCAACCGGCCTCCCCCATCCGGCGCCGTGACCGACCACGTGGTCGTGATTTCGATCGACGGCCTGCGCCCGGATGCGATCACCGATGAAGACGTCACGCTCCAGCGCCTCATCCACGAAGGCACCGCGGCCCGGACTGCCCAGACCATTCTGCCCAGCACCACGCTGCCGTCCCATACCTCGATGCTGACCGGGCTCACCCCCGCTCAGCACGGGGTGACCTGGAACTCGGATGAGGTGGAACCCTCGGGAACCATCGGCGTGCCGACCGTGTTCGAGATCGTCCACGCCGCCGGATTCAGCACGGTGGCATTCTTCGCGAAATCAAAATTTCATTATCTGGAGCGGAAGGGGTCCCTCGACCACGATGAGCTGCCCGGCTTCCGCCAGCCCAGCTGGACCATGGCTCGGACCATGCCGCGGATCGAAAGCCTGCTGGCCGAGAGCCATCCCAACCTGCTCTTCGTTCACATCGGCGAGGCCGACTATCTCGGCCACGGCGCCGGCTGGATGGGTCCCGGATACCTCCGCGCGGTCGGCATGGCCGACGAGGGTGTCGCCCGGGTCATGGCCGCCGCGGACCAGAGCTTCGGCGCCGGCCATTACACGATGATCGTGACCGCGGATCACGGCGGCCACGACAAGGGCCATGGCACCTCCGACCCGCGCGACATGACGATCCCGTGGATTGTCTGGGGCGAAGGGGTCCAGCCGGGTGGCACCTTCGCGGATACCGTGCACACCATGGATACGGCCGCCACCATCCTCTGGCTATTCGGCATTCCCCGCCCCGCCAACTGGGTGGGCGTGCCTCAGACCGAAGGATTTACCGCGGAGGCCAGGGAGAAGGCGGCCGTCAAGCTTCGTGGCGGATGAGGAGAGCGAGCGTAAAGAGCAGGACCGCCCCGGTCTGGTGAGCGGCCGCGGGGGGAATCGGAACCGACCCCAGCAGGGTCACGATGCCGAGCGTCACCTGGACGATGGCCATGAACCCCGCGAGTTGCGTCAGCGTCCGGATGCGCCCCACCGGAAGCGAACGGAAGCCCGCCCCGGCAATACCTAACGCGATGAGCGCCGTAGACACCCCGAGCCACCGGTGGTGGAACTGCACCGTGGCGACGTTGTCGAAGAGGTTGGCCCAGCCCAGGGCCGGGTTCCAGTAGCCGGGCGGAATGAAGTGCCCCGCCATCAGCGGGAATTCGTTGAACACCTTGCCCGCCCGCAACCCGGCGACGAACGCCCCCGCGACCGCCGTCAGAAACACCATGCCGGTCCAGATCGTAACCCCTCGGCGGAATCTCGGGGAACCGGCTGCCTTGGGATCTCCCCACAGGATGTCCGCCGCCGTCCAGACCGCGGTCGCGTAGATCACCAGGGCCAGGGACATGTGGGCCGCCAGGCGATACTGGCTCACGTCGACCCGGGCGGAAAGCCCGCTCCGCACCATGTACCAGCCTAACGCTCCCTGGCCGGCCATCAGGAACACCAGGACCACCAGCCGGCCCCGGAGCGGGCGGGAAATGGCTCCCCTGAGCCAGAAAACGACCAGCGGAATCAACAGCGCCGCACCGACCAGCCGGGCCCACAGGCGATGGACGAACTCCCAGAGGTAGATCCGCTTGAACCCTTCCAGGGTCATGTCGGGATACACCAGCCGGTATTCGGGAATCTGGCGGTACTTCGCGAACTCCTCGTTCCAGGCCGCCCCGGTGAGCGGTGGCACGGCTCCGGCAATCGGCCGCCATTCGGTGATCGACAGCCCCGAATCGGTGAGCCGGGTAATCCCACCGATCACCACCAGGAGCAGCACCATCGCGGCCCAGATGGCCAGCCACCAACCTACCGAACGACGCGTCATGGCGGGAAATTAGCCGGGGCCGGTACCTTTCGTGGACTCCTGGGTCCCGCCCCGGGAACAATCCAATCAGAGGATCATGCCGATGGCGACACTAGCGCAGCTCAAGACCCGGATCGGTGTGGAGCGGGTTTCGGACTGGCGGGTGATCACCCAGGACATGGTGGACGCCCACGCCGCCCTCACCGGTGACGCGGACCTGTTTCACAACGACGTCGCCTGGTCGAAGACCCATACGCCGTGGGGCGGCACCATCGTCCAGGGGTTTCTTCTCCTGAGCCACTTCACCTGGTTCATGCGCCACCCGGCCCAGGAGGCGCTCGATGATGTCGAAATGGTGATGAACTACGGCTTCAACAAGATCCGCTTCGTCCGGCCGGTCCTGACCGGAACAGCGCTCCGGGCCCGGACTACGCTGCTCGAAGTGGACGATCGCGGCGCCCGCGCCGTGCTCCGTTTTGCCGTCGCCATCGAGAGCGAAGCCCAGTCGAGCCCCCATGTCGTGGCCGAGTGGGTCGGCTCCGCGCAGAAGAAGACCGTCCCAGCCTGAGGAGGCAGCAAATGTTGGCGATCCGATCCGTTCTGGTCCTGAGTCTGGTCGTGACGCCGGCCGCGGTGGCGACGGCCGCGGATGTGATCGGCGTCGTCTACCGTGACACCAACGGCAACGGCCGGCGCGACCCCGGCGAGCCCGGCATCGCCGGCGTGGCGGTGTCGGATCAGGTCCAGGTCGCCGTGACCGGACCCGATGGCGCCTTCCAGATCAGCGGTTCGGCCGGCCACGGAATCGTCTTCGTCAGCGCCCCCACCGGATACCGCACTGTCGGCGCCTTCTGGAAAGCAATCGCCGCCGGCGAGGGCCCGGTTGAATTCCCCTTGATCAGGATCCCGGTGCCGGCCGAGTTCACGTTCGTCCACGCCTCCGACACGCACATCAGTCCGGCGAGCCGCGACCGGACCCAGCGCCTCCGCGCCCTCGTCGATTCCCTGAGGCCGGCGTTCACCATCATCACCGGCGACCTGGTGCGCGACGCCCTCCGGGTGCCGGAGACCGAGGCCACCAGCTACTACGATCTCTTCCAGGCCGAGGCCGCCAGGTTCACCTCCCCTGTGTACACCGTGCCCGGCAACCACGAGAACTTCGGGATCGAGCGCGACAAGTCGCACGTCAGCGCCGATCATCCCCTCTACGGCCGGGCGATGTACCACCACTATCGCGGCCCCGACTACTACTCGTTCAACTACGGCGGCATCCATTTCGTCGGCCTCAACAGCGTCGACATCGAGGATCAGTCGTACTACGGCCACGTCGACAGTGTGCAGGCGGAATGGCTGGTCCGCGATCTGGCCGTGGTGCCGGCCCGGACGCCGGTGGTCACCTTCAACCACATCCCGTTCTTCACGGCCGTGGAAACGATCAACGGGTATATGGACGGACCGCCGGCGCCGTCGGTGATCACCATCCGTGGCAAGGCCGCGTTCCGCCACAGCGTGCAGAACGCCGGTCAGATCATCAGCCGGATCCGGACCGGTCATCCGTATCCCATGGCCCTGGGCGGCCACATGCACGTGCGGGAGCGGCTGCGGTACGAAGGGGTGCCGACCCGGTTCTATCAGACGGCGGCGGTGGTGGGGCCGAGCGAGGGTTCGGGACTCACGATGCCGTCGGGCTTCGTGGTCTACCGGGTTCGCAGCGGAGTCATCGACGATGGGCGGTTCGTGCCACTCGGCGCAACGCCTGCCAACCACTGAACCCATGGGCCCTTCACATTTCTTCGAGACCCTCGACAGAAAGGTGGTCCGATGATGACCGCCCTGCTTGATATCCGCCCGATTGCCGGAGCCCTCGGCGCCGAGATCCACGGGGTCGATCTGGCCCAGCCGCTCGCCGACGACACGATCGCCGCCGTGCGGCGGGCGCTGCTCGACCATCTGGTAATCTTCTTCCCCGGGCAGTCACTTTCCCCGGCCCGGCTGGTAGCCTTCGGCAAGCGGTTCGGCCCTCTCGAAGGACACGAGTTCGTCGAGGGGATGTCGGACCATCCCGAGGTCCTCGAGCTGATCAAGGAAGCCGACGAGGGCGGCTTCAATTTCGGCGGCGACTGGCACACCGATGTCACCTTCCGCGATCGCCCGTCGATGGGCACTATCCTCTACGGGAAGGACATCCCGCCCTGCGGCGGGGATACCCTATGGGCCAACCAGTATCTCGCCTACGAGACCCTCTCGGCCGGGCTTCAGCGACTGCTCGGTTCGCTCAGGGCGGTGCACAGTGCCGAGGAGGCCTTCGGCGGGGGCGGCGTGGCCCAGCTCTATCGATCGCAGCTCCGGTCGATGAAGATCAAGACTGACGGGGATGTACCGACGGCAGTCGAACACCCAGTCGTCCGAACCCATCCGGAGACCGGCCGGGAGTGTCTCTTCATCAACCAGGGGTTCACGACCCGATTCGCCGACATGAGCGAGTCGGAAAGCAGCGGACTCCTCCAGTTTCTTTTTGCCCACAGCGTCCGACCCGAATTCACTTGCCGGTTCCGGTGGTCACCAGGCGCGGTCGCATTCTGGGACAACCGGGCCACCCAGCATTTCGCCCTGAACGACTACCACGGGCACCGCCGACACATGCAACGGATCACCGTGGCAGGCGACCGGCCCATCTGATCTGGCTCCGATTGGCCTGAGGGTGCAGTATTCACCCATGACCAAATCCACCTTGCTCCTCCTCGCCTCGGCCTCGCTCGCCGGGACCGCCGCCGCCCAGGCCCCGACGGCCTATCAGGCCAGTGCCCGCGCGATCTTCAAGGAACTGATCGAGATCAACACGACGCATTCCACCGGCAGCACCACGGTCGCGGCGGAGGCCCTGCGGAAGCGTTTCCTCGCCGCCGGCTTTCCGGCCGCGGATGTGGAAGTCGTGGGTCCGGCCGGCTCGAAGAATCACAACCTGATCGTACACTACCGGGGCACCGGCGCCCGGAAGCCGGTCGTTCTGCTGGCCCATCTCGATGTGGTCGAAGCCCGGCGCGAAGACTGGACCTGGGACCCCCAGGCCTTCACCGAGAAGGACGGCTACTTCTACGGCCGCGGCACCAGCGACATCAAGGACGGCGCAGCCACGCTCGTGGCGGCACTGCTCCGAATGAAGCAGGAGAATTTCCGGCCCGACCGCGACCTGATCCTGGCCCTCACCGCCGGCGAAGAGAGCGGCGGCGACTACAACGGCGTGGCGTGGCTCCTTGCCAACCGACCCGAATTCAAGGCTGCGGCCTGGGTGCTCAACACCGATGCGGGCGATCCCGAACTCCGGGCCGACAAGGTCCAGGCCCGGATGGTCCAGGTGGCCGAGAAGGTGGCGTTCAATTTTCAGCTCGAGGTGACCAACCCGGGAGGCCACAGTTCGCTCCCCGTGCCCGAGAACGCGATCGTCCGATTGGCCGGCGGCGTCGTCCGGCTCGGCGCCTGGCGTTTCCCGGTCCATATGAGCGAACTCACCAGGGCGTTCTTTGCCCGAACCGCGCCAACCGAATCGGGTCAGACCGCGGCCGACATGCGAGCGGTGGCCGGCGCGGTGCCCGATCCCGCCGCCGCAGAGCGGCTTTCCAAATCGGCCTTCCACAACGCCATGCTCCGGACCACCTGCGTCACCACCACCTTCGAAGGCGGACACGCAGTGAACGCACTGCCCCAGCGGGCCCGTGTCAATGTCAATTGCCGGATGCTGCCGTTCGAATCGCCCGATTCGGTGGAGGCTACCATCCGCCGAGTCCTGGCCGATTCGCTGATCGCGGTGAAGCGCTCGTCCGAGGCGCGGCTGAGCCCGCCCTCCCCGCTCTCGGGCGAGTTCACCCGCGCGGCGGAAGCGGTGACCAGCGCCATGTGGCCCGGCGTACCCGTCATTCCCTATATGGAGACCGGTGCCACCGACGGGCTCTTCTTCCGGAACGCCGGGATCCCGGCATACGGCGCCTCCGGCGTGGCCATCGACCCTAACGACGTTCGGGCCCACGGCAAGGACGAGCGGGTACTGATCAAGGCGTTCGACGAGGGGGCCGAGCACATCTATCGGCTGATCCGCGAGATCAGCGCGGGGGCGGCCAGGCCTTAGCATTGGATCGATCCCGTTCCTGAAGGAGCGTCGCATGGCCGTCCGGATGGTGGTAGTGGCTGGACTCGCGATCGCCATGGCAACGCCGGCGCGGGCGGATCAAACCGCCGGCTGGGGCGCCTACGGCGGCGATCCGGACGGCACCCGATACTCAGCCCTCACGCAGATCACTCGCGGCAACGTCGCCAGGCTCAAGCTGGCCTGGTCAATGCGCACCGGCGATTTCCAGCACCAGGATGGCTCGCAAAAAGGGCCGGCCGTGAGCTGCTCCCGGTGCCATCAGACCGGGTACAAGTTCGAGGCGACCCCGATCCTCGCTGATGGCCGGCTCTACGTCAGTACCCCGTTCAACCGGCGAGCCCCCAATGGGTACGGCAGTCATGGGCGGTGCACGTCGAACGCCCAAGACCTGAGGTCAGGCCCGTTTGCTGATGGATCGAGCCGACGAAATGACTGATGAGCCGTTCTGACCGCATTTTACGCCTCTAGGGAAGCAGTCTCACCCCGGAGCGGCCATGCGGCGAATTGTCAGCGCGTTGATCGTCGGTTACCTCGCGGGTTGCGGTGCGTCAGAACCAAATGCCCCGCCTCCGCCACCCCCCGCCGCGCCGGCCTCCCTCGTGGTTCAGGCCGGCGACGCGCAACAGGCTGGTCCGGGCTCCGCCGTCCCAGTCGCGCCGAAGGTCTTGGTGCGCGATGCCGCAGGCAGACCCGTCGTCGGGACGTCAGTGACCTTTGCGGTCGACTCCGGCGCCGGCACCGTAAGCGCCGCGACCGCGACGACCGGCAACGATGGGACCGCCTCGACGAGCTGGACCCTCGGCCCGGCCGAAGGGGTCAATACCCTGGTCGCCTCCGTGGCGAGCCTGACGCCGGTCCGGTTCCACGCCACAGGCCGAATCGTCATCCAGACTCTGATCGACACCGCAACGGTCCCCGCGACCGGCGGAACCCTCTCCTACCGCCTGGCCGGGGACTCTCTGTCGGGCGTCAGCCTGACGGTCTTTGACAGCACCTTTCAGGGACCGTCACGTTTCAGGGTTGTCGCCGATCGAAGCACCCAGGTTCCCCTTCCGCCGAACGTCCGGCAGATGGGGCCGGTCTTTGTCGTCGGGATGGACAGCGCGTTCGCGGCCCGCCCGATCGCCCTGCGGCTCCCCGCGCGCGGCCAGGACTCGGTGGTGGCAGCCTTCTTCTATGACCCCACATCAGGGACGCTGGAGGGAATCCCGCTGGTCGCCCGGGACGATTCGAGCATCGTGATCATCAGTCGGCATTTCCGCACCGATCAAATGATGGTGAACGCCGGCGCTTCGGCCGCCGCTCGACCAAGTTGGAGCCGACTGGCGGTTCCGCCCTTCGGCCAGGTGCTGATTGTCGGCGTGACAGCCCCGCGCACCGTCATCACCGCTCCGGTCACGACCGGCTTTGCGGTCGGCCGCGACAATTGGGAATTCGTCAACAACGGGACTTACCCGGAATCCGGTGGGATCTGCTCGGGCATCTCCGTGACCTCGATGTACTACTACTACCAGTTGCGGGCCCAAGGCAGGCTCTATCACCATTTCGACACCTTCAACGGTCTCGAATGGGACGATCCGGTGGGAGAAGCGATCGCGACCCAGGTCCAGCATCAGAGCAATTGGAACACGCTGTGGAGCAACATCAACACCATCCTCACCTTCTGGTTGCCCCCGGGGACCTCAGCGCAATACGACCAACTGGCCTACCAATCGCTGGCACTCACGATGCAAGTCACCAGGCAGCCCCAGTATCTGGCGATCTTCTCGACGCACCCGCAGGCCGGTCATGCCATCGTCGCGTACGGTGTGAACAACGGCGCGATCCCCTTTGCGGACCCCAATTACCCCAGCACGCCGCGCTCGGCGACGTATGACCTCCGGTCCGCCAGTTTTGATCCCATAGCCCTCAGTACCAACGCCAGCGCGCCCACACTTCTCTTTCCGGACGTGTACTTCGTCGGGACCTCGGCGATGATCAACAACGCCAGCGTCGCCGCGACCTTCGCGGCGGCCGCGCAAGGGACCATCCTGGGCCAGGCGTTCCCCCGACCGGTCCGCGAGTATTTCGACGTGAGCAGCTCAACATGGGTGGCGGTCCCGTCGGGCGACAGTATCAAGACCACCCACCGGCAGCTCGCAGTCCGGACGCGATGCCCAAGCGGCTGTCCTCTCGTGACACCCCGGTTCGACCGGATCACGACCGTGCTGCGGGACACGGCGAACAACGTGCTCGCCCTCGATCCGGTGTACGCCGACACAGCGGCCGTATTTGTGTTCGGCCGCGGGCTGGGGTCCTTCCGGGTCTCCTGGGAGAACTTCGTCGACGGGGTCAGCAAGGGGCCGGATCTGCCGCCTGAGGACCCGAGGATGAGGTACGACCAGTCATACGTCGGGCAGACCTTTCTCACGGTCATTACCATTCCTTTCTTCATCAAGCCGGGGCCGGCGGTCGGCTCGCCCAACGTCGATATCACGTTCACGGCCTCGAGCGGGAGTCTGCCCGTCGCGACCTCGACCTACGTCTGGGACTTCGGCGACGGGACGCCGGTCGTGTCGAAACTGGCGGACAGTGTCGTCCAACACCACTGGACCAAGTCCGGCACGTACCCCCTGACGGCTGAGCTCCGGGACAGCCGGGGCCAGCAGCTCGCCGCCGATCAGACGACCGTGACGATCGGGGGGACGTTCGTCATCACGCCCAAGCCCGACACGACGGCCGTCTTGACCGATCTCACGCTCACCGCGTCGAGCACCGGCTACCCAGTCGCGAACCTCCTGTACGTGTGGGACTTCGGCGACAACACCGCGCTGGTGTCGAAGCGAGCCGACAGCGTGGTCACCCACCAGTGGACCGGGGCGGGAACCTACACTGTGCGCGCCCAACTGCGGGACTTGCAGAACAACCTGCTCACCAGCGACAGCACCACGGTACTGGTGTCGCCGATCTTCGGCTGGATGTTCCAGTCCGCCACCATTCAGACGGCGCAGCTCCTGCCGCTGGGCGGGCTCGGTCCCGAGTCGACAGACACACTGATCTACCAATTGGCTCAGCAATGGCTCGCGGACCTCCAGAGCCCGTCCACGACCACCGGGATTCTGGCTGGAGGCAACTTGCTGCAAGGCCCGGCCTGCACCGGAGGGGTGCTCATCGCTGAGTACCCGAACGCCGTGTGGCTCACGCCGGCGCAGACGCAACCTCAATTCGACAGGGGCTTGCTCGCCATCTGCGGCGATCCGGACTACGCAGGCAGCTTCACGATGGGGCCGCTCGGTAACGGGACCCTCGTCGGCTCGGCGCAATCGCTCCATCCGCCGGACACGATCGAGTTCGAGGGCGGGTCGATCAACGCGACGATGTCAGGGAAGACGTTGACCGGCACGTTCACGGCGCTGATCGCGTACAGCAACGGCAATGGCAGCATCACGGCGAGATTCGTGGCAAAACAGGTGTACCCCTAGGCCATCCTGGCCGCCGCATGAAGGAGCCGTCGGGAGACGCCAGGGCGACGCGGCGGTCGCCGAGCAACGCCATTGCACCATCGTGTTGAGGCCGCCTTGGGGGGCCACGGGTTCCCGCCTCGCCACTTCCGGCGCCCCGCGCCGTTTGACAGGCCGCGGTTCTCGCCGTATGGTCTCCCCCAGGGCCCACGACGGGCGCTCCCACAAACCACCACTTCGGAGGAACCATGACACCAGGAAAGATCGCTGGTTGGGTAGGTGTGTTGGCAGCGGTAGTCGGGGCCTTTGTGACCATCCCACAGCTGGCTGTCATTCTGCTGGTGGTCGGACTCGTCGTCGGATGGGAGGTCGCCCGGGACGATTCCGTACGGATTTACGCCGGGGCAATCGCCCTGAACATGTTTGCCAAGAACCTCGAGGCGATTCCCGCCGTGGGAACGCAGCTCGCCGCGATCTACAGCAACATGGGCGCGGTCGTGGCTGGGGCCGCAATCATGGTCATCAGCAAGATCATCGTGTCTCGCCTGATGCCCGCAGCGAAGGCCTGAGCGACCGTCGGGACCAGACGGACCGGCGGCTCCCTGCGGGGCTCCGCCGCCCGACGTGACGGCCGTCATGAGTATAGCGCGAGGCTGATCGCACCAAGCAGGAGGATCCCCTAGTCGAGCCAATCATTGCCGCCGCCGGGCCGCGGAGCGGAGGATCCCGACCCCCACCAGATTCATCACTACGATCGTCGCCGTGATCTTCATGGCGAAAGTGGCCACGCTGGCCACCGCGATGATCGGAAAGACCGACAGCACGATGTACAACACCGTCATCAGCAGGCCGGACCACGACGCCAGCCGCAACCAGAGCGCCGGCCTCGGACTCACATTCCGGAGTCCGAACAACGGGATCGAGAACATCACCACGTAGGTGAGGGCGTAAAAGATCCCGCTCGCGTTGAAGATCAGCTGAAACGCCTCGGCGTGCCCCACGCCGATCAGGCTCAGCACCGCGATCAGCAGCGACGATACGCCCACCAGCCGGATCGAGTTCACCGGCGTCTTGTGGGTCGGATGAAGCCGGCTGAACCACGGCGGCAACAGGCGGTCCCAGCCGGCAACCATCGGCAGCCGGGTTACGGCAGTAAACGCCACGCTCGCCTGGGCCACCCGCATGGCGAGCGTCATCAGAATCGCCAACGTCACGAGCGGCGCCGCGAAGCCGAACGGCCCGTACCCGATCCGGAGCACCTGCGCCACCGGCCCGATCAGATCGATGTCGTCATGCGGCACATAGGCCACCACCGTGCTGGTACCGAGCACGAACATCAAGGCGATGATCGGCGCCGCGATCAGCACCGATCGGCGGACCGAGCGCGCGGGGGACCGAGTCTCGCCGGCCAGGATGGCCATGTATTCGAACCCGCCCAGCGCGCCGAACCCCATCTTGCCGAGAATGTTCAAGTTGTAAAGCGTCAGGTCAGGCACCTGGGTCCGGAACGGGTGGTACTCCGGCAGGCGGCCGGACAGCAGGCCGACGACTGGGATCAGCAGCACCGCACCGAAGACCGCCAGCATGAAGACGCCGCCGGTGTTGTGGACCCACTTGCCCACCGAGAGGCCGATGGTCGAGCTGATCACCATCAGCCCCAGGAGCGCGGCCGTCACCAGCGCCACAAACGGCGTACTGCTCGCCATCCACGCGGCGCTCGGTCCCAGCGCGTACGAGAGATAGGTGGCGGCCTGAAGGCCGATCTCCGACGTGAAGACGATCACGTAGATCCACAGGTTCCACGCCAGCATGAAACCGGCGGTCTGGTTGAGGCCGAGTTTGGCCCACTGATAGACACCGCCCTCGAGCGGCATCAGGCCGTTGAGGTAGATCACCACCACGGTCGAGGGCAGGTAGAACAGCGCGATCGCCAGCAGCCAGAAGAAAACGTGCGACGAGCCGAGCTTTCCCGCGACCCCGATCCAGGCGAGCCCGACGATGAAGAGGATCTGGGTCAGGGCCAGATCGCGGACACCGAGTTCCTTCTTGAGCGATGCGCTGTGCGCCTCGACGCTCGCCTCGGCCTGAGCGAGGCCGGCCGGGGCGGCGGAATCGGGCGACGCGGCGCGGGAGTCCTGCGTCATACCTCTGCCTTGCCGAGGATGGTCCAGTAGCGCGCCCAGGCCTCGAGCCCCTCATGGAGACGATGGATTCGGAAGAACTCGTTCGGGGCGTGGAAGTCCTCGTCCGCCGTGGAGAACGAGAAGAAAACGGTCTCGAGTCCCAGATGACGCTGGAACAGCGCCTGGACCGGCACCGTCCCGCCCATCCGCACGATCAGCGGCCGCACGCCGTACGTCGCCTCGAGGGCGGCTGCAGCCCCCTCGAGCGCAAAGTGATCCGCCGCGATGTGCGCCGCCGGCGAGCCGTGATCCGCCAGGGACACGGAGAGCCGCGTGCCGGGGGGCAGATGAGCCTCGAGATGCCGAGTGACCCGCGCGGCCACCGCGACCGGATCCTGATCCGGCACCAGCCGGCAGGTGATTTTCGCGTGGGCTTCCCCCGGGATCACCGTCTTCTGGCCGGGACCCTGGTAGCCGCCCCACATCCCGTTGAGCTCGAGGGTGGGCCTGGTCCATTGGCGTTCCAGCGTGGTATAGCCGGGTTCACCGAACACCGAGGGCGCGCCGATCTGGGCGAGATAGGCAGGCTCGTCGTACGGCAGCGCGGCAATCGCGGCCCGCTCGCCGGACGACAGTTCCCGAACCTCGTCGTAGAACCCGGCCACCGCCACCCGGCCGGCGGCGTCATGCAGCGAGGCCACTAGTGCGGCCATGGCATGCAGCGGATTGGCCACGCCCCCGCCGTGCCGGCCCGAGTGGAGGTCCTTCGCGGCCCCGGTCAGCGTGATCTCGAGGCCGCAGAGGCCTCGGCTCGCCACGGTGAGCGAGGGCTCGTTGATCCGCCACATCGCCCCGTCGGCCGATACCACCACGTCGGCCGCGAGGAGCGCGCGGTGCTCCTGCACGAAGCAGTCGAGGTGACGGCTCCCGACTTCCTCTTCGCCCTCGAAGAGGAACTTGAGGTTGACCGGCGGGCCGCCGGCCGCGGCGAAGAACGCCTCGGCCACCGCGATGGGGATCAGCATCGGGCCCTTGTCGTCGGACACGCCGCGGGCGTAGAGACGGCCCTCACGCACGGTCGGCACCCACGGCGGACTCTGCCACTTCTCGAGCGGGTCGGGCGGCTGCACATCGTAGTGCCCGTAGACCAGCACCGTCGGCCTGCCCGGGGCGCCCAGCCACTCGGCGTACACGACCGGATTGCCCGCCGTGGGCATGAGTCGCACGGTGAACGGTCCCGCGGCCGTCACCTCGGCGGCCACCCAGCGGGCTGCCCGATCGATGTCGGCCGCGTGGGCGGGATCGGTGCTGACGCTCGGGATCGCGGCGAACTCGACCAGCCTGGCGAGGATCCGGTCATGATTGGTCCGGAGACGGGCCAGCACGGCGTCGTCGGCCTTCACTTGCCGCCGTCGATCGAGATCACCTGGCCGGTGATCCAGCCGGCATATTCGGAGGCAAAGAACAGCACGCCGTGGGCGATGTCGTCAGGCGTGCCGAGCCGTTTCAAGGCGATCCGGTCGACCAGGGCCCGCTGGCCCTCCTCGCCGTACGATTCCCACTGCCGCTCCGTGTTCGGGTTGGACCGCACGAAGCCGGGCGCGATGTTGTTGACCGTGATGCCCCACGGCCCCAGTTCGTGAGCCAGCTGCCGAGTCAGCCCGATCTGGGCCGCCTTGGCGGCGGCATAGGCCTGGATGCCGGTGAGACTGATTCCCAGACCGGCGCCGCTCGAGATGTTGACGATCCGGCCGCCCTTCGCGGCCTTCATCGCCGGCGCCACCGCCTGCGAGAAGTAGAATGCACCGGTGACGTTGACCTCGAAGATGGCCCGCCACTCGTCGGGCGTCACCTGTTCAAGCGGCCGGCCCACCTGGCCCAGCACGCCGCCCGCGTTGTTCACCAGGATGTCCACTCGCCCCGAGGCCGACACCGCCTGGGCGACACACGCTTCGACCGCGGCCTGGTCGCGCACGTCGGTGGTCACCGCTCGGCACGATCCGCTTGCCGCACGGCCACGGTGTTCGGTCTCGCGGAGTTCGTCCTCGAGCACGTCGCAGGCCCAGACCTGAGCGCCCCGCTCGGCGAAGCCCAATGCGATCGCCCGCCCGAAACCGTGCGCGGCGCCGGTGACGATGGCGGTCTTCCCGGTGAAATCGAGGTTCATGGCCGCATCCGTTAGGCGTGGCTGGCGGCGAGGGCGCCAAGTGTCTCGAGCGATTGCGGACGGGTGCCGCGCTCGATGTCGTGAATCAGGGCCACGAGGCGCGCCGTGAGCGGGGTCGGCACCCCGGCCAGGGCACCCAGCGTCACCACGATGCCGAGCTGGGCATCGACCTCGGTGGGGCGCTTCCGGACTGCGAGATCACGCCAGATCCCGCTGTGAGTCTTGGCCGATCGCCGGTTGTGGGCCACCAGCAGGTCGAGCGAGGCTTCCGCCGCCCCGGCGGCCGCGGAATCGAGATAGGCCGTCGGATCGAATCCGTCGAACGCCTCGGGCACCACCGACCGCGCGGCCGCCACGGCCAGGATTTCGCGCGCCAGCGCGACGTACAGCGGCCGATAGGCGGGCAGCGCCAGCGCGTCGGCGATGGATTCATTGGTCAGAGCGGTGGCGAAGAGCAGGGCGCCGTAGGCTTCCTTGCCCCACAGATAGCCCCAGATGTTGGGCGTGACGATCGCGCGCGGGCTCAACTGGTGCCACGCGTCGCGAATCGCGACGACGCGCGCCGTGATCCGGCCATCGATCTCACCCACGACCACGGCGCCGTGGCCGCCGTGGTGAATCACGCCCGGCTCCAGGTAGTCGGCCCCGAAATTCACGAACGCGCCCACCGTGCGGCCGGCGCCCACCACCTCGGCGATCTCGAGCTCGTTCAGCCCGTTCTGCGCCGACACCACATGGCCGCCGGCGCCGAGGTGACCGAGCAGGGAACGCACGGCCATCCCGGTGTGATGCGCCTTCGTGGCCAGAATGATCTCGTCCCAGGTGCCGGTGAGCCTCTCCGGCGTGAACGCGGGCACCCGCACCGTGAACTCGTCGATCGGTCCGGTTATCCGGAGGCCGCCGCGCCGGATCGCCTCGACATGGTCGGCGGCCGTGTCGACCATCGTGACGGCGCCGCCGACCCGGGCGAGATACGCCCCCAGCGTGCCGCCGATCGCTCCCGCGCCCCAGATCAGTGTCCGCATGGGTTCCCGGTCAGGAGGGATCGCCCCACGAACCAGCGAGCAGGGCACGAGTCTCCTCCACCGCGACCTGCCAGAGGGCCAGCAGCTCGTCATCCGGGCGCTGGTACCTCCCGCCGAAATTGCCGTCGCCCAGATATTCGCGCAGCTCCACTGGTGCCAGCGCGCGGACCCGCGCCAGGTCCGACATGGGGCGACCGCCATCCGGCATGGTCACTCCCGGAAGACGGGTCCACGGAAAGTTCTCCATCCACGAACCGTGTGACGCCACCGGGTCGATCTCCTGGACCTTGGCCCACGTCCGCGGTGCGTTCCACCAATTGTGGAACAGGACCCGGCACTGCGGGTGATCGGCCGCCCACTCCTGCGCGAAGGGCCGGACCGCGTCGTTCCCGCCGTGACCATTCACGATCAGGATCCGGCGGAATCCGCTGTGGGCCAGACTGTCCAGGATATCACCAACGACGCGCAGGTGGGTTTCGACCCGGAGCGAGACCGAGCCCGGGAACTCGCGGAAATACGGAGTAACGCCGTACGGCACCACCGGGAACACGGGCACGCCGAGCGGCTCGGCGGCGTCGGCCGCGACCCGTTCGGGGAGGATACAGTCGACGGTGAGCCTGAGATGACTGTGCTGCTCGGTGCTTCCGAGCGGCAGGACGGCCCGGTCGTCGTGGCGCAGATATTCATCCACCTGCATCCAGTTCATGTCGGCGATGCGCATGGCGATCTCCAGTCTACGGCGCGCGGGCTCTGCGGTCCAGAAGGCCGGGCCTCACCGCGGAACAGTCGGCAGTTCGACGAACGACACCTGGCCGGTCGAGTGGTGAACCCGGTTCACCGCCACAACCGGCCGGGTTTCGTCGTAATTGTTCCCGCCGGTCTGGAGGTTCCGCTCAAAGCCCGGGAAATTGGAGCCCGCCACCTCGATCCTGATCCGGTGTCCCGGCCCGAAGTAATTCCCCGCCACGAGGCCGGTGATCTCCACCGGATAGACCTTGCCCGGCAGGAGCAGCACCGATCGATCATACCCCTCGCGATACCGGAGCCGCTGCATCGCGTCATACAGATTGAAGGCTCGGCCGTCGGGATAGACGTCGATCAACTTGATGCCGACGTCCGTGTCGAGCGCCGACGACGAAAGGTACAGCATCACCTTGACCTTGCCCATGACGGCAATGCCTGGCCCCTGGCACCGGCAATGCATCGTAGCTCTTCCACCCGTTCGCCCCCTCGAGGAACGCCTGCACCTTCGGCCGGCTCAGCACGTCGCTCGGCTTGTCCTTGAGCCACCGGTCGAACCACTTGACGAAGAGCTCGTCGTATGGGAGTGCCGCGTTGCCGATCGGCCGCTCACCGGTCTTGTAGTTGGCGGTCGCGGAGGTCATGGCGCAATGGGAGGTCGGTGCCATGATCAGATACTGATAGGGCGCGTCCTTGAGATAATCGAACAGTTTCAAGGTCTCGAACGCGCCGATATCGTGCCAGCCGTTCACATGAAGCGCCGGCACCCGCGGCTTGTCGCCGTCCCGGATGAAGTCGATGGCGAGCCACCGGACGTCCGCCGGCGACATGGTCATGAAGGTGTCGAAGTCCGTCTCCGGAGCCCCCGAGGCGCGGAGGACCTGTCCACTCGGCAGATAGCCTAACATGCCCAGCGTGGTGTCGCCCCGGATCGCTCCGCTCACCGAGGCCACGCCGTAGCGCTCCGCCTCGGGCTTGGGGTTCGCCGAGTAGAAGTCCGCCAGGCGGATCCGCTCGTCCTGCGAGATGGCGGCGGGAAGCTTGGGCCGGTTGGCGTGCCCGGACCCGACGTACCAGCCGGCCCACGGCCCGAGTTGCGGCACCCCGCCCTTGTACCAGAGCCCCTGCGAACTCACCCCGGGAATCGCCCCGATCCCGGCCCCGGCCGACATCGGAATCATGGCTCGGTGCGCGGGATGATTCATCGCCGCCAGGGCCAGCTGATCCTCGGCGCTCGAGGAACAGCCGATCGTCCCCACGCGGCCGTTGGACCACGGCTGGGCGGCAATCCAGGTGAGGGCGTCGTATCCGTCGGTGCGAGCACCGGCCAGGAAACGATGCGTCCCCTCGGACCATTCGGTCCCGCGCTCGTTCTGGATCACGAGGGCATACCCCTCGCGCACCAGGCGGCTGAACAGCGGCGCGCCGACCTCGCCCTCCTTGGGATAGGGTGTCCGCACCAGCACGGTCGGGAGTCTGTCGCCGGCTTTGGGACGGATCACGGCCGTAGAGAGCCGGATCCCATCCCGCATCGGCACCATGATCATCCGTTCCATGGTGGCGACGTCGGCC
Organism: Gemmatimonadota bacterium; assembly: GCA_025350665.1. Classification (GTDB taxonomy): domain Bacteria; phylum Gemmatimonadota; class Gemmatimonadetes; order Gemmatimonadales; family GWC2-71-9; genus SHZU01. The sequence goes on along the minus strand of JANXXJ010000129.1, from coordinate 804 downwards.
AGGCCGAGTCTCCGGAGCAGGTCGGCCCGCTGGGCGACGGCGGGTATCGAAACGGCCAGGACGAGAACGCCGGCCAGGGAAGGCGCACGAGCCATGGAACCTCCGGGGACCCAACTACGGGCGAATAATCGTTCTGGTGAATTTGCCGTCACAATCAGCGCCGCGCCACCACCCGGTTCTGTGCCGAGTCAGGGTGCGGGGCCCGCTGGGGTGTGGCGAGTCGGTGGCGCGTCATGCTGACACGTCGACCGCGTCAGAACATCGCGTTGAGGCGTTGCCGTCACGCGGCCTCAACCGACCGCACCCCAAGGACTTGGGCCACGGCACGACAAGTGGCCCGGCCGTTGCTCTGAGGCATAGTGCACCCCCCAAGGGGGGCGTCGATGAAGAGAGCCATTGCGGCCATCCAGCTGCCCGAGGAGACCTCATGACCCGGATCAATGCCGTTGTTCTCTCGCTCAGCCTGGTCGCGCTGGCCGGATGTTCCACTGGTCCGAGTACCGGAGGGCAGAACCACATCTGGTACCTGGCCACGGTGGACGGGAAGCCCCTCCCCGCCCAGGCCGACCTCTCCGACGGGTATCAACTGGAGTCCGAATGGCTCATCTTCCCGGGGGACTTTCGACCCAGAACAGAGGGTGTGGCCTCAGGCCTGTTGACAATCACACAGGCCGTTCGCGCTCCGACCCTCCCGGCCGAGCAATCATCATCCCGGTACGGATACCAGCTGGATGGAACCGAGATCCACATCAATCTCTGCCAAATCGGCGGCTTCTGCATTCTTCAAACGGAATTGATTGGACC
>JANXXJ010000112.1 GCA_025350665.1 Gemmatimonadota bacterium | reverse complement strand
GGCGAACACCACGCTGTCGAGAACCACCGCGGTCGGTCGGGTCAGCCGCCAGACTCGTTCAAGTAAACCGACCTGGAGCGAATCGATGGTCAGCAGGCGGATCGAATCGGGTCTTGCCCGCCACCCGCCCGCGGCCCGGGCCGTGACCAGCCGCCCCCCGGTCGCCCGCCCCGCCCAGCGCAGGTTGTCGAGCGCGCCGTCGACATCAACGCCCAGCCCGGCGAACGTCATGCCGTTTCGGGTCGCCGAGTCCACCGTGGCACGGATCGACACCCCGGCAATCTCCCGACGACCGCCGGACACCGTGAACGTGGCCGCGCCCTGGCGGATCCGGCCGCCGAGCCAGGCCACCGAGTCCGTGCGGGCCTGCCCCTCGAGCGACCACCGATCCAGCGACCCGGTGAGCGCCACCCGACCGCGGGCCCGGCCGGCAAGCAGATCATCCTCGGTGACCTCCCCGCGAGCCACCCCAAGGAGCACCGCCGCCAGCGAGTCGAACGGCGCCAGGCTGAGCGCGAAGGACTCCACCTCGAGTCTCCCGGCATGGTCCGCCGTCCAGCCTAACGTCCCGTGGCCGAACGCGCCGCCACCTTCCCACCGGATCGCCGCGGTGTCGAGCGTGATCAGGCCGTCGTGGATCTTGAGGCGGGCCCGGCCCGAGTCGATCGCGAGTTCACGAATCGATCCCGGGTCGAGCCGAAGCACGGCCTCGGTCTCTGGTAGGACCAGCGAGTCGATCGTCCCGGCAAGGTCAAGCCGGCCCGCGAGCCGGGTAACCGGCCCGGTTCCGCCGGACAATGCGGCCAGGTCAGCTCGTTCGAAGTCGACCACCAGGCCACGGGCGCTCCACCGCGGCGGCAACAGCGTGGTCGAGCCCTCGAACCGAAAGCGACCAATCCGCCCCGCGAGGTCCCCGCGAATCGCCATGGTGTCGAGGAACCCGACCAGACTCACCGTCCCCCGGACGTCCCCCGCCATCGTGATCGTCGGGAAGCTGCGCCGGATCCCGTCAAACGACAGGGTGTCGACGGTGAGTTTCGCGTCGAGGCCGAGCAGCGACCCCCGGGTGTCGAGGCGAGTCCGGCCGGTGAGCGCGCTCAGCGGCCGATCGCCATCTCGATGTTCGAGCCGGCCGTCGTAGACCACGTTCCGCCATGGCCCGTCCAGCACGCCGGTCAGGCCCAGTCGTCCGTCGAGCCGGACCGACGGGGAGACCAGCCGGACGGTCCTGAGATCGAGATCCGAACGGAGGATCCGGGTGTCGTGGAATTCGATCCCCCCCGGGCCGCCTAACGTGAGGTCGCCGGCGAACGCCAGCCGGTTGTCGGCCCCGCCGGGGACCCGGCTGTCCTGGTAGAGCCAGTCGGCATCCACCGTCATCCGATCGAAGAACCCGTCCGCGCGCAGGTCGCCGGTGAGACGGCCCCAGAACGGCAGGGTGTCGAGGTAGGGACGGACGATTTCCAGGTCGACGTTGGCGAGTCGCAAGTCGAGGCCCCGGAAGCCCAGCCCCCGGTACACGTCGAGACTCGTCACCAGCCGGCCCCGGATCCGGCTCGCCGGATCGGCCAGGTCGAGGTCGCGGATGTCGTAGTCGGTCCGGCTCCCGGCCACCGAGGTCGCGGTCATCCGGCCCGTCCCGCGGAGCGCGGGGAACTGAGGCGACACCCAGCGCAGGTCGACGAGATCGAGTCGCGATGCGGCCATGTCGAAGTGCGACAAGAGGGTGTCGCGGGGCCAGTCGATCCGGCCGGAGCCGCGCATCACCGTGTTGGGCAGCACCACCCGTTGCAGATCGAAAAGCAGGCTGTCTGCGCCCTGCACGATCCGACCCGTCAGATCGCGAACCGCGATGGCCGGATCACTCACGATCGCCGCCAGCGAATCAATCGTGGCCGCGAAGGGGAGGTGATCCGGCGTGCTGATTCGCATGACGCCAAACCGGGCGGCCAGCCGGTCAATGGTCCGAACCATCATCAGCCCGTCCTGGGCCCGAGACCCGGATTCGATCTGCCGGCCCGGCCGGGCCCGCTCGGCCGCCAGCGCCGAATCACGCTGCCGGACGGTCGTGAGGCGGCCGTCGGCATTCCAGGGTGTCCGGATCGTGAGCCGGCCGTCGGCGATCACGAGTTGGTCGATCCGGAGCAATGTGCCGGGACCGTTGCCGGGCGTCTCACCGAGGCGGAGGATCTCCTGATAGTTCATCCGGTCGCCGCGATGTTTGATGACCTCCAGGCGCACCCCGCTGGCGCGGACGGAACTGAACACGAGCCGCTGGGCGAGGAGATTGGCCAGCGTGAACCGGATCTCGAGGCGCCGGATGTCGGCCAGTGACTGGCCGGCCGTGTCCCGAACGACCACGGAATCGAAGCCGAGCCACGAAACGAAATTGCCTTCGATCCGGCCGATCGTGATCGACCCGCGAACCAGCCGGTTCGACTGCTCCGACAGCAACCGCGCGAGAAGGTCACGTCCCGGCCTGGTCTCGAGCAGCGCGCCGCCGGTGCCGAGGATGGCGGCCAGCACCGTCAACACCACCACCAGGCCGACCCGGGCGACGAGGCGGCGCATCAGAACGCCTGCCCCACGGACACCTGGAGGTTGAAGCGGTGGGACGCCGGTTTCTGGAAATCGCTCCGAACCAGCGTCAGCACGCCGTCCAGCGATGAGTACAGGGTGCCCTGCGGCAACGGTCTATCGTTGTAGGCGACGTCGAACCGGGCCGGCCCAAGCGGGGTCGCGAACCGGAGGCCGAGCCCGGGGGTGAGTCGGACGTTCGCGCCGGACGTGAGGCTCGCCCCCCGCTCCCAGACCGTCCCGGCATCAACGAACGCGGCCCAGCGAACCTTCCCCGAAAAGAACGGCGTCGGCAGCCGCAGTTCGACGTTGCCGATCACCGCCGTGTTGCCGCCGATCGGCGCCGCCTGGACCGAATCGGGAAACGCGACCGACCCGTCAGCCAACACGTTGCGGTCCGGCGTGACATAAATCACCGGCCCGAGTTCGTTTCGATCAAAGCCGCGGACATCGTTGGAGCCACCGGCGTAAAACCGCTGATCCGGCGGCACGAAGTTGGCCGCGCCCCCCTGGAGTCGGAGCGGCGGCGCGAAGATGAGGCCGCCGCGCACGTGGGTCGCCAGCACGACATTGTCGCCTAACGGCCGGTACCAGGACGCCTCGCCGACCACCCGGGTGAATTGCGAGAACCGGGTCGAGCCGATCAGGGGCGAGCTGAACGTGCCCTCCAGGGTGTAGACCGAACCCCGGGTCGGATCGATCAGGTTGTTCACCCGCTGGCGGCTGACCGTCCCGGTAATCGAGGCCGTAAACCGGCGCTCGCGAAGCTGGGCAATATCCGCCGCACGGCAAGCCAGGAAGAACGCGCAGAAGCTGACCGGACTCGCCTGAGTGGCCCCGTAACTCAGGCGATACGTCACGGCGATCGGCACTCCGCGCGAGCCCTCGCGCGAGAACGTGATGCTGGTGCCGACCTCGTCCCTGAGGAAGACCCTGAACTCCGACCGCCGCTCCGCGAACGCCGCCACGGTGAGGGCGTTGGAGGGCGAGAGAAACACCGGCCGCCGGAAGGACGCCGACAGACCGTAGTTCACTTTCCGCGACCCGATCGTATCGGCCTCGAGCCCCCGGCACAGCGTGGAACTGAATGGACTGACCGCCACGCCGAGCTTGGAAACCTGCGCCGTGACATCGAACTGCCGGCCCCGGCGACCGACGTTCCGCGCCGTCCAGCCAAGGTTCGAACGGACACAGTCGTTGGTGCCGACGCCAATGCCGGCCCGGGCCCGGAACAAGGGACCCTCCTGAACCCGGACAACGATAGGCACTGACGGATCGCCCAGCGCGAACCGGGTCGTGTCGATCCCGACCGTCGCGAACCGGAACAGCCCCGATTGATAGAGATTGAGTTGGCTCCGGTACAGATCGGAAAACCGGAAGACCCGCCCCGCCGCGGTCGCGAGCAATGATCGCACGAACGACGAGTCCACCGCCGAGCCGCCGTCGACCTGGACCGACCCGATCACGGCGCCCACACCGGGGTCGGCGACCAGTTCGAGGTCGGCGGTGTGGGCGGCCCGGTCGACCTCCCGGCGCCGCGCCAGCACGGAGGCCGTCGGAAACCCCAGGTTCCACAACCGGGTCTGAATGGTGTCGGCGGTGGCGACGAGGAGATAGCGACTGTAGGGCATCCCGACCCGCAGCGGCAGATACTGCACCACCTGACGCCGGTCCGGGACCGAGTCCAAGCCGACGATCTCGAGACTCCGGACCCGGATCGGCTCGCCTTCGACAATCCGGAAAGTGAGGTACGCTTCCCGCTCCGTCCGGGTCACGACGGTATCGACCTGGGCGTCGAGGTAGCCGCTCAATTGGTAGAGGAGACGGATTCGGGCGACGTCAATCCGGAACTCGCGCTCGTTGAGCCGGCGCTCCTGGCCGAGGCCGAGAAAGACGAGGTTGCGCGCGAACCAGCTCGATTTCGTCGTGGCGATGGCCGACTCGAGGGTCAGCACGTCGATCGCATGGTTCCCGACGAATCCAAGGTGGCGGATCACGAGCCCCTGATCCTGGGCCGCCAGTGTTGGAGCCCGAATCGCAACAACCAGCAGCAACAGCGCGGTCGTGACGATTTGGCGGAAGGACGTTTCGGAGGCAACTGCCAAAAACCGAAACATGGCCCACCGGCACTCTCGCTCGACGCAGCGCGTCCGGGGAATTGACCGCACATCCTAAATGTAGTAGCCTGATGACGTTACGTCACTACCCCCAAACCGGCGAACCAGACGAAGCCGCAGAATCGATTTCGTCAATCCTGACCCGATCCGAGGAGCACCCACTGACCAGCTCTATGACACCGACCCGGCTGACCGTCGCCATGGTCGCACTGCTGGTCGCCGCCGTCGTCACGGCGGCACCGGCGCAGTCGCTCAAGAAGCGCCTAACGAAGCGCCTCGACCAGGTCCCGTTCGGTCACCACCACTGGGGCGTCGCGGTCCTCGATGACGAAGGCAACCTCGTGTTCGACCGGGACGCCGGCCGAATGTTCACCCCGGCGAGCAACACCAAACTGGTGGTCACGTCCGCCGCCACCGTGCTCCTCGGCCCCGACCGCACCGTGGACACCCGGCTGGCCAGCAGCGGCAGCTATGTGAACGGCGTCCTCACCGGAGATCTGGTGATCGAGGGCCGGGGCGACCCGACCTGGGCCGCCCGATGCTATGCCGCGGACTCCACCCCCGAGCACTGCCCCTCCGATCCCTACCTGCCGCTCCGGACGGCGGTCGGCCAGCTTAAGGCGCTGGGAATCCGTCGAATCGCCGGCGGCGTGGTCGGCGACGGCCGATGGTTCGAGCCGACGAGGATTCATCCGACCTGGGAGGACGACGACCCAGTCTGGGGATACGGCGCGCCGGTATCGGCCCTCGGATTCAACGAGAACCTGGTCACGGTGATCGTGGCCGGGACCGAGCCGGGCCGGCCGGCAGCCCTCACCATCGCACCCGACCTTGGCGCCCTCGCCATCGAGAATCACGTGATCACCGCGGTCGACTCGGCCCCGGCCGGGGTCGAGTGGACCCGCGAGGCCGGCAGCCCAATTGCGGTCGCCCGCGGCACCATCGGGGCCGGCCGGGCCGACACCTCCGAACTCGCGGTGCCGGACCCGGACCGCTTCGCCGCCCTGGCGCTGGCCCAGGTATTGGCGGATTCCGGCATCGACGTGCTCGGCGGCATCCGCGCCGCCGCCGCCGGGGATCCCCCAACCGACCGCGGCGCGACCACCCTGACCACGATCCGGTCCCGTCCGATTCGCGACTGGATCTTCCCCATCCTCAACGTGAGCCAGAACTGGGTGGCCGAGATGCTCCTCAAGCAACTGAGCCGGCAGGGGGGCGGCAACGGGTCCTGGCGCGACGGCACGGCCCGCGAGCGCCGGTTCCTGATCGATTCGGTCGGCGCCGATTCGGCCCAGTTCATCCTCCACGACGGCTCGGGCCTTTCCGGCAAGGATGCGGTCTCGCCGCTCACCTTCGTCCGGCTCCTCGCCTACATGAGGCGCCATCCTCATTTCGCGGATTTCGCCGCCGGAATGCCGCTGAGCGGTTCCATCGGCTCGTTGCGGACCCGGTTTCTCGAGACGCCGGTCGCGTTACGGGTCCGGGCCAAGACTGGAAGCATCGGTCAGGTCAATACCCTGTCGGGATTCGTCGGCCAGGACAGTCTGTCGGCGCCACCATGCCGGACCTTCAGCATCCAGGCCAATCATCACACGCTGGGCGGCCGGGCGATGA
>JANXXJ010000047.1 GCA_025350665.1 Gemmatimonadota bacterium | reverse complement strand
CGCGAAGGTCTGCTGCGAGCCGATCAGTGGCGCCCGGACCAGTGCAGCCCCGCCATCGGGGGATACATCGACCGTCGCGGCGGTGGCAGAGACGGTCACCACCACCGTCCCGTTGTCCAGCACCGCCGGACCGTTGCTCGCGGTCACGGTAATCGTTCCGGTCCCGCTGGCCCCGGAGGTGAAGGTCGCGACAGTGGTATCATGAGCGCCGGGAGCCAGCGTCAGCGAGGTCCGGTTGAGCGCGCAAGGCGGGCTTGGGGCGATCCCGCCGCCGGTACACCCGACGGCGAGCGCATAGGTCGCCGCCGGCGACCCGCCGACCTGCGTATTCGTCACGGTGAAGGTCACCGTCTGATTGGCCACGCTCGGGAAGACGGTGACGGCGCCACCGTGCGGGGTGACACTCGCGTTGGCGGTTTGGATCGTCGCCGTGCCGGCGGTCAGGTTGGTGCCGCCGTAGGAGGGCGTGACTGAGATGGCGCCGCTCAGCCCGGCGGCGCCGGAGGAATACGTCACGGTGGCCGTGCCCGACGCGCCGGCCACGCCGGCCGAGTCCAGCAACATGGTGGCCGGTGCAACGCCGCATCCGGCCGCGGCGCCGGTACAGCCGGTGACCGCAATCGCGTACGTCCCCTTGGCGCGCGCGTTGTTCGTGATCTGGAACGTTTGAGTGCGCCCCGTCTGGCCGGGGGGCACGAGCGCCGTGCCGCTCGGCGTTGGACTCGCCATCGCGGCCGCGGGCACCACCGTCTCGTCCCATTTCCCGGTCGCAAGCACCGTCCCACTGCCTTGGAAGGTCACACTCAGGACGACGCTGCCGGCGCCGGCGCCGGTCGTCGAAAAGGTGGCCGTCACGACCTTGGCCGTGCCGCCGCCGGTCATGGCCCCCAGCGGCGTGCACGATGTCACCGTCACGCTCCCGGTGCCGGTACACGTGCCGGTAAAGAGGCTGTCGGCGCCGATGTTGGTCACAGTGAAAGTGACGGTGTTGCCAGTGGTATTGGGAAGCCGAATCACCGGATCCGCGTGAGCAGCATTGTCCGGCGTGATCGTCACCGGGATTCCAACAGTAATGTTGTAGACGCCAGTGGCGCCTTCGAAGGTCGGAAAAACTGACGTCACCTGAAGGGCGAGCGTGCCGGGGCCCAACGTGGCGCTGGTACTGAAGCCCACACTGATCGGCCCGCTGATACTGTTGGCCGGTACGATCACACTCGATGGCGAGACTGTCCCGCAGGTCACCGATCCCGTGGCCACGCAGAGCAGTGAATAGGTGCGCTGGGACGAACCAGTGTTCTGAACCTGGAACTGCTCCGAGAGGCCCGAGGCTGAAGGCGGACGGACCAGCGCGTCAGTGGCGTTGTTGGGGTTGACGAACGTCGTGGCGCTCCCAAGAGTCCGGGGCGTTGCGACGGGGATCTGAACAGGAATCAGCATCAACAGACTGCCGAGGAACCAGCGAACTGAGCGCGCCATGTTGTCCGGTGTCGAAGCCAACGCGGGTGGGAGGAGACCCGCGTTGTAGGGATTCGTGCCCGTGCGCTCGCCGTCGCGGTGGCCGTCGTCAACCACCAATATTGAAGGTGGTCAGGAAAAGGACAACTATCACTTCCTAACTATCACTTCCTATAGGGCCCAGGATTGCGCCAACCCACTTTGGTACCCCAGTTCAGCCCCTGTGCCCGCCGGCGGCGCACGGACCGAGGGGTTGACCCTTGCCCAATAGGCGGATAGGCTGGCCCCGCTCAGGAAATCCCCGGCCGGCTGACCGCCTTGATCAGTCGGTACATGAATTCGAGCCCCTGATAGAACCCCTCGGCCGGGATCCGTTCGTTCATCCCGTGGGCATTCGGCTCGCCATAGAACAGCCCCGAGCTGCCGTAGGTCGGAATGCCCGCGTTCCGAAGGAGGAGTCCGTCGGTGGCACCGGTGCTCATCGTGGGAATGACCGGGATGCCGGGCCAGAGCTGGGCCGAGATCCGTTCGATCTGCGCCATCAGATCCGGGGTCAGCGGGGACGGCGGACTGTTCCGCGCCTCTCCCTCCGGGCGGACCGTGACTTTGGCGTCGGCGATGGTGGCTTCGAGGGCCCGCTGAACCGCGGCCGGATCTTCGTCCGGCAAGATTCGGCAGTTCACGTTGGCCCGGGCCCGTTGCGGCAGGGCGTTCGAAGCGTGGCCACCCGAGAGCAACGTGGAGACACAGGTGGTGCGCAGCTGGGAGTTATACCGCGGATCGGTCGACAGCGTCGCGGCGGCCGCCGGATCGGCGGGATTGGTGACGATTGCCCTCATGGCCGCCCCCATTTCGCCAGGAGTGATGGCGGCGGACCGGGAGAAGTAGGCGCGGGTGATTTCGTTCAGATGGACCGGAAAGTCGTAGGCACCGACCTTGACCAGGGCCGCCGCCAGGTGGGTGATGGCATTGTCCTTGACCGGCACCGAACTGTGACCGCCGGAGTTGGTGCTCTCGAGCGTGAAGTTCTGGAACTTCTTTTCGCTGGCCTGCACGTCGTTCGACAGCTTGACCCCGTCACGGATCCGCCCGCCGCCGCCCTCGTTGAAGGCAAATTCGGCATCGATCAACTCGGGACGGTTCTTGAGGAGCCAGGCAACGCCGTTGGCCGGGCCACCTTCCTCGTCGGTCGTCAGGGCGACAATCAGATCGCGATCAGGAACGAACTTCTCTTCCCGGAGGCGGAGGAACAGCGCGATCCCGATGGCGCCCTCATCCTTGTTGTCGGCGACCCCGCGGCCAAAGAAGGTCCCGTCCTTCTCGATGAAGGTGAAGGGCGGCAGGGTCCAGTCTTCCGCCTTCGCCTCAACGACGTCGATGTGAGACAGCATGAGAATCGGCTTCTTGCCCGTGTTCCGGCCCCGGTACCGGGCGACCAGGTTGCCCTTCCGGGGCGCGTTCTCGAGCACCACCACGTCCGAATCGGGGAAGCCGGCCGCCTTGAGGTGCGCGGCCATGGCGTAGGCGGCCTTGGCGGTGCTGCCGACGCTCTCGCTGGTGTTGATCTCCACCAGCTCCTTGAGGAGCGCCCGGGCCGTTTCCTCCCAGCGCGAGAGGGGCCGGCTCTGGGCCGCGGCGGTGGACGCGAGAAGACAAAGCACAACGGCGGCACGGAAGACAGTGGGCAGACGCATGGGGCGGATTCCTCGAAGCGGTGGACCAGCCAACACCGAAAGAAATCGCCGATGTTCCCCCGGGGAAAGGGCGGCGATACCTTCACGGCATGACAAATCTTCCACCGTTCGATCGCTGGGGCTCCGCCGACCGGCCGACCCTGATCCTGATCCATGGCGCCTCGCTCTCGCGCCGGATGTGGGTCCCGGCGGCCGAACGGCTGGCCCCTGACTTTCAAGTGCTCGGCCCCGATCTGCCGGGGCACGGCCACCGGACGGACCCCTTCTCCCTCGACCAGGCCGCTGACGAGGTGGCCGCGCTGATCCGGGGCGAATGCCCGGCGGGAGCGTTCGTCGCCGGGGACTCGCTGGGTGGATATACCACGCTCGCAGTAGCATCCCGATATCCGGAGCTGGTGAAAGGGGCCGTGGTCAGCGGCGCGACCTACCGATTCGACCGCCGACCGTTCCGGACTCGGCTGGGCGCAAGTTGCGAAACCCTGCTGGTTTCATTGCTGGGAGCTCGGATGCTGGGCCGGGTGTTGAAGCGAGTCGGGGAGGTCTACCCCAAGGCCCCGCTCGATGACATCACGGCGGGCGGCATCCGGCTCGCGGTCCGTCCCGAGGCGCTCCGCGAACTGGCCGCGCACGACACCCTGGCGATGGTGCCCCGATACCCGGGGCCGATCCTCTTCGTGAATGGCGAAGACGACGCCGTGGCCCGGCGGCACGAGGCGGCGTTCGTGGCGGCCGCGCGCCAGGCCACGCTGGTGGTGATGCCAGGCCTCCCGCACGGCGTGAGCCTGGCCGAGCCCCTGCTGTTCGCGGACCAGGTCGGAACCTTCGCCCGGCGAATTGCGGAAACCTGCTAGACCCCGGGGACGCA
>JANXXJ010000013.1 GCA_025350665.1 Gemmatimonadota bacterium | reverse complement strand
CACCTGGTCGCAGACGATGATAAGGCCGGCCAGGAGAATGCAGACTGCCCTGAGACTGAAACGCTGGAACATGGGTCCACTCTCTTGTCGTCGCTTATTCGGTTCGCGCGAGCCGTTTGCCATCGGGCCCGACCTGCACCTCGGACCGCTTGCCCCCGGTGGTAACCTGCGCTTCGTAGGCCACGAGAACGCCCTTCTTGGTCAGGCTTTCAATTCGCTTGATGGTTCCCTTGCCGGCTGCCGTCGTGAGGCCGGCCTGCACCGCGGGAGCCAGCGAGGCCATCTCGACCTGCTCTTCCACCTCGACTACCGCTCCCGTCGCATCGATCAAAACGTCACGGCTGTGCCCCTTCATGACGAACTCGGCTTCGTACAGGATCTGCCCCTTTTCTTTCTCACGGCTCAAACGTTTGAGGGTCGCCCCTTTGGTCTCGGCTGTGACGGTACGAGCCACGGCGGCCGGCAGATCGCTCTGCTTGACCGGCTTGTCCTGACTGGCGGCCGGGCCTGGAACGACAACAGCGAACAGGACGGCGGCGATGGTCGATCGGTTCATCGGTACCTCAAACGCGTGAAGAGCATTGGCGGTGGCCCCGCCGGGCGTGCCTGACCTTACGTCCGTCGCGCGGCCTCGCGCCAGCCGATGTCCTGGCGGTATTGCCGACCGTCGAAGGTGATTCCCTGGGCGGCCTCACGGCTGACGCGCTGCGCCGCAGCGAACGTCCCGGCGATGCCGGTCACCGCGAGGACCCGGCCGCCGTTGACGATCAGCCGGTTCGCGTCGTCCCGGCGGGTGCCGGCATGGAAGATCACCGCCCCCGGCGGCACCGAACTCGGCATGGTAATGACGGCGCCCTTGTCGGGCCGGTCAGGGTAGCCCCTGGCGGCAAGTACCGTGGTCACCGCCGCATCGGAGCTCACCGTCAACTGAGGGAGTGGAGCCCCGGTGGCCGACGCGTGCAGTGCGTCGAGCAAGCCACCCGTCACCCTTGGCAGGATGACCTGGGTTTCAGGGTCGCCGAACCGGCAGTTGAATTCGACCACGGAAGGGTTGCCGCCGGCGTCCACCATCAATCCCGCGTAGAGGACGCCGGCGAAGGCCGCTCCCCGCCGGGCCATCTCGGCCAAGGTCGGCTCGAGCACCAGGCGCCGGACTTTCTCCAGCAGCGCCGGCGTCTCGAGTGAGACCGGGCTGTACGCTCCCATGCCGCCGGTATTCGGACCTCGATCGCCATCGATCAGCCGTTTGTGATCCTGGGCACCCGGGAGAATCCGGGTGTCCCGTCCATTGGTCAGGGCCATGAGCGACAGTTCCTCGCCCTCGAGGAACGATTCGATCACGACCACCCGACCGGCTTCGCCGAACACGCCGTCACCCAACATCTGACGAGCCGCCACGTGGGCCTCGGCCCGCGTGGCGCAGACGACCGCGCCCTTGCCGGCCGCAAGGCCGCTGGCCTTGACCACCAGAGGCTCCGAATGGGCGTCGATGTACTTATACGCCCCTGGCAGCTCGGCGAACGTCATGCTCGCGGCCGTTGGCACCCCGGCCGCCGTCATCACGTCCTTGGCCCAGGCCTTCGACGCCTCGATTTGGGCCGCGGCCGCACTCGGCCCGAAGACCGCGATCTTCCTGGCGCGGAGCCGGTCCGCCAGTCCCGCGGCGAGCGGCCCTTCCGGACCAACAATGACGAGATCGATTCGGTGTTCGTCCGCCAGGGCCACCAGTTGATCCAGCTGGTCGGCCCCGACCGGAAGGTTGGTGGCGAGCTGGGCCGTGCCCGCATTGCCGGGCGCGCACCAGAGCTGCGCGTCCGGCAGGTCGCGGCGGATGGCCCAGAGAAAAGCGTGTTCGCGTCCGCCGCTTCCGACGACCAGGACCCTCACGCGCCGGCGCGAGCTTTGGTGAAGGCGTCCTTGGCAGCCTGTGCGGCCCGCTTGGCCGCGTCCTGCACATGCCCCATCACTTCTCTGCCGGCATCCGAGTAGTAGTTCTTCGCCGCCGAGAAGTCGTCGCCGAGCGGGCGGTCTTTGGCGTCCTGGCCCCGCCGGGTGTATTCGCCGCGGAGGATCCGGTCATATTCGCCCGAGGCGAGCCAGCCTTGAATCTCCGCCGCCCGGATTGTGCACATCGGGTGACTCAAGCCCAGCGTGTTCAGGACCTTGTAGAGGATGTCCATCCCCTCATGGGTGTTGGCGTACTCATGGGCCTGGGCCATGAACTCGTTCAGATCCATCTGGCCCGAGTCGAGCGCCTTCTTGTAGCCACCGGCCATTTTCATGAAGAGCTGCTGGGACGCGATCACGTTCTGGCCGCCCAGCTGGCCCGCCCGGTCGGCCGACAGCTCCGATTTCCGAGACCACTCCAGCACCGCAAGCTTGATCGGCAGCAGCGCCAGGCCGGCCAGCATCGGCAGGGCGGCCAGGCTCACATTGAAGAGGATCGCGGCGATGGTGTGATAGAGGGCGTGTCCGCTGATCACGTGCCCAAGCTCGTGGGCGATCAGGACCCGGAGTTCCTCGTCGTCGAGCAGCTCGAGCGCGGCGGAGTGGAGGACGATGAAGGGGTCGTCGACGCCGTAGGCTCCGGCATTGAACACCGGCGTCTGGGAAACGTAGAGCTCGGGGGCCTTGGGCCAGTCGAAGGTTGCGCAGATCTCAATCAGAAGCTGATGAGCCCGCGGGAACTGTTTTGGCGAACAGCGCACGGCGTTGCCCTGGAACAACAGGCGGATGCCGCGCTCACCGCCGAGCAGGCCGACCACCTTGCGGACGACGTCGTCAAATCCCGGAACCGCGCGCATCGCCTGAAGGGCGGCCCGGTCGGCGGGATGCTCCCACGATGCCGCCGCGATCTGGGGCAGGGCCACACGGGGACGAGGGGCTGGAAGGCCGGTCATGGAGTCACTCGGTAGGTAAGGGTGGCGACCGTACGAATATGGCGGGATCGAGGTGTCAGTGGGAGCGGCGAGGCGAGGGCCCTCATGCGTATCCCAGACCGGTCGGCGTATGTATCTTGTATCGCTTATTACTATACAAAAGCTCGACGAATCTCGCCTGCCCAGCTGAGCCGTCCACCTGCGGCGGCAGCGGGACGGTACAACGGCAACAACGACAAGCCGGCTACAGGCTGAGCCAGTAGTTGAGTTTGATCAGCAGCGTGTTGTCCGCCGCGGAGCGGAACAGATCACCGAGGCGCGCCCCGAACCGAAACTGCCCATCGGTGTCGAACCCGCTCCGCCCATGCTGCCACACCAGGAACAGCGTGGAGCCGAGCGAATACTCCCATCGTAGCACCACGTTCGACCGGAACGAGAGGACGGTAAAATCCGGATTGCCGAGATTGAGATCCGGACTGCCGTCCCCGTCGAAATCAACCACCAGTTCCCCCGCGGGGTTGCGTCCCGCCCGGTTCCCGAGGACCTCGAACCGGTCCTGGAAGCGGGACGCGCGTGGCGAGGTCACTTCCCGCACTGCGCCGTACCGCCCGCTCGACACGAATGGCTGGGCATAGAGCTGGACCGACAGGCTCGGCGAAAAGATCACATTGGACCGGAGCGTCATCGATGCTGTGGTCTGGTCCAGCTGTCCAAACAGGTACGCCGGTGCGCCCGCCCACGTCGCCGTCGTGAGGTACTGGGCCCGGTCATGATTCAAGTTCACCTGCGGCGACACCATGAAGTCCACGTTCGGCGCCGGCCGGAATGAGGCGTTGAGGCCGAAGCCGGTTCCCCAGCTGCCGCTCTGGTCTTCCCGGTATCCCCAGCCGTTCACCCCCAGCCGGAACGCTTTCCGTTCGTCGGTCTGAAAGCCGCCCCAACCGTTCAGGGCTGGGGCCGTCCGGAGCGACGGCCCCCCGCGCAGCGCGGTCGGATTCAAGCCGTTCCAGTTCCGGTTGAGCCCTAGGTAGCCGTTCCAGAAGTTCCGCAGTGTGAAGTTCAAGTTGAGCGTCGTCCGTATAGGCCACTTTGACCACCGTGGGTTCGGTGCCCGGCTGGCCCTCGTTAGGGTCCCGCTGTACGAATCCTGAGATTGGAAGCGCGGTTCGCCATATGGGGTCGTCGAGCACGCCGTCCAGCTTGGGCGCCGGCGTGGCCCGGATCGCCCGGGC
>JANXXJ010000251.1 GCA_025350665.1 Gemmatimonadota bacterium | reverse complement strand
GCCGGGATGGTCACGAAGGTGGAATTGACGGAGTTGCTCGAGCGAGGCAACCTGGCCCGACGTCGCTATCGGGCCACGATGGAGCGGACGGCGTTACAGGTCACCGTGGTGACGGACTCGAGCGGGCAGATCTTGTCTCTGGTAGTCGAAGAGCAGCTTGGCGGTCGATAGCGGACCTAGATTTCGAGAAACCCTTCCGTCACGCCGACCGTCTCGCCGCCGATCCAGACGTTCACGACTCGGCCCTCATGCTTCTCGGCCCGGGCTTCGAGCACGCTGGGCCGCCCCATCTCCACCCCCTGCGCGATCCGCCAGCGGAACAACCCCGACGCTGAGCGGTCGTAGTGCGCGAGCAGACCGGCCAGCGCGGCGTTGGCGCTCCCGGTGGCGGGATCTTCCAGGAGCGGGTCGCTCGAGGAGAACTGTCGCGTCCTGAGGTCGAACCCGTCACCGGTGCGGGTATAGAGGTGCAAGTACGGCTGTCCGAACTCGCCCGCCAGCCGATCGAGTGCGGCGACGTTGGGCCGGGCCCGTTCCAGAGCGGTGCGGTCGCCGACCTCGGCCAGCAGGAACGACAGCCCGACTGATCCCGCCTGGGGCTGATGTGTCGCGATCACAATGTCCGCCTCGGTGAGTAATGCCGCCGCCGCGACCGCCGCGACGGGAACCGCGGCGCCAAGTGACAGGGGCTCGGGCGCGGCCAGCTCGCAACGAAACCGTCGGTCCGGCTTCCGCTCGATCGCAATCGGCACCAGGCCGGCCTCCTCCTCGAAGATGACCGTCAGTGCGGGGCCGAACTCACCGAACTCGCCGTGGGCCGCCAGCATTGCCGCGGTCCCAATGTTCGGATGCCCCGCGAAGGGGACCTCGCGGGTCGGCGTGAAGATCCGGACCTTGCGGGTGTGGCCGGCCTTGGCGGGGAGCACGAAGGTCGTTTCGGCGAAGTTGAATTCCCGGGCGATCTGCTGCATCTGGCCGTCGCTCAAGCCCTCAGCGCGGGGGAACACGGCCAGCTGGTTGCCGCCGAAGCGGGTGTCGGTAAACACGTCACAGGTGTAGAACGGATATCGCATTTGTCGGGTGGGTTCGCGCGTCGGCCTACTGGACGCGACCCAGATATCGGTCGAGCCAGCCCAGGACGGCCTTCACCATTTCGGGCCGCTGCGCTCTGACATCGTGAGGCGTGTCGAGAACGACATGCTGCTTGTCCGCCGCCGGCGCTCCCAGCATCTGGAAGAGCGGGAGCTGGGCCTTCTCGTAGGAAAAGCTGAAGTCGTACCGGCCGTTCACCATCAGCACCGGTTTGGTGAGCCGCGGCGCGAAGTTCGCCTGGTCCCGTCCCGGCGGCGACGGGCCCAGAAAGAACCCGCCATCCAGGAACACCACGGTGCGGAACTTCTCCTGCAACAACGTGGCGTACAGCACACCGTCGGCAGCCCCCCAGCTGACGCCCAGGTAGCCGAGCCTGGTTGTGTCGACATCCGCCCTCGTCTCCAGATATTCAACGGAGCGGGCGAGGTCCTTGTAGGTGTCGACCGTGATATCCATGGCTTTCGAGGCCCCGGGAACCACCCGCTGGACCTGCCGCTCGTAGGTGCCAAGGTAGACGGGGTAGAGCACCGCCCGCCCGCTCTGGATGACGTAGTCGATGAATCCCATGTCGCCTAACGAACGGCTGTCGTCGAGGTAGAGGACCCGGGCGCTCGGGAAGAACACCACCGTCTGGTAGGGCGGCTTGACCCGTTTAGGCAGGAAGAGGAACGCCGGCACGCGCCCGCTGCCGTACGCCGCGTCGAAGCTCACCTTCTCCTTCCGCCAGTCCGGCGTGTCTTCAACCACGGAATCGACCCGCGCGTTCAGGGGCCTCGCCTCGTAATCGTAGAGCGACCGGTAGGCCCGGAACACGTCGTCGGACGCCGGCTTCACCTTGGCAAAATCGCGCTCCAGACCCTTGACCGGGCGGATCGCGGCGTCGGGCAGCGGGGCCAGGTTCCGGAGACAGCGGAAGCCGTTCGTCGGGGAGCGGTCGAACGGTGAGAGCGCCTCGGGCTCGGCGGCCAGGTAGGTCTGCGAGTTCCAGGCGCCGCCAAGAATGAACCGCCGGTCGGTCCCGTAGCTGTTGCGAGCCCACTCCCGGACGTTGCCGACCATGTCGTAGGTCCCGAAGGGACCGACGCCCTTGAACGCGCCCACCGGCGCCATCTTCGATTGACCGATGTTGCTGGTGTGCACCACGTAATGGGCGATGCCGTCCGGGGCGGCCTGATACCACTGCGAAAATGTCGGCAGGCTTTTGCCCGCGTAGGCCGCGTAGGCCGAGGCTTCGAACCAGCTGATCCCGGACACCGGATAGTCGGCCTGGCCAGTGGGGAAGTGGCCGCCTTCCCAGGTCGACGGTCCCGGTCGGTCGGTCCGGTCCCGAAGCAGGGCCATCGCCTGGTCCCGTCCCAGGATGGTGCCGTCGCGGCGGAAAGGCTCGGTCCAGTACTCGCGCCGCTGGTAGCCACCGCTGTCGACGAAGCGCTGGTATTCCCGGTTGGTCACTTCGTAGCGGTCGAGGTAGAATCGCGGCAGGTTGTAGGGGCCGATCCAGCCCACGAAATCGATCTGAGTCTCGAACTGGCCTGCGTCGACGGCCACCATGCCCGGCGGCGCCGCGGCGATCGAGTCGAGCCGGAGCATCATGGAGTCACCGGTCAGCGGCGCGATGACCAGCGGCGTCGTTCCGGCCCGGGTAACCCGCCAGCGGAAATAGCCCCTCGGCATCCGGATCCGGGATATCGGCGTCGTGCCGAGCCGGTACCAGCCGCTGTCGGGGGTCATGTAGTCCTGAATCTCGACGGTGGCCCCGGCGGGCGACGAGCCGATCGACACGACTCTGGTGTTGGTCTGTTCGATTCGTGCCAGCGTTGAGTCCGCCGGCAGGTAGGACTTGGCCCGGGCCAGCATGAGGAACGCCGCCAGCGACCGGCGATCGGCCCGGAGCTCCGGGATGGTCGGGACCGCCACTTCACGCGCCCAATGCCGATGCTCGGACCGGAGATAGAACCATCCGGCCGCGGTTCCGACGAGCGCGATGGCGAGGACCGCCGGGACCAGCACTCGCGGCCCGACCTTGGCGTTCGCCGGGCCGGCGGGGGCGCGAAGGTTCGTCAACGTCGTGCCGAGATCGCGGGACAACTCACCGGCCGTCTGATAGCGCCGCGTCACGTCCTTCGTGAGTGCCCGCGAGACCAGGCCCTCGAGGGCTCTGGGGATCTCCGGACGAGTATCCCGCAGCGACGGCGCCGGATCATGAGTGATTGCCCGGAGCAAAGCCCACGGCCCCGCACCACCGAATGGCGCTCGGCCGGTCAAGGACTCGAAGAGTACGACGCCCAGGCTCCAGAGGTCGCTCCGGGCATCCACCGGCTCGCCGCTGGCCTGTTCCGGCGACATGTAGAGCGGCGTGCCGATCGGTCCCTGAGTCTCCGTCACCGAAAGCGCGGCGCCGTCGCTACCGGGTGGTGCCAGCAGCTTGGCGATCCCGAAGTCGAGCACCTTCACCTGCCCCTTGGGCGTGACCAGAATGTTGGCCGGCTTGAGGTCGCGATGAACGACGCCCTGCTCGTGCGCCTCCTCGAGGGCGGCCGCGACCTGGACGCTCAGCGCCAGCGCCCGCTCGACGGGCAGCGGGCCCGCAGAGAGCAGAGTGGCCAGCGATTGGCCCGGGACGCACTCCATCACGATGTAGTCGATCCCGTCCGCTTCGCCGACATCGTAGACGGCCGCGATGTTGGGGTGACTGAGTTTGGCGAGGGCGAGTCCTTCCTTGCGGAATCGTTTACGGGCCGACTCGTCGGTCAGGAGACCGGGCGGGAGGATCTTGATGGCCACATCGCGCTCGAGCCGGGCATCGCGGGCGCGATACACCATGCCCATGCCGCCGGCGCCGAGGAGGGCAGCGATCTGGTAGGGGCCAAGCTTGGAACCGGCCGCGAGGCTCATGAATCACAGCTCCCGTTTTCTCAGAGGATCTCGCGGCGAAGTTGCGGAAACACCTTCGAGACCTTGCCCAGGAGGTAATCCCCGTACGTGCCGCTGAACTCGTGCACGCTGGCCTTGTCCCACCGTTCCGCTCGGTCGCTCGTCACGAGTTCCGCACCTGGGATTTCGATTGGCCTGATCTCGGCATCGAAGTTGGGATCGAAGAAGCAGGGGAACGACATCCGGGCCTTCCGCGCCAGGTTCAGGACCCGGTGCGGCGTGGACCGGTAGCGTCCGCCCGTCATCCGGTCCAGCATGTCGCCGATGTTGCAGACAAAGGTACTGGGGATTGGCGGTGCGGCCACCCAGCCCGACCGGGATTTGACTTGGAGGCCGCCCAGGTCGTCCTGCTTGAGGATCGTGAGGAGCCCGTAATCGGTGTGTTCACCCACGCCCCACTGCGGCTCGCCGGCGGTGGGGGGCGGGCCGGGGGGATAGTTGAAGATCCGGAACAGGACCAGCGGGTCGCGCGTGTAGTGGTCGTCGAACCACGACTCTTCCAGCCCCAGACTCAGTGCCATCCCCGCCATCACGGCGTGGCCCACCGCCGTGACCTGGTCGAGGTAGTCGAGGATGGTCTCCCGGAAGCCGGGGATGTTGTCGGGGAAGAGGTTCGGCCCGTGGAGTGGGGTGCCGGCCTTCACCATCGAGTGGTCGGGGCCAAGCTCCTGGCCGAAGTAAATCCCTTCCTTCAAGTCGGGCTTGCCGGAGGTGAGCTCGTTCCCGACGGG
The DNA here is from genome assembly GCA_025350665.1 of Gemmatimonadota bacterium. Taxonomy (GTDB): domain Bacteria; phylum Gemmatimonadota; class Gemmatimonadetes; order Gemmatimonadales; family GWC2-71-9; genus SHZU01. The sequence continues at coordinate 12,598 of JANXXJ010000251.1, read as the reverse complement.
GAAGTACCCCCGCCAGGCCCGGCCGCCGAGCTCCATCCGGATGGCCATTCTGGTGGCGAGATCCTGCGCGAAGAACTGCCGGCTCAGGCCCTCGAGGCGTCGTTGCAGCGCCTCGTCCACCCCGTGTCCGGCGATGTAGAAGAACCCCGATTGCCGGCAGGCCATGCCGATGGCCTCGGCCGCGCGATGGCGGCCTTCGGCTCTGGTGACGAGGGGGGCGATATCCACGACGGGTACCCTGGAGAAATCGGGCCCGTGGTCGGCCCCCGGCAAAGAGGTGGGCACCATCCGGCAATTGTAGCATGACGCTCGTCCGTCAGCTACACGACCCTGAGCGGCGACGTGAGGTGTATGTTCGATGGGTAGACCAACAGCGCATCGGAAGGACTTGATCCGACAATGCATCCATTCATCGCGGCCTCGACCCTGATCATCTCGCTGCTTCCGCCCCTCGCGGCCCAAAGCCCGCCCGTCGAGCGATCCGGAGGTCTTCTGATCCAGGATGTCACGTTGATTGACGGCACCGGGCGGCCGCCGGTGGAAGGAGTCTCGGTGCTGGTGCGGGGGGATCGAATCGTCCGGGTCGCTCGTGGCCGGATCGATGGCATGCCCGACGTGCGCCGGATCGATGGCAAGGGGGAGTATCTGATCCCGGGCCTGATCGACGTCCATATCCACCTGGAGGGGAGCGATGCTCCTCCGGCGGTTGGCATCCGGTCGCTTCAGGGCTTCCTGTACAGCGGCTTCACGGCGGTCTTTGATGCCGGCAACGACCCTGACTTCATTTTTGGGCTGAGGGCCGGAGAACGCGCCGGGACGATCGTGAGTCCGCGAATCTACGCCGCCGGCGGGGTCGTCACGGCCCCGGGCGGCCACGGTGGTGGTCCGGGTGCCACCCTCATCGACTCGTGGCCGGAAGCGATCAAGGCCCTCGGCACCCATATCGCCCGCCAGCCGGACATGGCCAAGTTCACATTCGACGAACATGGCTGGGGGACTCGGCCGCTGATTCCCCTGCTCGACGCCGAGGTCATGGCGAAGGCGGCCCGGTACTTCAACGATCGCGGTATCCGGACGACGGTACACATCTCGCACGAGTACCGGGCCCGCCAGGCCATCGCCGCGGGGCTCAACACGCTGGCTCACCCGATCATTCAGGGCCCGGTCAGCGAGAACTTCGTTCGGTTGATGGCCAGCACCCGGACCCCGATGGCGTCGACGCTTACAATCGGGGAAGGGTACAGCCGGCTCGTGGAGCACCCCGAGTTCCTCGACCAGCCACTCTACCGGGCGGTATATGATTCGGCCCTGATCGGGCGTCTCAAGACGACCGTGCGCGATGACTACGCCAAGCGGCCCTGGACCACCTGGATGAAGGTCATGACGCCGGTGGCGCAGGAGAACCTCCGGCTGATCCACGCCGCTGGGGGCGTCATCGCGTTAGGCTCGGATCAGTCGAGCGGCCCGGCCTCCCATCGCGAACTCGAACTGATGGTCAATGGCGGTATCCCGCCCGTCGCCGCCCTCCGGATCGCGACGCTCAACGCGGCGATCTTTCTCGGGAAGGAGCGCGACCTCGGGTCCGTGGAGGAGGGGAAACTGGCCGACCTGGTCCTGTTGTCGGCCGATCCGCTGGCGGACATCCGGAATGCCGAGCGGATCGACCTGGTGATCAAGGGTGGCGTGGTCGTGGACCGTGCCGCCCTTGATCTGCCGGTCAATCACCGTCGCTAGATCGTTCAGGCCCAGCGATTTGCCCGGCCTCGCGGCGGGTGATACACTGTATCGGCTGTCTCGAACCCTCCGCCACCATCTATTCGACCGGGGCCCCTCGATGCTTCCCCTTGCTCTCCGCGCCGTGACGCTCGGCAGTGCCCTGCTCGTGGCGGCCGGTGTGCCGGCTGCGGCCCAGAATCTCGCCGTCACCGGCGCGACGATCATCGACGGGACCGGCCGCGCCCCGATCGCCGATGGTGTCGTCCTGATCCGGAATGGGAAGATCACCGCGGTCGGCCCCGCCGCCACGGTCGCGGTTCCTGGCGACGTGACCCGGGTGGACGCCCGCGGGAAATGGGTGATTCCCGGCATGATGGACGCTAACCTCCACCTCGACCTCAACATCAACCTCGAGCATCTGATCCTGTTCGAGGACCAGTACGACAAGATCGTGCTCGAGGGCGCCCAGATCGCGCTCAAGACCGGTCAGACGACCGTGTTCGACACCTGGGGCCCCCGGGCGGCGCTGGTCAAGGTCCGCGACCAGATCAACGCCGGTCAGGCGGAAGGGGCGCGAATCTATCTCGCCGGGAACATCATCGGGTTCAGCGGCCCGCTCGGCCCGGACTTCATCGCCCCCGCGGCCGCCTGGGTGCCGAAGTCGTTCGCCAAGCGGATCGACGAAACCTGGGAACAGGGCACCGGCCGAGCCCTGCTCTGGATGCCGCCCGACACTCTCAGACCCGCCATCCGGAAGTACACCGGGCTCGGCGTCAACTTCCTCAAGTTCGGCGGGAGCGGCCACCAGGACATGGACTTCCTCACCTTCTCCCTCCGCCAGGAGCAGGTGATCGTCGAAGAGGGTCATCGCGCCGGCATCACGGTCCAGGCCCACGTGACCTCGCCGGAGAGCATCGACATGGCAGTCGACGCCGGGGTCGATATCCTGACCCACGGCAGCATTTCCGGCCCGGTCTATCCGATCCAGCCGGCGACGATCAGGAAGATCGTCGAGAAGGGCGTCGGGATTTCGGTCCTCGGTCTCACCCGGCGAGCCATCGCCGCGCAGATGAAGACCGACTCCACCAACCTGCTCCTGCCCTACATGAAAATGGCGGCGGAGAACATCCGGAACCTGAGCCGGGCCGGGGCGTTGCTCATGGTGTCGACCGACGCGGGAGTCGACGATCCGATCCGGGTCGCCGATTCAAAGACGCTGGCGTCCGATACGGTGGACTCCCGGACCGCTCTCGGCGAGGGGCACTTCAACGCGCTCACCGTGTTCGAGGAGGCCGGGATGGCGCCCATGGAGATCCTCAAATCGGTTACCAGCAACGTCGCCCGGGCGTACAAACTCGACAAGGAGCTCGGGACCCTGGAGACCGGGAAGGCCGGTGATCTGGTGATCCTCGACGCCAACCCGCTCGAAGCCGCGCGGAACTACCGACGAATCGGCTCGGTCATCAAGGGCGGCAGGGTGGTGAATCTCGCCGCGCTCCCCACCGCGCCGGTGATCAGCTCGCGGAAGCTGCGACCGTAGCGGATCATCCTACTGCCTGAGCGACGTCATCGGCGCCTCTGCCAGCGTCAGGGCCGCGGGAGCACGCGCCTCGGCACGCCGAGCGTGCCGGCCGCGATCGCCCCGGCCGCCAACCCCCGCTTGGCCATCAGGCGCTCGATGTCCCCAATCTCCACCGGGACGAACGACGACAGGTTCTCATACCCGGTCTCGGTCATGAGAATCATGTCCTCGAGCCGCACCGACAGCTCGCCGCCCTCCATCGTCATCTGCGGTTCGATGGTGAAGATGTAACCCGGCTCCAGCGTCGTCGTCGGGTTTCGCACGTCGTGCACCTCCATCCCGACGCTGTGGCCGAGGACCGCGCGCAATCCCGTTCCGTCCGGGTTTCGGCGATACATCGCTACGAAAGCGTCGGCGGCACGCCTGATTGCGGGATCACTGAACCGGTAGCCGGCGACGATCCTGTCCATCTTCACCACGGCGCTGTCCATGATCTCTCGCCCGGTCACATGGACGCGAATGGATGCCATCAATGCCTGGTACAGCCTCAGGTAGATGGTGTAGTACTCTCGCTGCCGAGCCGTGAATTTGCCGCTGGCCGGAAAGACCCGGGTCACGTCGCTGGTGTAGTTGGCGATGTCGGGCGCCCAGTCGAACTGGACGAGGTCACCGCTCTTGAGGAGAGCCCGCCCCTGGTGATACCACCCCATCGGCATGTTCGGGCCGTCGGCGATGAGCGGAAAGTACGATTCGCCGAACGCCCCGCCACGCTTGTACACGTACTCCGCCGCCGCCTGCAACTCGTATTCGTACATCCCCGGCTTGGCGTCGCGCATCACTTCCATGATCCCGAGGCCGGCCAGCCGGGTCGCCTCGCGAATCACCGCCACTTCGCGCGGGCTCTTCACGGCCCGGAGCGTGTCAAGGATCGGGTCGAGGTCTCTGATCACCGACCGCGGCGAGGCCTCCTTGAGGTGCGCGATGAACGCCTCCTCGCGCGACCCGCGGCCGTCCCATGGGTCGTCCTTCGTGGCGCGCCCGTGATTCCGGACATCGCCCGCCGATTCGCTGCCCAGGACTTCGGGGCGGAACGGCGTGTGGATGTCGCGCCCGTCAGCGGCAATCCGGGCCAGCGCCACGCCGAATGAGTCGCGCGGGGCGATCGCGTCCAGCCCCGTGACCCTGACGGACGCGTCGTTGACACCGAGGAACGGCCCGATCTGACTCTCGCGCTGCGGCGTGTTCGGCAGCAGAAAGAGCGTCGAACGCCTGGCCCGTCCGTCGATGATCAGCAGCGCGCGCGGCTCCACCACCCCGGTGACATAGAAGAACTGGTTGCTTTGCCGCAGCGGCGACTCACCGGGGCGCTCCGTCGTTCCTTGCAGGATCGCCACGCCATCCCCCACCGACCCCATTACCTTCGCCCGACGGCGGGCAAACTCCTCCGGCGGGAAGGCGTTGGTGAAACCCTGCTGGGCCGGCAGAACGGCCGGGGAGGCGATGGCGACCCACAGGGCCACCAGACAACGCATTCGAAGTCTCATCCTGCCTCGATGCTCATTGCCGCCGTTGCGCAACCTGGGGACCGGAATGTACTCTGACCCTTCCGCCCAGACTCCGAGCCCCCCAGGCCGCATACCGGTCACGGTTGGGCCGAATGAGGTCCGGAATGGGGATCCCGGCCCCCGTCGCCTTCGTCAGTAGGGCCGGACCGGCGTTTCCTGGACCGGCCGGGTGCCGCGTGAGCCCTGGTGGCCCAAGATTGCGCCTCTAGGGTATCTCCCCGGCTTGTTCCCCCGTCTCCAGGAGGTTTCATGAAGTCCGTTCGGCTCGTGTTCGCCCTCGCCACCCTCGCTGCGCCATCGCTCGCCCCGGTCCACCTCGCTGCCCAAGGGAGCCGATCGGCCGCCGGGGCCCGATATAGCGATGTGTCCGTCGCGGTCCGGTTCGGCACCCTTGGGCTTGGTCTCGAGGTCGGGAAGTTGCTCACGAACCACGTGAGCGCCCGGATCGGCGCCAATTACCTCAGTTTCAACACCTCTCGGACGACGAAGGGGATCGACTATACGGTCGCCGCCAAGCTGCAGGCCGTTACCGGGCTTCTGGACCTGTACCCCGCCTCTCGCGGCAGCTTCCACTTCACCGCCGGCGTGATTACGGACCCCCTCAAGGTCACCGCCACCGGCGTGCCGAACGGATCGACGTTCACCATCAACGGGCATTCGTACACGGCCGCCCAGGTGGGCACTCTGACCGGGGCCTTTAAGTTCCCCAGCGCCCGACCCTATCTCGGGCTCGGCTTCGGTACCCCGGCCAGGCGCGGCGGTGCGTTCGGGTTCTTCTTCGACCTCGGCGCGGGGCTCGGGAAGCCGGATGTGACTCTGAACGCCACGGGCGCTACCGCTGGGTCGGCCCTCGACGCCGACCTCCAGGCCCAGATCGCGACGACTCGTACCGATGTGGCCAAGCTGAAGTTTTATCCGGTGCTCTCGTTTGGCCTGGCGGTCAGGTTCTGAGCCGAGTGGACGAAGGACGAACGGGGTCATCGGAGGTGCGGTGACCCCTGTCGGCGTCACGATGAGGGCCGGGTCGGCCCTCAGACTCGAAGTTGCAAAGGAATGCGGCGAGCGTAGGTTGGAAGCGGAGGCGGAAAGGTGGGACGTCACCCGCTGACGACCGGACCTCCTCGTGCGGAAAATGCTCACCCAGTTGCAGGGGAATCGGCCATGACACGTGCTGCCGTGGACCTGATCGGAGAAACCCTCGCCCCGCTCCGGGGCCAGGCATGGCACGGCGGCCCCACGCCGGTGGGCGCCCTGCGGGGCGTGAGCGCGGCCGCCGCTCGCTGGGTCCCGGCCCCCGGCCGCGCCAGCATCTGGCGCCTCACCCTGCACATCGCGTATTGGAAGTACACGGTGCGGCGCCACCTGGTGCGGGAGCCGATCCCGCGGTTCCCCCGCCGCCCGGCCAACTTCCCCGCCGTGCCGCCGCGGGCCGATGACGCCGCCTGGCGTGCCGACCGCGCGCTCCTGGCGGAGGAACATCGGCTCCTGACCGAAGCGATCGCCGCTTTTTCGCCGGGGAAGCTGGATCAGATCCCCGCCGCGGGGAAGCGGTGGACCTTTGGGCAGATGCTGATCGGCGTGGCGATGCACGATGCCTATCACACCGGCCAGCTCCAGCTCCTCAAGCGACTATGGGACAGCCGGCGGCGGGCAGTCTGATGACAGGCACGGGTCCGATCTAGTCCATAGGTCACTCCTTCGAAGTGCTCGCAGGCCGCGGCGCGGCCGCGCACCAACGCCGGCGGCCGGCACCAATCGCTGGCACAAAAAGCGTGGGGGGCGTGTGGCTGTCGTTCCTGGGCCCGGCGGCTCGCGCACTGGAGCGCTCGTTTGAATGGGGCTGTCTGGCAGGACGCGCGACGGGGGCGGATGGTTTCGAACCCCGCGCCCGCCTGGCGGCGGGGGTGCGGCGGGGCTTAGGTTGCGTTCCCCTCAGTCTGCGAACACCCATGGTACTCGACATTGCCCCGCGGCCCGCCGCGACCCAGCGCCACGATCAGTTCGGAGTCTCGGCCGCGGGCCTTGGCCGCTACGTCATCGACGTGTCGCTCCCCCTCGGATACGAGGCCTCCACCGCCAAGTACCCGGTCATTCTCACACTCGATGGCAACCTGGCGTTCGACATCGTCCAGACCCAGGTCCACGGCCGGTTCAACGTCGGTGGCGGCGTGTGGCCGCCGTCGATCGTCGTCGGCGTCGGATATCCGGCCGACGAGGGATTCTCGGGATTCTACGCCCGGCGAAACCACGATTTCCACGGTCCCTGGGACATGGCCGACGAACTCGGCCAGACGCTCCAGCAGATGTTCACCATGTTGAAGACCAGCGAGGGCCGCTCCGAGCTCACCATGGTCGCGGGCGGGTACGACCGGTTCATGGCGTTCCTCCGCGATGAACTCCTGCCGGCGCTCGGCCGCCATTACCGGATCGATCCAGCCGCCCGCCACACCCTCGTCGGGGATTCCTCGGGCGGGCACTTCGCGCTCCGGGCCGTATATGATCCGACGAGCCCGTTCCGGCGGGTCGTCTGCATCAGCCCCGGCTTTCGGTCCGCCGCCGGGACGATCCAGCAGGCCGAGGCGGCGTATGCGGCCGGGCACACCGACCTCGACATCGATCTCTTTCTGTGCTGCGGGACGGTCGAGGTCGATGAGGCGAAAATCCCGGCGCTCTGCGGGTTCGGGAGCGGTGTGGTCTGGGTGGCGGAGCAGTTCGCGATTCGGGAGTGGCCGAGTGCCCGGCTGGAGTGGGAAATCATGAACAACGAGAATCACACGTCGATCCCGGCGCGCGCCGTGTCGGCGGGGCTCCGGTCGGTGCACCGGATCAGGCCGGGCGTGCACGACGCGGAACTCGCCAAAGCCATGGCAGCCGGCCAAGCGGCGCTGGTCAGCCCGAAGGCCGAAGGCTGATGCTGGATTACTCGAGGCGAGACTTCCTCGCCGTCGTCGGGGCCGTCGCGGCCGCGCCCGCCGTCCTCCGCGGCGTTGAGCCGGACACCGTGGCCGCTACCGCGGCCGGATCGGTGCGCGGGGCGGTGAATTCGCTCGGCGTGCTGACCTTCAAGGGCATTCCGTACGCCGCCAGCACCGAGGGTTCCGGCCGTTTTCGGCCCGCGGCCATGATGGTGCCCTGGACCGGCGTGCGCGACGCGACCCAACCCGGCCCCATCGCGCCGCAGAACGACGACGATCGCCTCGGCGCCTACGCCCGCTTCAGCCAGACCGAAGACTGCCTCAACCTGAACGTCTGGACCCCGGCCCTCGACGGCGCCAGGCGCCCGGTCATCGTCTTCATGCACGGCGGTGGGTTCACCACCGGCTCCGGAAGTCTCGGCCTGTACGACGGCTCGATACTCGCAAAGAGCCACGACGTGGTCGTGGTCACCATCAATTACCGCCTCGGCATCTTCGGGTTCCCGCCGTTCCAGTTCCACGGTCCCGACGTTTCCAGCAATTTGGGGCTCCTCGATGCGGTGGCCGCGCTGACCTGGGTCAACGCCAACATCGCGGGGTTCGGCGGCGATCCCTCCCGCGTGCTCCAGTGCGGCCAGTCCGCCGGCGCCATGATTTCCGCCGCGCTGGGCGTAGTGCCGGCTGCCCGGGGCCTCTATCAGCGTGCCGCGCCGATGAGCCTGCAATATCTGGTGACCGTCGATCGCGAGCGCCAGACCCGCTACACCGGCGAGATCCTGACCGCGTTAGGCCTTGGCGGGTCCGACCTGCCGAAGCTCGCCACCCTGCCGGTCGCCGACCTCCTCAAGGCGCAAGACGTGGTGCGGACCAAGGGACTGGCGGCGCCCAGCCCGGACGATCAGATGCGCTGGCCGTTCATGCTGAACCACGACGACGTGCTGTTCGGTGATGATCCGTGTTTGGCGATCAGGAAGGGCCGTTATCGCGACGTGCCGACGCTGGTCGGCGCCACGACGGAGGAGTTGATGATCTCGCCCGCCCAGGAACGGGCCAACCCGACCGCCCGGGCCCGGCTCGCCAAGGATGTCTTCCTGCCCGGGCTCGCGGGCCAGGTGGGCAACGCCAAGGCGGATCAGGTCTGGGCCACCTACCGGGCTGAATATCCCGAGGCCAGCGACATCGACCTGGCGGGTTTGATCGGCACCGACCAGTTGTACCGGGTGCCGGCGGTACGGGTGGCCGAAGCCCAGGCGAGGCACCGGACTGCGTGGAGCTACGCCGTGGCGTATCGAGGGACCGGGCCGGTGTTCCACGGTGCCCACCACGCGATCGACCTGCCGTTCTGGTTCGGCACGCTCAAGTACCCGCCGGTGGCCGCGATCTTTCTCGGTCATCCGGCCACGGAACAGGAGCAGGCCCTCTCGGCGGAGATGCAGCGGACGCTGGCCGGATTCGCGCGGACTGGGACGGCGGGCTGGCCCGCGTACGACACCAGGACGCGAACGACGAGGATCTTCGACCTCGAAACTACCACCGAGCCCGACCCGCGGTCCGCCACTCGGCGGATCTGGGACGGGCTGGTGACCTGACAGGAACTGACCTCATGACCGCGTTTGGTCCGATGAGCCGCCGTCCGGAGACACCCGCCGATTTCAACCGACTGGGGGCGCCGCACCTGCCGGGCCACCTGGGCCTGGTCATCACGGAGATCGACCGTACCCGCGTGCGGGGCGAACTTCCGGTCACCCCGACGACCCTGGCCCCCAACGGCTATCTCCACGCCGGCACCATCATCACGCTGGCGGACACGGCGTGCGGCTACGGCTGTGTCATGAATCTTCCCGCGAGCGCCACCGGTTTTACCACGATCGAGCTCAAGTCCAATCATCTTGGCACCACGCTGGACGGCACCATCGAATGTGTCGCCAGCCCGGTCCACGTGGGCCGGACAACCCAGGTCTGGGACGCCATCGTCACCCACAAGGAATCCGGCCGGACGCTCGCGCTGTTCCGGTGCACCCAGATGGTCCTCTATCCCAAGCTGGGGACTTAAGGCCGCCAGCGCGGCGCGCAACCAGCCGCCGCGCACCCCACGCCGGTCGATCGCGGGTTGCTCCCATCGGCGGCCATCGTCCACACGAAGGCCACGGCGTCCGGGTCCGACTGCTTCTTGCCACTCACATCCCGCTCGAACCCGATGAACCGTCCATCGGCCGACCAGTTGGTGTCCCCCGCTTCGTCAGGCGGCACGACCGCGGTGAGGCGTCGCACGCCGGAGCCGTCGGGGTTCATCGCGAAGACGTTGAGCGTGTCACCGCCCTCGCGGTCCGACCCGAACGAAATCGTGCTCCCGTCGGGCGACCACACCGGGTCGCCGTTGTTCCCGGCGCTCGAGGTGAGCTGGCGGAGTCCGCTGCCGTCGGCGTTCATCACATGGAGATTCAAGCCGGGCTCGCCGCTCAGATAACTCATGAACACGATCTGTCCTCGGCTCGACCAACGGGGCTCCACCGCAAAGAGTGCGTCGGCCAGGATCGCGTGGTCCCCGGTCCCGTCCGCATTGATGATTCGAACGTCCACGATCGGTGGCCGGCCCGGTGCCGGCGCCGAGTGCAGGCGGACAAAGACGATCTGAGTCCCATCGGGCGAGAAACTGGGCGTTACGTCGAACCCCGGCGTAGGGGAGAGCCGGCGCTGGCCGGTCCCGTCCGCATTGGCCAGATAGATCGCGGCGCCGTCTCGGTCGATCTGGTAGACCAGCCGCCGGCCGTCGGGCGACCACGAGGGGTAATTCTCAGCCTCCGCGTTGGCGGTGAGCCGCTTCGGACTGGTGCCGCCGCCCGAGGCGTCGAGGTCCATCAGATAGATGTGGTTGATGGTTCCATCGCGGCGGACGAAGGCGATATGACCGCCCCGCCCGTCGGGGAGCGGGCCAGCGGGTCCAGCACCGGACCCGCACCCGGCAGCGCTGACGACGAGCAGGACCACCCAACGGGTGGCGCGGTACCGCGGAGTCTGACCTGGCATGGCGGTGGGTGGCCCTCGCCACCCGTCCATAGGACAGATCCCTACTCCCTACTCCACCGGTGCCGGCCCACCATTGTTCACGCTCCAGTGGATCTTCCAGCTGTTGTCGGCCTGCTTGCGCGCGAGCAGCATGTAGGCGCCGATCCGGTTGACCGGTCCCTTCGGGCCCTTGGCTTTGATCTCGTACCAGCCGCCGTCGATCGCCCAGCCGTCCGGGAACTCCGACGTCCCGACCTGGGACCTCGGCCAATCCCTGGGTGGATCCGCCGGTTGGTGGTAGAATTGCACCTTACGTCTCCAGCCACAGGGCTCCGTGACCGAACAACTCAAACGCACCCTCACCGCCCGCGACGTGGCCGTCATCACGGCCGGCACCGTGATCGGGTCGGGGATCTTCCTCACCCCCGGCAACGTGCTGAAGAGCGCGGGTGGTTCGGTCGGTCTTGCCATCGGGGTCTGGGTGGTCGGCGGCATCCTCACGCTCCTCGGAGCCCTCACCTACGCCGAGCTCGGGTGCATGCGGACCGGGGCGGGCGGTCTCTACGCCTACATCCGGGACGCCTTCGGCCCGGTGGCGGCGTTCGCCTATGGCTGGACCCTTTTCGTGGTGATCGCGAGCGGCAGCGTCGCCACCCTGGCGGTGGCCACCGGCGACAACATGGCGGCGCTCGTTCCGACGATCACCCCGTTCGGCAAGAAGCTCATGGCCGTGGCGATGATCGGGTTTCTCGCCTACATCAATCTGCGCGGGACCAGGCAGAGTACCACCGTCCTTGCCGCCACCACCGCGCTCAAAGTGGGCGCCCTCGTCGTCCTGATCGTGGCGCTGCCCCTCGCCGGCACCGGCTGGAGCGAGGTGACCGCCGCCTGGCCGGTGGAATGGAACAGGCTGGTCGTCGTGGGCGGCCTGGCCGGGATGGTCAGCGTCCTCTGGGCCTACGAGGGCTGGCAGTATGCGACCTTTGTCGGCGGCGAGGTGATCGATCCCCAGCGGAACTTTCCCCGCGGCCTGATCACCGGCACGCTGCTCTGCATCCTGGTCTACGTGCTCGCCAACCTCGGCTATGTCGCCGGATTAGGCCCCGTCGCGCTGACGCAATCCCAGACCGTGGCATCGGACGCGGTCGGCCGGACCTTCGGGCCGATCGGCGCCAAATTGATCGCGATTCCGGTGCTGATTTCGATCATCAGCGGGGGCCACGGGATCATGCTGACGTCGTCCCGAGTGTTCCACGCCATGGCCCAGGACAAGGTCTTCTTCAAGGCCCTGGGGGACGTGCACCCGAAGTTCGGGACGCCGGCCAACTCCATCCTGGCCATCAGCGCCTGGAGTCTGGTCCTGGCCATGTCAGGGTCGTTCAGCATCCTCCTGACGTACGTTGTGTTCGTCGGCTGGCTGTTCTACGGGTTGGGCGGGCTCGCCCTCATCGCCTTCCGGCGCTCGGACCCGCACGCGCCCCGGCCGTTCAAAGTCCCGTTCTACCCCCTCACTCCGATCCTGTTCGTGGCGTCGGCCCTCGTCATCGTGCTCAACACGGTCATCGGGGACCCGGTCAAGGGAATCATCGGCCTGGGTGGCGCCGCGCTTGGGATTCCGATCTACTTCCTCTGGCAGCGCTCCCGACCCGGCTGAGGCGCCTGGTACCTGCCGATGCTCATGAACGCCGGCAGGTTCACACAAAAACAACCTGAGGACCATCGTGAGCCGAGCCCAGGATCTCCACCGCCGGGCCGTCGTGGTCGACGGCCATAGTGACATTCTGATCCCCGTCACCGAGGGCAAGATGTCCCTCGATGACCGGGTCCGGCTTCCCGGCCTCGACTGGGTTCCTCCCCCGGGCCTCGACCGGGGT
>JANXXJ010000347.1 GCA_025350665.1 Gemmatimonadota bacterium | reverse complement strand
TCGGTTCGGGTCGCCAATCAACTCTGGGGGCGCTACGAGGATGTCATCCCGGCCGGCGACCAATTCACGATCAGCGCGGACAGCGCCCAGGACCTGATTGGTGGCCGGACTCGGGCGCGGTTCCTGGCGTGGAGTATTGGCGGGCCCCGAACCCGGGTGATTACCAGTGGCATCAAGCCGGACACGATAACGGCGACTTTTGCCGCCGACCACCGACTGATCGCGACGACGGGGGGCGGGGGACAGGGCACCGTGAACGTCAACCGGCCTGGCGACCCGATCGCCGGGATCTTCGTGCCCGAGGGAACGCCGGTCACCTTGACCGCGGCCCCCGCGGCCGGCTCGGTCTTCGGCGGATGGCGGGGTGATACGACGGCGGCTGGGATGGTCTTGACGGTCCCGATGGGGCGCCCCTATGACGTGGAAGCTTCGTTCCTGCCGGACGTCGCCGTTCCGGTGACCGACGCAACCACGGAGATTCTTGGCGGGGCGGCGCTCTCCACCGTTCAGAAGAATTTTCTCGATCAGCTCGGGAACCGGAACGGTGTGTACGATGTCGGTGATTTTCTGGCGTTGCTCAAGCGCAACGGGCAGGCCGTGTCCCCTGACCTCCTGAAACAGTTGGCAGCGGCCAAGAAGCGCGAGAAAGGAAGCTGAGATGCGACGGCTTGGATTGTTGATCGCCCTTGTGATTTCGGCTGCCTGCGGGTCGAAGAAGCCTGACCCGGTCGGTCCGGTGTCCGGCGACCTCACCGTCTCCTATGTGGGACCGAGCCAGACCGACGGCGCGTTCCTCCTCTTGGTGACTGGGTCCGTGACCGCGGTAAAGTCGGCCGGGGCGTATCAGGTCGCGTCCGCCGCGGCCGGCCCGACGGCAACGCGGGTCGTGGTCACCGGCCAACTGGTGACCGGCGACATCATCAGGCTCACCGTGCCTGATGTGAATGCCGCCTCCACTTACAGCGCAAGATTCGAGGCCGTAGCCGATCGCAACACGTTCGCTCTCGGCGACCTCTCGTCGTATTCCGCCACGGTGAGGAAGTAGTCAATGGAACGTCGCGAGTTCGTCCGGGTGGTGGGTGGCGCCGGCGCTGGCTTGTCGCTCGCGGTCATGCTCGAGGGCTGCCGCCCTGAGCATGCTCCGGCCGGGGCGGAAGGAGCGTTCGTTCCCGACGCTTGGATCCGGATTGCCCCGGATGGGATCGTCACCGTCATGGTTGACCGGGCAGAGATGGGCCAGGGCGTCAGTACCTCGCTGCCGATGCTTGTGGCCGAGGAACTCGATGCCGACTGGTCGAAGGTCCGGTACGAATTCGCACCGGCGAACGAGGCGTACTACAACCCGATGATGAAGATCCAGGCCACCGGCGGCAGCACGGCCATTCGGGCGGCATGGAAGCCGCTGCGCGAGGCGGGGGCCAAGGCCAGGGCGTTGCTGATTGCGGCCGCGGCGCGGGGCTGGGGTGTGGAGGCAGCGGCCTGTGGGACGGAACCAGGCATCGTGGTGCATCGGGCGTCGGGGCGGCGGGCGGAGTACGGGACGCTCGTGGCTCAGGCTGGCAAGGAGACGTTGCCGGCGACCGTGGTCCTCAAGGACCCTGCCAGGTTCGCACTCATCGGAAAGCCGATCCCTCGCCTCGACCTTCACTCCAAGGTGACGGGCCGAGCCCGATATGGCACGGATGTTCAGGTCGAGAATGTCCTGGTTGCGGTGGTCGCCCGCTGTCCGGTGTTCGGCGGGAAGATGGAATCCATGGACCCCACGGCCGCCCTCAAGGTGCCGGGCGTGAAGCAAGTCATTGTGATCTCGTCTGGCGTCGCGGTCGTGGCCGACGGCTTCTGGGCGGCCAAGCAGGGCCGCGATCGTCTCGCGGTTCGCTGGAACGAGGGCTCGGCGGCGGCATGGGATGATGCCGCGACGGATCGGGAGTTTGATCGCGCGCTGGCGGCCGAAGGGAGGGTCGCGCGGACGACCGGCGACCCGACCGCCGGCGGGACTGGCACGGTGGAGGCAACCTACGAGGTGCCCTTCCTTGCCCACGCCACGATGGAACCGATGAATTGCACCGCTGACGTTCGAAATGACGGCGTGACGATCTGGGTCCCGACCCAGTTCCAGTCGGGGCCGAGTTTCATGGCGGGCGGTGGAGCTCGTGGTGTCGCGGCGTCGGTCGCGGGAGTCGGTCTCGACAAGACCACCGTCAGAACGACCCACCTCGGCGGTGGCTTCGGCCGTCGATCCGAACTCGATATGGTTCGCGAGGCGGTGGAGACCTCCAAGGCAGTCCGTCGGCCGGTTCGACTGATGTGGACCCGCGAAGACGACATGCAACACGATTTCTATCGGCCGGCGGCTCGCCACCACGCGACGGCCTCCCTGGATTCGTCCGGCCGGCCGTTGACCTGGCGGCATCGAGTGGCCTGCCAATCGATTCTGGCCAAGTTCATGCCGGGGTTCCTGCCCGAGTGGGCGACGCACCTGGCGGGGCCTCTCAGGGGCGGGATCGATCCGAGCGCGGTCGAAGGCGTGGCCGACCTTCCGTATGCCGTTCCGAACGTCGAGGTCCGCTACCACCAGACGAAGACGCCGGTACCGGTGGGGTACTGGCGATCCGTTGGTCACACCCACACGGCCTTCGCGGTCGAGTCCTTCATCGACGAACTCGCGGCCGCAGCGAAGCAGGACCCGCTGGGGTACCGGCGGTCACTTCTGGCGGGGTCGCCGAGGCTGCTCGGTGTGCTTGACCTTGCAGCCGAGAAAGCCGGCTGGGGCGCACCATTGGCTGCGGGAAGATTCCGGGGCGTGGCGGTCCATGAGTCGTTCGCGAGCTACGTTGCGGAAGTCGCCGAGATAGAGATCGTTGATCGCGCCATCAAGGTGCGTCGGGTGGTTGCGGCCATCGACTGCGGAACCGTCATCAATCCGGATACGGTAAAGGCCCAGGTCGAGGGCGCCATCGTCTACGGACTCTCGGCGGCGCTGATGGGGAAGATTTCGATTGCGGCCGGCCGGGCGAGGCAGTCCAACTTTCACGACTATCCGGTCCTCCGAATGGCCGATATGCCGGTGGTGGAGGTGTACATCGTACCGAGCAACGCCGATCCAACGGGGGTTGGGGAGCCGGGGACGCCGCCGATTGCGCCGGCCGTGGCCAACGCCGTGTTCGCCGCGACCGGCCAACGCCTGCGAACGCTGCCGCTGTCGCTCCCAGCCTGATCGCGATCCGGAACGCCACGAAGGGGCCTTCGACTCGAGGGCCCCTTCGTCGCTTTCGTCGCCGTCAACTCACGTCGCGGTGCGCACCTCGACCGGCGATCCGGTGAAGTCCTCGCCGGGGTTGATGAATCGGTTGCGTTCGATCCGGTACTGTTTTTCGTATAATTGGCGATAACGGCCGTCGGCTGCCAAGAGCTCCGTGTGGCTGCCCCGCTCGACGACTTGACCGTCCTCGATCACCAGGATCTGGTCCGCGGTCATGATCGTGCTGAGCCGGTGGGCGATGACGAACGTGGTCCGTCCCGCCCGCAATGCCGCGAGCCCGTCCTGAATGAGGGCCTCGCTCTCGCTGTCGAGGCTCGAGGTCGCCTCGTCAAGCAGGAGGATAGAGGGCTCGGCGAGAATCGCGCGGGCAATCGCGACTCGCTGGCGCTGCCCGCCCGACAGCCGGACCCCCCGTTCGCCGACGACGGTGTCGTATTTCTGCGGGAAGCCGTCGATGAACTCGTCGCAATGGGCAATCTTGCTGACCCGGATGACCTCAGCCATCGGGGCGTCGGGGCGGGAGAAGCGGATGTTGTCCGCGACGGTGCCATCGAACAGGAAGTTATCCTGCAGCACGATGCCGAGGTGCGCCCGGTAGTTCCGGAGCTTGAGGCCACCGAGATCCCGGCCGTCGATCATGACCGCTCCCTTTGTCGGCCGATTGAAGGCCATCACGAGGCTCATCAGCGTGCTCTTGCCGGACCCGCTCGAGCCAACGAGTGCCGTCGTGGTCCCAGCCGGGGCCAGGAAGGAGATCCCCTTGAGAACCGGCACGCCAGGGTTGTATTCGAACCAGACATCGTCAAAGGCCACCCGGCCCACGATCGTCTGGATGGCGTCCCGGTCGGCGTCGAGCTGGTCCTCGGTCGGCATTTCCTTGAGCTCGCGGATCCGGTCGAGGCCGGCAAAGGCTTCGCTGACCTGCGTCCCGATCGATGCCAGCTGAACCAGCGGCAGCGCCATCATCCCGGTGAAGAGCACGTACATGAAGTAGTCGCCGATGGTCATCGCGCCCGACAGGACGCGC
Organism: Gemmatimonadota bacterium; assembly: GCA_025350665.1. Taxonomy (GTDB): domain Bacteria; phylum Gemmatimonadota; class Gemmatimonadetes; order Gemmatimonadales; family GWC2-71-9; genus SHZU01. The sequence goes on along the minus strand of JANXXJ010000347.1, from coordinate 4,865 downwards.
CCACCGCCGATTACGATCATGAGCGCCCCGATGGCGCCCACAATGAGCGACGAGAAGGCGGCTACGGCCGACACCCCGGTCATGGTGGTGGCGACATTCCGGAACAGCTTGTGGGCGCCGCGGGCGAAGGCGAGCTCCTCGCGGCGCTCGGCAACGTACGACTTTACCACCCGGATTCCGCCGAGGGTCTCGTTCAGCCGGCCGGTGACTTCCGCGTTGATTTTTGCCCGTTCCCTGAACAGCGGCCGAAGCTTCGTGAAGGCGAGGGCCATCCCGCCCGAGAACAGGAGCAGGACCACCAGGGTGACGGCCGTGAGCTGCCAGTTCAGAAAGAACAGGATCCCGAGGACGATGGCCGCGGTCACCATGCCGCCGGTGATTTGCGCCAGGCCGGTGCCGACGAGATTCCGGATCCCTTCGGGATCGTTCATGACCCGGCTGACCAATTGGCCGGTCTGGGTTGAGTCGAAGGCCCTGACCGGGAGCCGCACGATATGCTCCATGACGCTGCGGCGCATATCCGTGATGGCGCGCTGGGCCGCAACGCCGAGGATTCTGGTCAGGGCGAAGGAGGAGATCGACTGAATCAGTGTGGCGGTGACGGCGATCGCTGCCAGGGCCAGCAATTGCTGGTGGCGGTCGGTCGGGAGCAACTGGTCCCACCAGGCCGGTTTGGAGACGGGAACGAGAACATGGTCGATCAAGTACTTCGAGCTGGCTGGCAGGATCAGGCCGCTCAGACGATTGACCATCATGACGGCCAGGCCGAGGGACAATCGGCGCCGGTGGTGCCAGATGATGACCTTGGCCTCACCCCATGCCAGCTTGAAGTTGGTCTTTCGTTTGGGAGGAGTCATGCTTACCGGGCCGTCCGCGTCTTCTCAACGCGGTCCCGAAGGCGAGGGAAATGCTCTCGGCCGGTCTCCGTCTCGGTCACGATCCATTCGGTGTTCCGCAGGAAGCGCGGGCCGGTGGTCTCGCGGAGCTCGGTAAGCCACGGGTAGACCTTGGCCAGGAGGATCAGACCCTCACCGCCGGCGGAGTCAGCCATGTATTCGCCGTGGACGATGCCGTGTCTGGCCATACCGTAGATCAACTCCCAGTAGCTGGATACCTGCCGGAACGCCGCATTGTCCTGGTGATCCCAGGAGACGATCGCCTGCAAATCGGCGAGCGACTTGGGCCACCAGTCTACCGTAATCAGCTTTCGAGCGGCCCGGAGGACTGGCTCGCGCCGAAGCTCGTACGCGCGCAACAGCAATTCGGCGTCGTGGTGATCGGGAAAGTCCTTCGAGGCCAGCGGGCTCATTGGGCTCGTTCCTCCGCGAGGCTCGGTACCACCCCGGGTTCCAGGTGACGGCGGGCAGGCCGCGCCCGTCCAAAGATCTTCTCACGCAACTCGAACAGGACCTCGTAGAACGTCGGGATGACCAGCAACGTAAGCAGGGTCGACGTGATCACGCCGCCGATGACCGCGACACCGAGGGGCGAACGGAACTGCGAGCCCTCCCCAGTCCCAAGAGCGATCGGTGCCATCCCGGCGATCAGGGCGACGGTGGTCATGAGGATCGGGCGGAGCCGGATTCCTCCAGCTTCGATCAGGGCGTCGCGGATCGACAGTCCCCGATCCTCGTGGGCCCATTTGGCGAAATCGATCAGCAGGATCGCGTTCTTGGCCACCAGGCCCATCAGCAGGATGACTCCGATGAGGCTCATGATGTTGATCGTGTAGTTCGCGAACGACAACCCGAGCAATACCCCGATGAGGGAAAGGGGGAGCGAGGCCATGATCGCGAGCGGGTCCATGAACGAGCCGAACTGCATCACCAGCACCAGGTACATGAGCAGGATCGCGATGGCGAGGGAGGTCCCGATGCTCCGGAACGACTCAGCCTGGAACTCCTGGTCGCCACCCTCGGTCACCAGAACCCCGCCCGCGACCCGCCCCAGAATGATTCCCTTGGCCACCAGGCGGGTCTGGACGTCGGCGAAGACTTCGCCGGTCGATCGACCGGCCACGTTCCACTCAACCACGACGTTCGGAGTGCGATTCAGGTGGCTGATCGCAGCCGGGCCGAGGCTCGGCGTGATTTCGGCGACCTGTCCGAGCGGGATGGTCGACGGGATGCCCGTCGGGCCCATGATGACGAGCGGCAATTGGTGCAAATCGGTCACCCGGGCCCGATACTCCGGCGCCAATCGGATTTCCACGTCCCGTGTCTCACCGTTGGGGTCGATCCAGTCACCGGCGTCGAGGCCGGCAAACGCGGGCCGGATCGACTGGGCGACCTGCCCTACCGTGACTCCCAGGGAGCCGGCCAGGCCTCGGTTCAGCTCCACGTTCAACTCGGGCTTCTGACCCTTGGTCGAGAGACCCAGGTCGACCACGCTCGGAACCAGGGCAACCTCGGCCTTGATCCGCTCCGCCATCACCTGGAGGAGGGGCGGATCGTCCCCCTGGATGTTGATCGCAAGCTGTTTGCGGCCACCTTGGAGATCACTCGTGAATACCGAGGTTGCGACGCCGGTGAGATTGGCCAGGCTGTCCCGGACGACGGCGGCGAGGGTCTCCGCGCTGCGGCCGGGGCGGTCCTTTTTCGGGATCACCCGAACGAAGACGTTGGCCACGTCCACCGTCCCAGAGAGTCCGCCGCCGAGCGTGCTGTAAGTGTATCGCAGCTCGGGCAGGGTCCGGAGGATGCGCTCCACCTCTTCAACCTTGTGGCGGGTGTAGGCCATTGTCGACCCCGGCGGGGTCTCCACCTTGGCATAGAACTCCGACCGGTCGTCCAGCGGAAAGAAGCCGACGCCCACTTTCTTCCACTCGGGGGCAACCCGCTCGAGGGCCACGGCCAGCACCAACCCGCCGACGATACCGAGGAGCTTGACCGGCCACGGCCGCCGGAGGCCGGCCGCCCAGGCCATCACGCCGATCCCGATCAAACTGCCGATCAGGCCGAGGAGGCCCTTGCCCGGCAACACGAAGGACGCGAAAAATGTCCCGGTCGTGATGATCAGCATCGAGAACCGATGGTCGAGCGCCCAGGCGATCACCCGTTTGTAGTTGTCCGCCTGCCGGGCAAACCACGCATTGAACCGGTCGAGTGTGCGGGTGATCCAGCCCCGCTGTTCCGGCGGGGTGTGGGGGTCGGGCCAGTAGGCCGAGAGCATCGGGTCAAGGGAGAAGGACACCAGCAGCGACACGGCCACGGAGCAGGCGATCGTGAGGGCGAAAGGCTTCATCCATTGTTCCGTCATGCCGCCCTGGAAGGCGACGGGGATGAACACCGCCAGAATCGAGAACGTCGTCGCCGCCACCGCCAGGCCGATTTCGTCGGTGCCCTCGTGAGCAGCGCGGAAATGATCTTTGCCCATCTCGACGTGCCGGACGATGTTCTCCCGGACCACGATCGCGTCGTCGATCAGAATGCCGATCGCAAGTGAGAGGCCGAGGAGCGACATGGTGTTCAGGGTAAAGCCGAACACCCAGACCGCGATGAAGGATGCGAGCACGGAGACCGGCAAGGCGAGACCGGTAATCACCGTCGATCGCCAGGAATTCAGGAACAGGAAGACGACGAGCACCGTGAGGAGGGCGCCCTCGATCAGGGCCTTGCCGACCTCCCAGACCGAGTGTTCGACGCGCTCGCCGGAATCCCGAATCAGGTCGAGGGTGACGCCCCGCGGCATCCGGGACCGGATCGCGTCGATTCGCGCGATGACCCGGGCGCTGACGTCCGTGGTGCTAAACCCTTTGGCCTTCTTGATGTCGATCCCGACCGCTTCCTTGCCGTTGTAGAGAGCGAGCGTCCGCGGCTCCTGGACGCCGTCCTTGATGGTCGCGATTTCCCCAAGGCGGACCACCTGTCCGTTGCGTTCGACCACGGCGATCTGGGCGAAATCGGTCGGGCCTTCGGGCCTTCCCTTGAGTCGGATCGATCGTTCGCCGTCAGGGCCCTGGACTCGGCCAACCGGGGCGGCGAGGTTCTGCACCTGAAGGGCCTGAACCACCTGGCTCACACTGATGCCCGTCGCCTGGAGCGCCAGTGGATTGATCTCCACGGTCAGTTCCCGCTCCTGCTTGCCTGCGATGGTGACTTCGGCGACGCCACCCAGCGACCGCAGCTCCCGGGTGATGCCCGGGTCGGCCAGGCGGGTCAGCTCGCCGGGCGAAAGGCGGTCCGAGGCCAGGGCGAATGACACGATTGGCCGGTCGGTGTCATTGAACTTCTTGATGATCGGTTCTTTGAGCTCCTGCGGAAGATCGGACCGGATGCCCGAGATCGCGTCCCGGATGTCCTGGGTCGCCTCCGACAATGACTTGCCGAACTGGAACTCGACGATGATCTGGCCAAACCCGTCCTCGGACGTGCTGAAGCTCTTCTTCACGCCGGCGATCGCCCCGATCGCCTCTTCGACCGGGTTGATCACTTCCTTCTCGACCCCGTCCGGCGACGCCCCGGGGTAGATCATTGCCACGTTGACCAGTGGTGGATCAATGTCGGGGAATTCGTCGGTCTTGAGTCGCAAGAGCGCCAGCAGCCCGGCGACCACCAGAGACAACATGGCCACGATGGTGACCACCGGGCGCCGGATGGCGAAATCGGAGATGATCATGGACCAGCCTCCCGCTAGTTGCTGGGCGCGGCCGCGGTACGTTCCGCGGCGGCCGTGGCTCGCACCTTGGTCCCGGGGGCGATCCCACGGGCGGCGCCGGTGATGACGGTGTCGCCGATGGCGAGGCCGTTGGTGATTTCAACCCGGTCGATGGTGGGGTCTTCGATGCCCAGCGCGACCTCGACCCGGCGGGCGATGCCGTTCTCAACCCGCGTCACCATCGGTCGGAGTCCGCGGCGATCGATCGC
>JANXXJ010000292.1 GCA_025350665.1 Gemmatimonadota bacterium | reverse complement strand
CGTCAGTGGCGTTCCTCTGGTACAACGTGGTCGGAGCCGTCGTCGTGGTCGCGATTGGACTCCTCGTGAGCGCCGCCACGCCCGCTCGGCGGCCCTCGCCGAGCGGGCGTTAGGCGACCCCGTCAGGGACGCAGGCCCGCCCGGGTCACCGGCGTTTCAGTGAGCCCGTAGGGCGGCTCCTGTTTCCTCGGGCGCGGCCAGATCTCATCCATCGTGTTGCCGTCATAGAGCCGGCCGTTCTTCATCACCTGCGTGATGGTGTTGGTGTTCCGCAGGTTGTCCAGCGGATTCTTGTCCATGATCACCAGGTCGGCCAGCTTGCCCGGTTCGATCGACCCGAGATCGCCGTCCAGCCCCAGCGCCCTGGCGCCCGAGAGTGTCGCCATCCGGAGCGCGTCGTGCGCGGGCATCCCGCCGGAGCCCACCATCCACAACTCCCAGTGGTACCCCAGGCCCTGGAACTGGCCGTGGCTTCCGATTCCGATCGAACCACCGGCCTTGACGATGTCGGCCGCCACTTTGGCGGTCTTCGGGAAGATGTACTCCTCGTCCATGAACCAGCCGCCAGGTGAGATCGGGCTTCCGCCGCCCCGCCGTCTGGTCTTGTCAGCCAGGTGCTCGTAGGGCATGAAGCGCCGGATCTTCGGATCGTCGTAGGGGCGTTCCTTGGTGAAGTACCATTCCTCGCCGGACGGGCCACCGTACTGGACGATGAGCGTCGGCGTGTACTCGATCCCGGACTTGGCGTAGGCCGTCACCATGTCGCCATAAAGTGGTACGGTCGGCACCGCGTGCTCCTGTCCCGGATACCCGTCGAACAGCATGGTCAGATCGTACTTGGTGTCCAGGCCGCCCTCGGTCGTCGGCATGATCCCGTTTTCGCGGGCGGCCATGATCACCCATTGGCGGACTTGCCGCGGGCCCTTCATGTACATCTTGATCGTCTTGGTATCCCAGTACTTGCTGTACCGTCTCATGATCGTGCGGGCATGGTCGAGGTCGCGGATCTGCTCGTGCCAGTAACCGATCCCGCTCGCCGTCGAGTAGATGCGAGGCCCGACCATCTGGCCGGCCTCGACCTGGTCGCCGTACGTGACCACGTCACTTGAGCTGGTCTGCGGGTCGCGGGTCGTCGTAACGCCGTACGCCAGGTTGGCGAGGTACATCCAGGGCTGTTGCTTGTGGACGCCCCAGGTCGGCCACATGTGAGAGTGCGTGTCGACGAACCCGGGGACGATCGTCTTCCCGGCCACATCGATGACACGGGCCCCGCTCGGCGCTTCGCCGCGTGCTCCGACGCTCACGATGCGGCTGTTCCGGACCACGATGTCCGCATTGTCAATGACCTCGGTGCCGCGCATGGTGACGACGCGGGCGCCGCGGAGCACGACGGTCCCTTTGGGAATGTCGCGGGCTACCCGAACCGTGACCATCGTCTCGGCCGGTTCGTATTTCCGCTTGGCAGTCGAATCCGCCCGCGCCTTGCCGGCCGCGCTGGTGTCGGCCAGGGCCGCCTTGAGGTCGGCTTCGAGCTGCCGGTCGAAGGCCGCGCCCTGCTCGACGTCATAGGCGAAGACCGCGCTGCCGAGTCCCCACATCGCTTTCTTGCCGTCGGCGGTCCAGGTCGAGAACTCGCCGCCGAGGTCGGTGAGACGACGGGCTGGAACCGCGGCGGTCTTGGGATCCTGAAGTGAAACCGTCGGCGTCTCCCCGCCGGTCATCGGGACCGTCACGAGATAGATGTCATAGCCGTTCTGGATCAGCGCCTGGTCACCCCGCGGGGCCATGGTGACGACGTCCGGTCCGGCCGGCTTCTCCTGGTTGAGCAGGAGCGGTGCGGCGATCTTGAGGTGGTGTTTCTGATCGCTGCCATCCCATCGAATCGAGACCAATCCGCTGTCGGCGCTGTAGAGGAAGATCCGGCTTGGGTCAGCGGCGAAGTGCGGGTGTCCTCGCCCGGACGTCGGCGCGATGAGCGTCGCGGCACCACCGGCGGCCGGAAGACTGATCAGATCGATTGCGACACCCGGGGCCCCGGGCCCGTCTTCAATCCGCCGTGGCTCGGCCGGGCCCCGGACCGCGACAATCCTGGCCCCGTCCGGCGCCCAGGCCGGTTGCTGGTAGGTGGCCCGTTCCGTCGTCAGCGTCACGGCCGGCCCGACGCCGTCCGCGCGGATCTTGGCCACACTCCCACCCTCGCGCTGCCATGTGACGTACCCGATCCACTGGCCGTCCGGTGACCACGTCGGCTCCGCTTCCACGACGTCGGCCCTGGTGAGTCGCTTCGGTATGCCGGCCGGCCAGTCCATCACGTAGAGCCGGTCGAGCGCGGTGAACGCGAGCCGCTTGCCGTCCGGCGAGGGCGCCACGTCCCGGACCTGGTGGGCGTTGAATTCGGCGCTGTCGGCGATCGGGTACTTGAAGGCCACCTGAGGGCCGAGATCGATCTTGGCCTGGACCCGGAAGGGAACCTGGACCGGCGCGGCACCATCCAGGGGCACTCGCCAGATCTTGCCGCCGTAAGTGGTCAGCACCTCTTTCGAATCGGGCGTGAACGACATGCCCGGATAGGCGTCCCGACTCCCGATGGCCTCCTGATCGTCGCGCTGGACCGGATACGCCAGCCATTTCTCGTCGCCCGTCGCCAGATCGCGGAGGACCAGGCCGGTGTTGGCCTCGAACCGGCTGGCATAGACCATCCATTTGCCGTCCGGGGACAGAGCCGGGCGGATGGCCGATCCATAGCGCGAGGTCCGGACCTCCCTGGCGCCGGTCTCGCGGTCGTATCGGGCAATCTGGAATTGCGGGAAGATCGCGTTGTAGTTCCAGGTGCCGGTCCGCTGCGCATACCAGAGGTACCGACCATCCAGGCCGAAGGCCGCGCCGGTGGTGAGCTCGGCCTCAGGCTGCTTGATCAGCTGAATCCCGCTCCCACCGTCGACGTGGAACATCCACAACTTGCCAGGCTTGAAGACGATGTCGCCGATGGTGACGACGATGTACTTGCCATCCGGCGTCCACTCCGGCGATTGGATCACCTTGTCCTTGACCTTGGTAATCTGCCGAGTCTCTTTCGTCTCGAGGTTCAGGATCCAGACGTTCTCCGCGCCGTCACGGTCGGAGGTGAAAGTGATCCATTTGCCGTCGGGGGAGAATCGAGGCTGGGCGTCGAACGCCATGCCGCTCGTCAGCGGCGCCGCGGCGCCGCCCGCGAGTGGAACGGCGTACAGGTCGCCCAGCAGGTCGAACACCACCGATCGCCCGTCGGGCGACACGTCGACCGAGAGCCACGACCCTTCATCGGTGTCGAGGTTGATCGATCGGGTCGGGATGAGGGGCAGATCCTTGGGTTTGGCCGGGGCCTGGGCGGCCGCGGAGGATACCAGCGTAAGGCAACTGACGAGCAGCAGCGTCTTCATGACGGCGGGTCCGGATGTTGGAGGATGAGCCTTGATGATACGGGCAACGCCCCCGTGGCGACAGGTCGTCACGAGTGGGTTCTTCCGGATCAGTACGCTCAGCCTGGCGCGGTGGCTTCGCTCTGCTCCACGGCGGTGGCCAGCAGCGTCGCGGCGCCCGCCAGGTGGGCCTCGAGGATCGCGGCGGCGCGGGGCCCGTCCTGTTGCCTGATGGCGGCGAGGAGGGCCCGATGTTCGCGATCGAACGTGGCGCGATGGCGGAGCATCAGCCCCTGGATCAGCCAGTACCGGTCGACTCGGCGCAGGAGGCCGTCGATCAGTTCCCGCATATGCGGGCGCTGGTCGAGATCGTAAATCAGCTGATGGAACTCGACATCGTGTGAGCCCCAGGCCGCCCCGTCCTGATCCGCCTCGGCCAGGTCAAGCATGCGTTCCGCTAGATCGAGCTTGCCGGCGGCGAGGTGGATTGCGGCCCGTCGGACGGCAGCTGTTTCGAGAATGGCGCGGATCTCGTAGATCTCGCGAATTTCGCCCGGGCTGAGCGCGCTGACGGTCGCGCCCCGGTTGGGCTGGTAGGTTACCAGACCTTCGGATTGGAGTTGGCGGAGTGCTTCCCGGACTGGAATGTGGCTCACATGCAGCTGGGAGGCGATTTCATCCTGGGGCAGGGGCTGGCTGGCCTTGAGGTGTCCGGTCGCGATCGCTTCGCGCAGGACCTCGGCGACCATTTCGTGGGTGGCGACCCTGCGGCGGCTGGGGAGGCGAGTCTGGACCTGATCGAGGTGCACGGCGGCTCTGGGTCAAAGTCGTTATCGGGGCGAAACTTGCGATATAATATATAATATATTACCTTGGCAACAGCAAGCGGAGTATGGCCTTACCAGTTGAGGGACGCATGATCGACGCCCGCGAAACGATGAAGGCCGGCCAGCCCATCCCGTATCCGATCAAGCGGGAATACCTCGAGCCGGACTGGACCAGGATTCCGGGCTTTCGGGGCGTGTCCGTCGCTGATTGGGAGGACGCGACGTGGCAGCGCAAGCATACCATCAAGAATCTCAGAGAGTTCAAAGATGTGCTGGGCGCGCTCTTGCCGGACGACCTGGCCCAGAGCATCGGGCAGGACATGGAGCAACGCGCCACCATGTCGATGCTGATTCCTCCCCAGATGATCAACACGATGAACGCCGCCGACCTCTGGAGCGATCCGGTGCGCCGCTACATGGCGCCCGCGTTCGCCGACCGGCGGACCGATTGGGCCAATCATCCCAAGGCATCCCGGGACAGCCTTCATGAGCACGACATGTGGGTGGTCGAGGGCCTGACCCACCGCTACCCGACCAAGGTCCTGGCCGAGATGCTGGCGACCTGTCCCCAGTACTGCGGGCACTGCACGCGGATGGACCTGGTGGGGAACGACGTTCCGCAGGTCGAGAAGCTCAAGTTCACGACGCCGCAGAAGGACCGGCATCAGCAGATGCTGGACTACCTGCGAAGGACCCCCAGCGTGCGCGACGTGGTGGTGTCGGGCGGAGACATTGCCAACCTGCACATCACCCAGCTCGAGCCGTTCGTTTCGGCGTTGCTCGACATCCCGAACATCCGGGACATTCGGCTGGCCTCGAAGGGTCTCATCGGCCTGCCCCAGCACTTTCTCCAGCACAATGTGCTGGCTGGATTCGAGCGGCTGGCACGGAAAGCGTTCGAACGCGGTGTCGACCTCGCCCTGCACACCCATGCCAACCACGCCCAGCAGGTCACGCCGCTGGTCGGCAGGGCGACCAAGAAGCTGCTCGAAATCGGCTTCCGCGATGTGAGGAACCAGGGTGTGCTGCTCCGCGGCGTCAATACCACGGCTCGCGATCTGGTCGAGCTCTGCTTCATGCTGCTCGATCACGCCAAGATCATGCCCTACTACTTCTACATGTGCGACATGATCCCGAACAGCGAGCACTGGCGGTTGTCGGTCGCCGAGGCCCAGCAGCTCCAGCATGACATCATGGGCTACCTGCCGGGCTTTGCCACGCCGAGGGTGGTCTGCGATGTGCCCTTCGTGGGCAAGCGGTGGATCCACCAGCTCGCTGGGTACGACCGCGAAAAGGGCATCAGCTACTGGACCAAGAACTACCTGACCAGTATCGAGTGGGGCAATCAGGGCGCGCTCCATCAGCAACACGAGTATTACGACCCGATCTACACCCTGCCCGCGGCGGGCCAGCAGTGGTGGCGGGATCAGCAGGCCGAGGCACCCGCTGCAGCCCACACCAATGCCTGACCTCGACGTTCACGTTCGACCGGACCGGACTGCCATGACCAGCCACGACTATCCCCGCATTGTGACGCCGCCGCCAGGCCCCAAGGCCAGGGCGATCATCGAGCGCGACGCCGCGTGGACCTCGTCCTCCTACATCAAGGAGTACCCGCTGGTGATCGCCGGTGGAAAAGGGGCCATGCTCGAGGACGTCGACGGCAACCGGTACATCGACTACATGGCCGGCATCGCCGTGTCGTCCACCGGGTACAATCATCCCACGGTGGTGGCCGCCATCAAGGAACAGGCCGACCGGTTTCTCCATATCTGCGGCACTGATTTCTACTTCGACGGCTTCGCCCGGTTGGCCGAACGCCTGGCCGGGCTGGCGCCGGGATCGAGCCGGAAGCGGGTCTTCCTCTCGAACTCCGGCACCGAGGCGATCGAAGGGGCAATCAAACTCGCCCGCTATCACACCCGTCGTTCAGCCTTGATCGCGTTTCACGGCGCATTCCACGGTCGGAGTTATGGCGCTCTGAGCCTCACGTCGAGCAAGGCCGGCCAGCACAAACACTTCGGGCCGTTCCTGCCCGAGGTCTTCCACGTGCCGTACGCCAATCCCTACCGCTCGGCCGACCCGATCGGCCAGTCGCTCGACGCGCTCCACGATCTGTTCGCCCGTCACGTGGACCCCACGGACGTAGCCGCGATCTTCGTCGAGCCGATCCAGGGTGAGGGCGGGTATGTCGTTCCCCCGATCGGTTTTCTCAAGGCGCTCCGCGACGTCTGCGATCGGCACGGAATCCTGCTCGTGGCCGACGAAGTCCAGTCCGGCGTCGGCCGGACCGGGAAGATGTGGGCCTGCGACTGGGAAGGCGTCGAACCCGACATCCTGGTCAGCGCCAAGGGACTGGGCAGCGGCATGCCCATCGGTGCCTTCATCGCGCGGGAGTCGGTCATGACTTGGGGTCCGGGCGCCCACGGGTCCACCTACGGCGGGAATCCGGTAGCGTGTGCGGCGGCCCTGGCCACCCTGGATGTGGTTGAGGCGGCACTCCCCCACATCCAGCAGATGGGCGATCGGATCCAGTCCCGCGCCCGCGCCCTCCAGGAGAAATACGCCGTCATTGGCGATGTGCGTGGCCGTGGCCTCATGCTCGGCATCGAGTTCGTGAAAGACCGCTCCTCGAAGGAGCCGTACCCCGAGATCATCGACCGCATCACCGACCGGGCCTTCCGGAAGGGCCTGCTGTTGCTGGGGTGCGGGAAGAGCGCGTTTCGTCTGGCCCCGCCGCTGGTACTGGATCAATACGACGTCGACACCGGCATGGGGATCTTCGAAGAGTGCCTTCAGGCCGAATACTGATCTGCTGCCCGAGACGACGAACGCCCCCCGGCATCAGCCGGGGGGCGTTCCTGTTGAGGGAATGTCGCGGGCGCCCTAACGATCGGAAGCGATCTGGCCGTCGGTGCCACGGGTCAGGGTGCTATGGTGCCGGCCATAGGCGAAGTAAATGATGCAGCCGAAGGCCAGCCAGACCAGGAGCCGGATCCAGGTGTCGAGCGGCAGGGTGGCCATCAGTCCGAGGCAGCACAGAATGCCCAGGATCGGAACCAGCGGTACGAACGGCGTCTTGAACGGCCGCTCGAGATCGGGGCGGGTGTGCCGCAAGACCCAGACGCCGCCGCAGACCAGGACGAAGGCCAGCAACGTCCCGATGTTCACCATCAGGCCGAGAATCTGGATCGGGAACAGTCCGGTGATGAGCGCGACCACGAGTCCCGTCAGAATGGTCGAGATGTACGGCGTCCGGAACCGGGGGTGGATCTTGCCGGCCCATTCGCCCAGCAGCCCGTCACGCGACATTGAGTAGAACACCCGGGTCTGGCCGATGAGCATGACGACCATCGTGGAGCCCAGTCCGAGCACCGCGCCGATCGT
>JANXXJ010000291.1 GCA_025350665.1 Gemmatimonadota bacterium | reverse complement strand
TTGGTTCGTCGTTCATCCAGCAGTGGAACCTGCAGGGGTACGCGCCGAGCGGCTTCTGGTACAAGCGGGTGACCGGCTCAACCGTCAAAACGGTCAATGTCGGGATTCCGCTCCCGCTGGGGTCCGCCTCGACCTGCACCGCCAGCGACCCGATTCCGAACAGCAGTCTCGGCGTCGAGAACGGCAAGGCGGATGTTGCCTGCAGCGGGGCGAACGCGGTGTTCTACGGCCGCCCGACGCCGTCGTGGAGCGGTTCGTTCAGTGCCACGCTGACCCTCGGTGGCCGACTCCGGGTGCTCGCGCTGATTGACGGCCTGGGCGGCAACAACGTGCTGGTCGGCGACGTCGCGGCGATCCACGCGTTCTTCCTGAGCTCGAAGCAGGTCCTCGAAGGCAAGGACCCGATTCTGAGCGGCATCGTCGGGAACGAACTGCTGAACGGCGACGGCAACGGCGTTGGCGTGTCGGGCATGTTCAAGGGCGGGTTTGCCCGGCTCCGGACCGTGTCGGCGAGCTACGACTTCCCGACCCGGATCGCCAAGTTCTTCGGCTCGTCGCGCGGCAGTATCACCGTGTCGGCCGAGAACATGGCGTTCCTCTGGCGGGCGCAGGAGTCGTCGTTCGGGGTGAAATGGATCGATCCCGAGATCACGCCGAACCGGAACAGCGACACCACCGGCAACTTCGGCTATACGCAGGAATCCTGGCCGCAGGCAGCGCGGATCCGGACCACTATCCGGCTCACCTTCTAACCGGCCACGACGGAGACTACTACAATGCGAATCATTCAAGTGAGCCGGATCGGCCAGGGGCTCGCGGTGGTTGCCGCGGGTTTGGCCCTCGCCGCCTGCAGCAACCTGCTCGAAGTCCAGTTCCCCGGCCGGATTCCGGCGGAGCAGACCAACGACCCGTCGTTGGCCTCGGTTCTGGCCCGGTCGGTGGTCAGCGACCTGGAGTGCGCCTACAACAACTACGCCGGCGGGTCGGCGGCTCATTCCGACGAGTACGAGTCCGCCAACAGCAACGTCCCCGGCCGGAACTGGGGTGAACGGAGCATCGGTGCCGACGAGGATGACTACGTCCTTGGGCCTTGCGAAAATAACAGCTATTTCGGCATGCACACCACGCTGCATACCGCCCGCTATCAGGCCGAAGATATTTTCACCCGGCTCTCGGGCTGGACTGATGCCCAGGTGCCGGGTCGGGCGTCTCTCATGGCGACGGTGAAGACCTACAACGGGTTCCCGTACCTGTTCATGGGTGAGACCTTCTGCTCGGTATCCTTCGACAAGGGTGCCAAGTTGGACCAGATCACGCCTGGCACGACCACCAGAACCGGTTCGGCGGCACTGGTTTTGGCCGAAACCAAGTTCACCGAGGCCATCGCGCTGGCACAGACAGCCGGCAACACCGACATGCTGAACCTGGCCCGGGTCGGTCTGGCTCGAACCAAGCTCGATCTGAAGAAGTACGCCGAAGCCGCCGCGACCGCGGCGCTGGTGCCGCTGGACTACGTCAAGATGGCCGACCGCGGCACGGAGAGTTCGCGGCGTTACAACAAGATCTTCTTCTTCATGACGGCCAACGGGTACCACACTGTCTCCCAGGCCTATCGGAACCTCGATCCGCGGCTCAAGGTCATTGATACGGGGCATGGGGCGTTCAATCCCCCGATCAGGTCCTGGCAGACCACGAAGTATGCGGCGCTCAACTCGCCGATCCGGCTTGCCTCAGGCGTTGAAGCTCGTCTGATTCAGGCCGAGGGCTTGGCCGAAACCGGCAACGTGGCCGGAGCCATGGCGCTGGTGAACGCAGGCCGGGCGACGGCGAGTTTGCCGGCGCTCTCGGCCAGCACCACTGCGCAGGCCGTGGCCATCATCATGAGCGAGCGCCAGGCGGAATTGGCCTTCGAGGGTGGCCAGCGCCTGAACGACCTCCTGCGGCGGGGTCTCGGGTGGAAGGGCGTTGCCCCCTCGACCAAGATCTCCAACGAATTCACCGGGGATCTCTACGGTGCCACCACCTGCTGGCCCTACCCGACCAAGGAAGCGAACGGCGCCTGATCGGGCCGGAGGGTTCCATTTGTAGAACGGGAAGGGGTCGCGAAAGCGACCCCTTCTTCGTTCCCCCAAGCCGGCCTCGGGTCGGTCGTCCAAACCGCTCCGGAACGCCCTTGCGCTTTACCCGGAAATCGCCACAATTTCCCAACGGAATCGGCACCCCAGCACCCGATCGAAACCCCGCCCGAATTCATGGGCCGGACCCGGGTCCGGCCTTCATTGCCCTCGAGGAGTTCCAGTATGCGATCCATCAACACCGGATGGGCCCGTTTGGCCTTGGCTGCCGCCCTGACGGTCGCGACCGGCCCAGTCCTGGCTCAGGCCCCGGCCCCGGCCGATACCAGCTGGGACGTGACCAAGCCCCGCGGCAAGACCCGGGAGATCGACTTCACTACCGATCAGGGCACCTGGACCTCGCTCGATGTCTCGTCGGACGGGAAATGGATCGTCTTTGACCTCCTGAGCCAGATCTACCGGGTGCCCGCCGACGGCGGCGCGGCGGAATGCCTGACCGAGTCGAGCGGGATCGCCGTGAACTACCATCCGCGTTTCTCGCCGGACGGGAAGACCATCGCGTTCATCTCGGACCGGAAGGGCCAGACCAACCTCTGGGTCATGGACGCTGACGGCAGGAATCCCCGGCCGGTTGGGCTCGATCCCATGGCCCTGATGCGGTCTCCGGTGTGGACCGCCGACGGGCAGTACATCATTGTGGTGAAGACGGTGGGCTTCGACGGCCGGTCGCTGGTGATGTACCACAGGAACGGCGGCGCCGGGGTCGAGATCGTGAAGGGCGCGGTCGGGCGGATGCCGTCGCGGCCCAGCACGTCGGCCGACGGACGCTACGTCTACTATGACGTCTACACGGCCCAGCCGACCGGCTTCTGGGGCCAGGAGGATGTCCTCAAGGGTACGATCCAGATCCACCGTTACGATCTCAGGACCGGCGAGGTTCGGCCGATCACCTCCGGCGAGGCGGCCCAGCAGGACCGGGCGACCAGTGGTGGCGCCTATGCCGCCGAACCCAGTCCCGACGGCCGCTACCTGGCCTTCATGCGGAAGGTTCCCGGCGGCACGCTCGAGTACAAGGGCCAGAAATTCGGGCCTCGGTCGGCCCTGTGGATCCGGGACCTGCGGCTGGGCGGCGAGCGGATGCTGATGGATCCGGTGGAAATGGATCTGGCCGAGGAAAGCATCCCGGTGAACGGGACCTATCCCGGCTACCGCTGGGTGGCCGACGGAGAGAGCATCGTGCTCCATCAGGGTGGCAAGATCCGTCGCGTGGATGTCACCACCGGCCAGGTGTCCACCATTCCGTTCAGCGCCCGGGTTCACCGGGTGATGTCGGAGCAGGTCTGGGTGAAGAAGCCGTTGAACGATGGGCCGTTCGATGTCCGGTTCATTCGGTGGGCCGGCGCCTCGCCGGACGGGCGGACCCTGGCGTTCCAGGCCCTGGGCCGGATCTACTTGATGGACCTCCCCCGAGGGAGCCCGCGCCGTCTCACCGGCGCCGGGTTCGAGCCGATCGAGTTCCAGCCCTCATGGTCGCCGGATGGGAAGTGGATCGCGTTCACCAGTGTGGACGACGGGAATCGGGGTGCGCTCTGGCGGGTGCCCGCGGGCGGTGGGACGCCCGAGAAGCTGACCCGCGAGCCGGGTGAGTACCTCAATCCGGCCTGGACGCCTGACGGGAGCGAGATCGTCGTGGCCCGCGGGTCGGGCGCCACGGCCCGGGCGTCGACGTTGTCGCG
>JANXXJ010000278.1 GCA_025350665.1 Gemmatimonadota bacterium | reverse complement strand
ATCATCCAGAAGTCGGGCGCCTGGTACTCGTATGGCGAGCACCGGATCGGTCAGGGCCGGGAGAACGCCAAGCTGTTCATCCGGGACAATCAGGCGATGCTGGTTGAAATCGAGCAGAAGGTTCGGGAGTGGCTCGGCGTGAAGCCGGGCGCCGAGGTGGAAGCGGGCGAGGATGAGGCTGATTCCGATTGAGCCGATCGAGGGGATCGAGGTCGATCCCCGTCGTGAAGGGGCCGTCCGCCTGATCGTAGGCGGGCGGGCCGCTCTGATCGTGCCGGCCGAAGCGGTCCAGCGCGAGGGCATCAAGGTCGGGTCGGTGATCGGGCCGGCGAGCGGCGAGCGCCTCCTGCAGGCCCTGGACGATTACGGAGCGTACCGGACCGCGATTGGGCTGCTGGGGCGGCGGCCGTTTGCCCGCAAGGATCTGGGACGGCGGCTGGTGATGAAGGGTCATCCGAAGGTGGCGGTCGAGTCGGCGCTCGACCGGGCCGAGCGGCTGGGATACCTGGATGACGAGCGATTTGCCCGTCACTTCGTGCAGACCCGCAGCGCCCGCGGCCGGGGGCCGGCTCGGCTCCGGCGGGAGCTGTCGATCCAGGGTGTGAGCCCGGCCGTGGCCGACCGGGTCGTGGCGGAAGAGGTCAGCGCCGAGGCCAGTTCCGGGCAGTTGCTGGCCCTGGCCCAGAAGCGAATCAACCAGCTGGCCGGGCTGCCTCGGCCCGACCGGATTCGCCGGGTCGTGGCGTTCCTGGCCCGCCGAGGATTCACGGGGTCGGCGGTGGTCCAACTGGTCAAAGGACTGTAGTCCGGCACTCGGCGGCAGGCGGGGCCGGTCGTATATTCCCGGGATGCAAGCGCACGCGATTCGTCGTCTGTTTCTCGACTACTTTCTCCGCCACGGCCACCGGGAAGTTGCCTCCTCTTCCCTGGTGCCGGCGGACGATCCCACGTTGCTGTTCACTAATGCCGGCATGGTGCAGTTCAAGCGGACCTTTCTGGGCCAGGAACATCGCGACTACCGTCGCGCCGTCACCTGTCAGAAGTGCGTCCGGGCGGGCGGCAAGCACAACGATCTCGAGCAGGTGGGCCTCACCAAGCGCCACCACACGTTCTTCGAGATGCTGGGCAACTTCTCGTTCGGCGACTATTTCAAGCGTGACGCGATCGCCTATGCCTGGGAGTTCGTGAGCTCGAAGGACTATCTCGGACTCCATCCGGACCAGCTCCGGTTCACCGTTCACCACACCGATGCCGAGGCCCGGCAGTTGTGGATCGACACGACGGGGCTGCCGGCTTCGTCGGTCTACGGGTTGGGCGACAAGGACAACTTCTGGCAGATGGGGGATACTGGGCCCTGCGGTCCCTGCTCCGAGATCTACGTGGACCTGGGGTGGAAGCCCGGGATGGCGCGGAAGGATTATAGTCAGGCCGAGTTCGAGGTGATGGCCGAGGAAGGCCGCTTCCTCGAGATCTGGAACCTGGTCTTCATGCAGTTCGACCGTTCGGCGGACGGCACCCTCACGCCGCTCCCGCGGCCCTCCGTCGATACCGGGGCCGGTCTCGAGCGGATTGCCGCCGTGTTGCAGGGCGGAGACGACAACTTCCATACCGACATCTTCCGCCCGATCCTCGACCTGGCGGGCGCATTGGTCGGCAAGCCCTATCCGGGGTCGATGGCCGGTCCGGGGGCCTCGTATCGCGTGCTGGCCGATCATGCCCGCGCGGTGACGTTCCTCCTGGCCGACGGCGTCTATCCGAGCAATGAAGGCCGGGGGTACGTGCTCCGCCGGATTCTGCGCCGTGCGGTTCGGCATGCCTGGCTGCTGGGGCGGAAAGAGCCGACGCTGGCGCCGCTGACCGGTCTGGTGGTGGACCTGCTGGGGGAGGCCTATCCGGAGGTGGCGGCCAAGCGGGATTTCATTCGGACGGTGACGGAGCAGGAGGAGTCGCGCTTCCTCGAGACCATCGAAGAGGGATTGAAGCGGCTGGACGAATCGTTCGCCACCGGTGCCAGGAAGATCGGGGGGGACGATGCGTTCAAGCTGTATGACACGTTTGGGTTTCCGATTGACCTCACGGAACTGATTGCGGCCGAGCGGGGGGTGGCGGTGGATCATGCGGGGTTTGAGCGGGCGCTCGAGGTGCAGCGGGAGCGGTCGAGGGCGGCGAGCGGGAGTGGTCAGCGCAAGGCGGGGGGCGGCGTTGCTGAGGGCGGCCTGACGACCGCCCGTACGGGAGCGGGGGAAGGGTGGGTGGAGGTGGGGGGGGACCGGGCGCAGCGGTTCGTGGGCTATGGCGGCTTGCGGGCGGAGACCAGGATCCTGGCGTTCCGGGAGGAGGCCGGCCGGGTGGACGTCGTGCTGGAGGACAACCCGTTCTATGTCGAGTCGGGCGGTCAGGTGAGCGATGCCGGGGAACTGGCCGGCGCCGGATGGTCGCTGCTGGTCGACCAGGTACGGAAGAGTCCGCGGGGTACGGTGGTCAGCGGGACCTGGACGTCCGGCGACCGGTTCGAGCCGACGCCGGTGTCGGCTCGGGTGGATCAGGCCCGGCGGCAGAACATCGAGCGGAACCACAGCGCGACGCACCTGGTGCACTGGGCGCTGCGGCAACGGCTGGGTGAACATGTCCGGCAGCAGGGATCCTCGGTGGATCCGGAACGGCTCCGGTTCGATTTCTCGCATCACAGTCCGATCGACAAGGCGGCTCTGGCTGCGATCGAACGGGACGTGAACGAACTGGTCTGGGTCAACGAGCCGGTGGTGATCGAGGAGATGGCCTACCCCGACGCCCTGGCCCTGGGGGCGATGGCCTTCTTCGCCGACAAGTATGGGGATCGGGTGCGGGTGGTCCGGATGGGGTCGTCGATCGAGCTGTGCGGCGGGACGCACGTGCGGACGACCGGCGCGTTAGGCGTCTTCCGATTCTCGGCCCAGGGCGGTGTGGCGGCGGGGGTGCGGCGGATTGAGGCGGTGACGGGGCCGGTGGCCTATGAGGCGATCGAGCAGATCGACCGGCGGATCGGTGAAGCGGCCGAGCTGCTCAAGGCCAATCCGGATCAGGTGGCGCGGCGGCTCGAGCAGCTGCTGGCCGAACGGGAGAAACTCGAGCAGAAGCTGGCCGAGGCGCTTCGGCGGGGCGGAGCGGGCGACGAGGCGGAGCGCACGGTGGTTGAGGTCGGTGGTGCCAAGCTGACCATCGGGGCCACCGGCCTTGAAGACCGCAATGACGTGGCCGACCTGGCCGATCGCTACCGGACCGGTGCGTCGGCCGGTGTGCTGGTGCTGTTTGCCGAGGGGGGCAAGGGGGCGGTGCACGTCGCGATCACGGACGATCTGGTGAAGCGGGGGAAGAAGGCCGGCGATCTGGTCAACCGGATCGCGGCGATCAGCGGCGGCAAGGGTGGCGGCCGGCCGACGTTTGCCTCGGCAAGCGCCGGTGATGTGAGCCGGTTCGGCGCGGCGCGTGAGGCGGCGCCGGCGATCGTGGCAGAATGGCTGGCCCAATAGACTCGGCCTGGTTTGCCGCGCAGCTGAACGGAGCCCCGCAGGAACTGGCGGCGCGGGCCCGGGATTTTGTCGCGGCGTCGGGCGGCGCCGTCGACGCCGACGCGCTGGCCGCGGCGGGCCGCCGGGCGCTCGACCGGGCGGTGGGTTCGGCGCCCGACCGGCGGGCGGCGCTCGACCTGCTGGCGGCTGACGCCCTGGTGACGCTGGCGCTGGCGGCCGCGGTGGAGTCGGCGCCGGACCGGCTGGTCGCGTTTGCGTCGGCGCTCCGGCGGGCCGAAAGCTGGGCGTCATGATCGACCTCCATTGTCATTTGCTGCCCGGCGTGGACGACGGTTCCCGGAGCGTGGAGCAATCGGTCCGGGTTCTCCAGACGATGGCGGTCGCGGGAATCACCGACGTCGTGCTGACGCCGCATCTGGACGCGAGCCGGATCTCCGAGGGACCGCCTCCCGCGCACGATGAAGCGTTCGCCCAGCTGTCGATGGCCGCGCCGCCAGGCGTGCGCCTGCACCGGGGCGCGGAGGTGATGCTGGATCGATCCCTGACGCCACGTGCGGTGGCCACGCGGCGGGTCACGCTCGCGCACTCCCGGTACATCCTGGTGGAGTTCACGCGGCTGGTGGCGGAGCCGATGGCCAATCAGGCGCTGTCGCAGGTGGTGCGGGAGGGCCTGGTCCCGCTGCTGGCGCACCCGGAGCGGTATTCGATCTGTTCGCCGGCGCTGGTCGCCAGCTGGCGGGCCATGGGGGTCGCGATTCAGGTGGACGCCAACACGGTGTTCATGCCGACGGGACGCGGCGCGCGGGCCCGGGCGCTCCTGGCCGAAGGCCTGGCCGACGTGCTGGCCGCCGACAATCACGGCGACCGGCGGTCCCTGGCGGAGCCGTTCAAGGCACTCGGCGCGTTAGGCGGTTCTACCGCGGCGGAGTTTCTGATGGTGCGGAACCCGGCGGCGGTTCTTGCGGACCAGCCACTCGAGCCGGTGCCGTCGTTCGAGGTGAAGGTCTCGCTGTACCAACGGATCAAAGGCTGGGTGGACGAGATGGGCCAATGAGCGAACGGATCCGGAAGGGACTTGCCGCGCTGGCGGATCTGGCCCGGGCGACGGCGGACCAGGCTGAATTGATCGAACAGCTGGCGACCCGGTACGCCGCGACGTTGCGGCAGGGCGGGACGCTGTTCTTTGCCGGGAACGGGGGGAGCGCCGCCGATGCCCAGCACATCGCCACGGAATATGTGGTCCGGTTCGTGGCGGCGCGGCGGCCCTACCGGGCGATCGCGCTGACGACCGATACGTCGCTGCTCACGGCAGCCGGGAACGATCTCGGCTTCGAGCAGGTATTTGCCCGCCAGGTTGAGGCGCTCGCGGGACGGCAGGATCTGCTGATTCTGCACAGCACCAGCGGCCAGAGCGCCAACCTGGTGGCGGCGGCGGCGGCGGCGCGTCGGGCCGGCACGCCGGTGGTGGCGCTGCTGGGCCGTGACGGCGGGGCGCTCCGGGGGCTGGCCGATCTGGCGCTGGTGGTCGGATCGGCGGAAACCAGCCGGATTCAGGAAATTCACCTGGCGATCGAGCATCTGATCGTCGAACGGGTCGAGGAGATGTTGCCATGATTTCACTGGCGGGCAAATCGGTTCTCATCACCGGCGGGTCCCGGGGCATCGGGCGGGCGACGGCCTTGATGGCGGCGCGGGCCGGGGCCGACGTCGGGATCACCTACCACTCGAAGCAGGCCGAGGCGGAGCAGGTGGCCAAGGAGGTCCGGTCGCTGGGGCGACGGGCCTTCGTGGGCGGTGGTGACCTGGGCGATCCGGCGGTGGTGGAGCGGATCTTTCGCGAGCTCAAGGCGGCGTTCGGCGGCCTCGATCATTTCGTGGCGAATGCCGGGATGCGGCCGGCCGAGGACGTGCCGCTGGGCGGGCTCACGCTGGCGCGGTGGCGGTCGACCCTGGCGCAGAACCTCGATTCCGCGTTCCTGACCACCCGCGCGGCGCTCGGCCTGCTGCGGCCCGGCGGGTCGGTGGTGCTGGTGTCGAGCACGGCCGGTCAGCGGGGCGAATCGTTTCACGCGGACTACGCAGCCACGAAGGGCGCGATGATCTCGATGACCAAGTCGCTCTGCATCGAGTACGCGCCGGGCATCCGGGTCAATTGTGTGGCGCCCGGCTGGGTGGACACCGACCTGAGCGCCTCGGCGTTCGTCGACGGCGGCAAAGAGCGGATTGCCGCGGCGATTCCGATGAAGCGGGTGCCGGTCTCGGAGGACATTGCGGGCCCGATTCTCTTCCTGCTTTCGGATCTGGCCCGGCACGTGACCGGCGAGGTTCTGAACGTCAACGGGGGCAGCGTTCTCTGCGGGTAACCGGGCGGTGAGGTTGCCGGAGCGGCTCCAGCTTCCGCCGGAGATCGTGGAGATCGCGGCCACCCTCGAGGGGGCCGGCCACGAAACCTGGTGCGTCGGCGGCGCGGTGCGGGACGGCCTCCTCGGCTCGGCCCGGGAGGACGTGGATCTGGCCACGGCCGCGACGCCGGACCAGGTCCAGGCCTTGTTCCGCCGGACGGTGCCGGTGGGGCTCAAGTTCGGTACGGTCGGGGTCCTGGACCGGCATCGCAAGCTGCACGAGGTGACGACCTTCCGGCGCGACGTGGCGACCGACGGCCGTCACGCCGAGGTGGCGTTCGGGGTTTCCCTCGAGGACGACCTGGCGCGCCGCGACTTCACGATCAATGCCATCGCCTATCATCCGATCCGTCACGACTGGCGCGACCCGTTCGGCGGCGGCGCCGATCTCGAGCGACGGGTGGTCCGGGCGGTCGGGGTTCCGCAGGATCGTTTTCGCGAGGACTACCTCCGGATTCTCCGCGCCATCCGCTTTGCCTGCCGGCTGGGATTCACGATCGACGCCCTGACCTGGGCGGCGGCGCTGGAAGCGGCGAGCGGGCTGGTGCGGCTTTCGGCGGAGCGAGTCAGGGATGAATGGTTCCGGAGTCTCGAGACGGCGCGATCGCTGCCGGCGCTGTTCCAGATGTGGCGCGAGGTCGGGGCGGCGGATCGCTGGCTCGATGGGCTGGCCGCCGACTATCCGCTGGCGACGCTGGACCCGGCGCCCCGGGACCCGGTGTTGATCACGGCGACCGTGACGGCGGCGCCGGCGCACGTTCTGAGCCGGCTCAAGGCGTCGGGGGCGGAGATCGATCGGGCGCTGCGGATGACCCGGGCCCCGGCGGCGCCGGCATCGGGTGACCCGGCGGCGGTCCGGCGATGGCTCTCCGCCGCCGGACCAGCGGCCGACGATCTGCTCAAACGTCAGGTGCTGGTGACGGGCCGCGAGGCGCCCTGGGCGGCCGCGGTGGCCGGGATCCGGGAACGGGGCGAGGCGGTGGCCCGGGCCGATCTGGCCGTGACGGGCGACGACCTGCTCGCCGCCGGGGTGCCGGCCGGGCCGGGGCTGGGGCAGACGTTAGGCGCATTGCTGGACTGGGTCCTGGATCATCCGGCGGACAACCGCCGGGACGTGCTGCTGGCCCGGGCGCGGGAGGCCCGGTGAGCGAGCCTTCGCTGTTCGGGGCCGAGGCGGGCCCGCTGGCGGAGCGGATGCGGCCGGCGACGCTGGATGAGTTCGTCGGGCAGCGGCATCTGCTGGACCCGGGCAAGGCGTTAGGCGACGCCATCCGGCGCGGGGATCTTGGCAGCACCATCCTCTGGGGTCCGCCGGGCACCGGCAAGACCACGCTGGCCCGATTGATCGCGCAGCACACCCAGCGGGAATTCACGGCATTCAGCGCGGTGACCGAAGGGGTGCCGCGGGTCCGGGAGATCATCAAGGAGGCCGAGTCGCGGCTGGTGATGGGGCGGGGCACGGTCCTCTTCTGCGACGAGATTCACCGATTCAACCGGGCCCAACAGGACGCCTTCCTGCCCCATGTGGAGCGGGGCACGGTGGCGCTGATCGGCGCCACAACGGAAAACCCGAGCTTCAGTCTGAACGGGGCCCTGCTCTCGCGCTGCCGGGTGTTCGTACTGGAGGCGCTGGCGGCGGACGATCTGGTGGTGCTGCTGCGGCGGGCGCTGACCGACCGGGACCGCGGCCTGGGCCCCAAGGATGTCGAGGCCGGCGACGACGTGCTCCGGGCGGTGGCGGTGCAGTCGGACGGCGACGCGCGGCTGGCCCTCGGGATCCTCGAGGCGGCGGTCCGGCACGTGGGCCTCAAGGGGACGATCACCCTCGAATCGCTCCAGTCGGTGCTGGCCCGGCGGATGCCGCGGTACGACGCGACCGGCGAGGAGCATTTCAATCTGCTCTCGGCCTATCACAAATCGCTCCGGGGCAGCGATCCCGACGGCGCGCTCTACTGGATGGCGCGAATGATCGAAGGCGGCGAAGATCCGCGGACCCTGTTTCGCCGGGCGCTGGCGATGGCGGCCGAGGACATTGGGCTCGCGGATCCGAACGCGCTGCTGATTGCGACCGCGGCGCGCCAGGCCTATGAGGTGCTGGGAGCGCCGGAGGGGTATCTCCCGCTGGCCGAGATGACGATCTACCTGGCGACGGCGAGCAAGTCGAACAGCACCGTGGTGGCCCTGACCGAGGCGCTGGAAGCGGCGCGCCGGACGCCGGCGGCGCCGGTCCCGATGCATCTCAGGAACGCGCCGACCGGCCTGATGAAGGACCTGGGGTACGGCAAGGGCTATCAGTACGCCCACAACGCGCCGGACCACTTCATCCCGCAGGACTACCTCCCCGACGTGCTCAAGGGCCAGACGTTCTACCGGCCGGGGGCGCTCGGCTTCGAGACCAAGGTGGCGGAACGGCTCAAGTGGTGGCGGGAGAAGGCGGGGCGTCCGCCGGCGGACGGCGACGCCGGTTGACGTACACCGTTACCACCGTCGTCGGCGCCCGGCCCCAGTTCATCAAGGCAGCGGTGGTGTCCCGGGCTCTGGCGCGGATCTCCGGCATCCAGGAACACTGGATCCACACGGGGCAGCACTACGACCCGGAACTGTCCCAGCTGTTCTTCGACGAACTGGACATTCCGCCGCCGGAGGTGAATCTCGGCGTGGGGAGCGGCCCGCACGCGACCCAGACGGCGCGGATGCTCGAGGGGATCGAGAAGGTCTTCGACGTGCACCGGCCCGACCTGGTGCTGGTGTACGGCGACACCAATACGACGCTGGCCGCGGCGCTGGTGGCGTCCAAGGCGGCGATGCCGGTGGCGCACATCGAGGCCGGGCTCCGGTCGTTCGACCGGAGCATGCCGGAAGAAGTGAACCGGCTGGTGGCCGACCGGTTGTCGACGCTGCTATTCCCGCCGACCGAGGCGGCGCGGGCCAATCTGGTGCGCGAGGGCCTGGGCGGGGCAGGCGATGTCGAGGTGGTGGGCGACGTGATGTACGACGCGCTGCTGGCGACCGGGGCCGACCGTCCGGACCCGGTCCGGATTGCCCGGCAGGGCGTGGTGTCCGGACAGTACGCGTTGTTCACGGCCCACCGGGCGGCGAATACCGACCGGGCCGACCGTCTGGCCGCCGTGGTGGGTGGGGCCCGGGCGTTGGGCGCGGTCATGCCGGTGCTGTGGCCGCTCCATCCCCGGACCCGTTCCGCGATCGCCGAGGCGGGGCTCGCGATCGGTGACGGGGACGGAGTCCGGATCGTGCCGCCGCTGGGCTATTTCGACACCCAATCGCTGGTGGCCGGCGCGGCGGTGGTGGTGACGGATTCGGGCGGGCTCCAGAAGGAGGCGTACTGGCACCGGGTGCCGTGCGTGACGCTTCGGGACGAGACCGAGTGGATCGAGTTGCTGGGCGGCCGGTGGAATCGGCTGGTGCGGCCGCTGTCGGCGGAGGGGGTTCGGGCCGCGGCGGAGGCCGCGATCGCGGAGCGGCCGAGCGAGTGGCCGCCGTTCTACGGCGACGGTCAGGCGGCGACGCGGATCGCGGCCCGGATCGAACGATGGTTTGCCGAGGGTCATGCGGGTACTTAAGATGCCCGAACCCGTTGCGCTCGGCGCCGCGGGCACGGGAGTGTCGATGGAAGGAGCTGGGGTATCGCACGACAGATGATCGAAGTGGCGCCGCCGGTGGAGCGGGTGATTCTCGTGGCGGCCCCCCGCAAGGGGAGCCGGGACGCGGAGCAGCTCACCGAACATCTCGACGAGCTGGCGCGGCTGGTGGATACGGCCGGAGGGCTGGTCGTCGGGCGCCTGACCCAGCAGGTAGCGACGCGCAATCCGGCCACGTTGATCGGCGAAGGCAAAGTCGAAGAACTGCTGGCGCTGGTAACGGCGGAGTCGGCCACGATCGTGATCTTCGACGAGGAGCTGGCGCCGGTGCAGGGCGCCAATCTGGAGAAAGCGCTCAAGATCCGGGTGATGGATCGGGCCGAAATCATTCTGGACATCTTCTCGACCCGGGCGCGGTCGGCCGAGGCCAGGCTCCAGGTGGAACTGGCGCAGCTGCAATATCTGCTGCCGCGGCTGGCGCGGATGTGGACCCACCTTTCGCGGATCCGGGGTGGTATCGGTCTTCGGGGCCCGGGCGAAACCCAGCTCGAAACCGACCGGCGGATGATCCGGAAGAAGATCCAGCATCACCGGGAGCGGCTCCTGGACGTGGAGCGGCACCGGGAGACGGTCCGGGCCGGGCGTCAGGGCATGTTGTCGGCCTCGCTGGTGGGGTACACGAACGCGGGCAAGTCGAGCATCCTCAAGGTGCTGACGGGGGAGAAGGAGATTTTCGTCGAGGACCGGCTGTTCGCCACGCTGGACACGCTGACCCGGGAGATCGACCTCTCGGGGGTCAAGGTCCGGGTGACGGATACGGTGGGCTTCATCCGGAAACTGCCTCACCATCTGGTGGCGAGTTTCCGGGCGACCCTGGAGGAGGCGCGGGAGGCGGACGTGCTGCTCCACGTGGTGGATGCGAGCCATCCGGAGTGGGAGGATCACATTCAGGTGGTGGAGTCGGTGCTGGCGGAGCTCGAGTTGAACGACCGGCCGGTGCTGCTGGTGTTCAACAAGAGTGATCTGCTGGCGGATCCGGCGAGTTTTGAAGAGCGGGTGATGGCGCTGTACGACCGGCCGGTGGTGGTGAATACGGTGCGAGGGACGGGGCTGGATGCGCTCAAGGCGGCGCTGGCGGAGCGGGCGCGGGAGGCGCGGCCGACGGTGCGGGTGGTGTTGCCGGCGTCGGATGGGAAGCGGATTGCGGAGGTGTATCGGGTGGGGGAGGTGGTGGGGCGGGAGGAGACGGAGGGGGGGGTGGTGTTGACGGTGCGGATGGAGGAGTGGCGGGCGAGGCAATTGGAGGGCTAGGTCGCCGCAGCGGGAACGACGTCGAGGCAGGCGGCTCGTTGAGCGGAGGGCGCCGAATCCTGGGTGAGTATAGAATGGACGCTCTGACAGAGGTTGAGACGGATCCGAAGCGAGCAATAGTCGCGATCACTGGTGCGACCGGATTCCTGGGTAGCCACTTAACGGCCCATCTTGTTGCCTCTGGATTTCGGGTTCGAACCATCGATCGGAGAGCCGGGCCAACCAGAAGGAACGTCGCCGGCGTCGTCGTTGCGGACTGGACCAACGCCGCCGAGCTGGTGGATGCGATGAGTGGGGCGGCGACCTTGATCCACCTTGCGGCACGGGTTGATCCGATGAGGCATCCAGCGGCAAACACGGCGGCGTTCCAGAAGGACAACGCGGAGCTGACCGAGCGCGTGCTGCATGGGGCTGCAGCGGCTGCGGTAGGGGCGGCTATCGTTGCCAGTTCGATTAAGGCAGTCGCGGAGTGCTCAGTTGGCCCCCTCGACGAGAGCTGTTTGGCCCGACCGGTAGGCGAGTACGGCCGAAGCAAATTGGCTGCGGAGCGGGCTGCCAACCGGGTTAGTAGTCAGACCGGTCTCAGCGTTGCCGTGTTGCGGCTCCCCTTGGTATATGGCCGCGGAATGAAGGGCAACATGTTGGCGCTGGTCCGACTTGTCGATCGGGGGTGGCCGTTGCCGGTCGGTGCACTTTCGAATCGTCGCAGCGTCCTGTACGTGGGCAATTTCGTGCGGGCAGTAGCGGAGGTGGTCCGGGCTCCGATGCCGGGGTTCCGCGTGTATAATGTTGCGGACCGCGTACCTGTTAGCACAAAGCGCTTGGTCGAGTGGATCGCGGCCGGCTTGGGGAAGCCGGCGCGGGTGTTCGCGGTACCGGGCATAGGCTGGCGGTTGCTCGGCCCGCTGGGCCGTAGCTTGGCGGGCTCGCTGGAGGTTGATACTCGGCGTTTTCGAGAGACTTATCCGCAATTCGTCGAGGTTGATACGGCCGCGGCCGTCGAAGCCGCGGTTGTTGTTCCATCGCCCGATGAGAATTCAGGATACTAGATGGGCCGGTCAATACTCAATAGCGTCTATCTGCAGGTCGGACCGGACCTCTTCCCCGGGGCAGTTCATCCTTCCCTTCCCGACCTGGCAGGCCCCTGAGATGTGCGGAATCGCTGGGTTCTGGGTGCGCGGCCCCGGCTTAGATAGTCTGGGCGCGGTGCTGCGGAATATGACAGATGCCATCCAGCACCGCGGGCCGGACGGGGAGGGCCACTGGTTTGACGAAGCGAATGGTGTTGGTCTAGGCCACCGCCGACTATCGATCATTGATCCTTCCCCATTGGGGGCGCAACCGATGGTTTCGGCCTCGGGGCGTTATGTAGTGGTGTTCAATGGGGAGATCTACAATTTTCGTGAGATCCGGCGCCAACTTGATGGAACAGGAGTTCGGTTCCGCGGTCATTCGGACACCGAGGTGCTCTTAGCCTCTATCGATCAAAGGGGCGTCCACGAGGGGATTCAGCGGTGCGCGGGGATGTTTGCGTTGGCGATCTGGGACACGCATGACCAGGCGCTCTACTTGGTCCGGGACCGAATTGGTGAAAAGCCGCTCTACTACGCCACGCCAGGCCAATCCCTCATATTTGGCTCGGAGTTGAAGGCCCTCAGGGCCTATCCTCGTTGGGATAGCACAATTGATCGCGACTCGCTGGCGTTGTTCATGCGGCACGGGTACGTGCCCGCCCCATACGCCATCTATCAGGGTGCCAGAAAGGTGCAGCCGGGCACGATCGTTCGGTTTGGTCTCGAGGCCGATTGGCGCGATCCCACTGTCACGACCTATTGGACGGCTGAGGAGGCCGCCAGCCGCGGCGCGAAAATTAGGTTCGCTGGATCATACGAGGATGCGCTGGTCCAATTTGAATCGCTCCTCGATCAAACGATTGAAAATGAAATGGTGGCCGACGTTCCTCTGGGCGCGTTCCTCTCTGGCGGCATCGATTCTTCGACTGTAGTCGCGCTGATGCAGAAGAGGAGCCTGCGACCGGTGCGAACGTTCACAGTCGGGTTTCACGAATCGGCTTTTGACGAAGCTCCGTACGCGCGGGCCGTTGCCAAGCACTTGGGTACGGAGCACACTGAATTGTTCGTCACTCCGGCCGAGACACTGGCTGTCGTACCCACCCTTCCGCGCCTCTACGACGAGCCGTTCGCCGATTCTTCTCAAGTGCCCACTGCACTCGTGTCGGCGCTGGCGCGACGGCATGTGACGGTTAGCCTCTCAGGGGATGGTGGCGATGAGCTGTTGGGTGGGTACCCACGGTATATGCTTGGGGATCGGATGGGCCGGCGGTTGCTTCGAATCCCGCTGGGTGGACGTCGGTTGGCGGCTGCGGGCTTACGGGCGTTGTCGCCATCGCGTTGGGATCGAATGCTGAATCTGGTCGGTCGGTTGCTGCCCCCGGGGCTGAGGGACAACCTTTCGGGCGACCGCATTCACAAGCTTGCCCGGGTTCTCGATGCCCCAAGCTTCGGCCTGCTCTACCGAAGCCTCGTTTCCCACTGGACTGAACCAACCGAGTTGGTTCTGAA
>JANXXJ010000270.1 GCA_025350665.1 Gemmatimonadota bacterium | reverse complement strand
GGCCGAGACGACCAGCGCGCCAAGAAGAAAGCTGGATGGATCCATGTGGTTGAACCGTCGCTGGATGTCTGCGGGAGCGGCGGCCCCCGCTCAGGGAACCGGGCTGCCGCGCCGTCCTCCAACCAACATTGGGCCACGGCCGCGACTTGTCAAACCGCGCGCGCGCCGATCGTGACATAGCACCCGTCCGGTCGGATAGCGAAAACGCCGTACTGCCGGGCGAGCAAATCTCGACTTCCCAGTTGGCGACAGGAACTCCGGCAACGCCCTGCGCGTACGACTGGATGGAGGTCACGGTCGGCTTGGGCGTAGCGCGCGGCGTCGGCGGAGTGCCCGGACCCGGTGTACAGGCCGCCATCCCGCAGCCCGCGGTAACAGCGAGCCAGCGCGGGAGCATGTGCGTCACCCTGACGCTCAAGTCGCCCGCCCCTGGGTGAGAATGTGCCCGATGGCTACCTTCTCGGCTCATAGCGCATCGCCACCGCCCCCGAGCGGAACTCCAGCCGGCCCACCAGCTTCAAGTCGATACCCTTCGATAGCCCCGCGAACAACGTCGGCCCATGGCCAACCAGCCTGGGCTGCACCACGAACTCGTATTCAACGATCAATCCGAGCTCCGCCAGGGCCAGCGGCAGCTTCACCCCTCCCACGAACAGGCCGTTACCCGGCTGCCGCTTGAGCTGCTGAACGACCTCCCCCAGATTCCCGCGCACGAGCTCCGCGTTCCAATCGACCCGGTCCAGCGTGCTCGACACGACGTATTTCCTTGCCGCGTCGATCGTCCGGGCGAAGGGTTCCATCCAATCCGGCCGCGCTTCCGCCGCCGCCGGCCCGCGCCAGCCTGCCTCCATCATTTCGTAGGTCACCCGGCCAAAGAGGAGGGCATCGGCCCGGGCGAGGTTCGCGACCGCGTGACGATGCAAGTCTTCATCCGCGAGCATTACACGATGATCGCAGCATCCGTCCAATGTGACGTTGATGGAATACCGAAGGGGTCGCATTGCGTAAGAGTATCGCCGATGGTTTAGCGTGGCAAACCATGCCATTCGAACGCTACTCGACGACGGCAATCGCAAAGTCGCCCCATGCTGGCTCGGTCCGATGTCCTCCCGATCAGAAGCTTGCGGATCCAGATCACAAAGCCGAGCAGCGTGACTGGAAGCAGTATGACGCTGAGCGCATGGAAGGCGAAGGCGGCAGCTCTTGTGCGCATCGCGATTCCCCTCAAGTCATGGTGCCGGGGCCCGAGCGAACCCGCGAGCGAATCAACCAGAAGCAACGGCGCAGGCGCTGCTCCCGCGAACCACTCGTCGGGTTCAACGATCGTCCACAGGGCGCGGCGGGCCTGCGGGGCCACAGGAACGCGCCACGAAGCCGTCGCTGAGCGTTGGCACGGCCCCTATTCGTCGCGGAGCCGGAAGAAGGCCAGGACATACCCGTCAGCATCGGCGACCTCAAAGCCCCAGAGGCCGTCATCAATGAACGACAACTCCTTCACGAACGACGCACCCCGCTGCTTGAACTCGTGGAACAGCGTGTCGGGGTCCAATGTGTAGACGTAGGCATCCCAGCGAGCCCATTCGTGCCGGGTGTGGTTTGGACACGGAAGCACGTCGGGAAGAATGGTCTTGAGCATGATACCGATCCCGTCCCGGCTCACTCGGCCATAGTAGACGTCGCCGGGTGGACCCTGGAAGTCCAACTGGAAACCGAAGCGCTCGATGTAGTGGGACGTGGAGGCCTGCAGGTCCTTCACGATGAAGAACGGACTGATCGAAACGAGATTCGTACGCGCCTCCTCGGGGTTAGCACGTTGTGCAGCGGTCTTGGTTGAGCTCATCTGCTGGACTCCCGTTGCTCTGCCGGATTGCGGGACTCTTGGTGAAGCGTGCAGTCACGCTTGGAAACCGGGCGTCTCAAGTTGGACGACGTTCCCGTCAGGATCGCGTATATAGATCGTCGAGTCGCCTTCGTCTTGTCGCAGAGAATAGCCGTCGCGTCGCAGGGTGTCCCGAAGGGAATCTCGGGTGCGATCTTGGGCATTTGCGCGCGCGTGGGTGAATGGCTCGACCCCGACGCACCAATGATCGACGCCACGGGCTGAATCCAGCCATGGCGGGATCGGACCTGCGGGTGGGTCAGCTTGGCGTCATGGTCCAGGTGCCGCGGGCCTAGGCTGCCCACCGCTTAGGTCTGCCGGATCGCCTTCACCGGATCAATCCGTGCCGCGCGCGCCGCGGGGATCCAGCACGCCACCAATCCAATCCCAGCCATCACCGCCGCCACGGCCGCCAGGGTCATCGGATCGTAGGCTTTGACCCCGTACAGCATCCCCTGAATCAACCGGGTCGCGAAGAACGAGGCAACGGCACCTAACGTCAACCCACCGAGCAGCAACCGCCCCCCGTCCGCCAAAATCATTCGGTGCACCTGGCCGGCGGCCGCGCCGAGGCTCATCCGAATCCCGATCTCGTTGGTTCGAGCGCTGACCGAAAACGCCAACACCCCCGCGATCCCCACGGCCGCGATGATCAAGGCCAACGCCCCGAACGCCGCCACCAGGATCGCATTGAGCCGCTGCGGCGCGACCACGTCGGCCTTGATCTGCTCCATCGTCATCACGTGCTCGATCGGGGCCTCCGGCGCGATCTTCCGAACGACTTGGACCACCTGGCGCGCCAACCCGGTCGGATCTTGGCTGGCGCGAACCACCAGCCCCCCGTTCGGAAACACGTCCTGTGCCATCGGGATGTAGACGATCGCCGGCGGCGCCTCGGTCAGGTCGTGACCCTTGGTGTCCGCCACCACGCCGACCACCGTGCGCCACTCACCGCTCAAGCCGATGATCGGCAACAACTCCCCCGTCCACGCGATTCGCCGGCCAATCGGGTCCTTGCCGGGGAAGAACTTCTCGGCGAGCGACTTGTTGATGATCACGACCCAAGGACGCCCCGCCTGGTCCGTCGCGTCGAACGGACGCCCGCCCAACGATTTCACCCCGACCGTCCGGAAGAAATCGGGGCTGACTCCGCGATAGATGGCGCGCTGGATCGGTTCGCCGGCCGCCTGGGCCCGTCCCTCGGCCTTGACCTCCAGGACCACGGTCATCCCGTTGCTGAGCGGCACCGCGGCCGTGAGCGCCGCGTCGGTCACGCCCGGCAGGGTGGCCACCTCGCGCTGAATCCGCTCGAACCGGCCGATCTGATCGGCCATCGACCGGCCGGTGTAGTCGGCCACCACCTCGAGGGTGAGAACCTTGTCGGCCTCGAATCCGGTCTCGGTCTCCGACAGTTCCTGCAGCGTCCGGATCAACAGTCCCGCCCCCATCAAGAGCACGACCGAAGCCGCCACTTGGGCGACGACGAGGGCCCGCTGGAGCCGCTGCCGCCTCGTTCCTGCGGACGACTTGCCGGCGCCCGCGAGCCACCCGCCGAGCGCCGTGTCGTCGACGAACCTGGGCGCGTAGGCCAGGACGACCGCCACGACTGCCGCGAGGCCCAGCGCGAACGCCAGCACCGTTCCATCGAGCGCAACCTCATCCGCACGGTTCGAGGATCGGGCGATGAGCGACTTGAGGATCCCAACGCCGCCCACTGCCACCACCAATCCGACCATCCCGCCCGCCAAGGCAAGGACCGCATTCTCCGCGAAGAGCAGTCGGCGCAACCGCCCCGACCCGGCGCCCAGCGCCGTCCGAATCACCAACTCCTGTTCCCGTCGAATGTTCCGCATCAGCGTCAAGTTGGTGACGTTGGCGCAGGCGATGATCAGGACGAACCCCGCGGCGGCCATCAGCAGCCAGAGCGTCATCTTCGCGCCCGAACCCAACGCCTCTCGGAAGGGGATCACGGTGACCGTGTAACCCGAGGCCGGGTCGTAGGCGTCGGTGTGGTCGCGTTGGACCTTTTTCCGGATGTCCGACACCTCGCCCTTGGCCTGGGCGAGCGACACGCCGGGCGCCAGGCGGGCGATCATGTCGGTCATCCGGTGGGTCCGGCCTTGCACCATCTGGGCGCTGGTATGGTGCTCGCTGATCACCATGTTCATCAGCACGTCCATCCGTTCCGGGAAGAACGGCGCGGGTTGGAGCACCCCGATGATGGTGGCGTTGCTGGTTCCGACCTGGACGGTCCTGCCCACCACCCCGCGATCCCCGCCGAACCGTCGTTGCCAGAAGTCGTAGGTGAGGATGATGACCGGAGGCACGCCGGTCCCGTCGTCCGATGCCGACGTGACCCGGCCGAGGATCGGCGCCAGGCCCATCACCGAAAAGAAGTTGCCGGTGACCAGGCCGACGTTGATCCGCATCGGGTCGGCTCCCCCGAGGGTCATCGGGAACCCGGAGTACTCCGCGATCCCGCCAAAGCTCTTGGCCTGGTCGCGGAAATCGGTGATCTCGGGGACCGAGAACCGGATATTCTCGCCGTTAGGGCCGTCGACCGTCTGGCGGAGATAGACGAGCCGCTCGCCGTCGCGATGCGGCAGGGGTCGCAGCAACACGCCCCGGATCAC
>JANXXJ010000264.1 GCA_025350665.1 Gemmatimonadota bacterium | reverse complement strand
GGCAGGGTTCCCATCGTACATCACGATCGTGGCACCCAGCATCGGCGTCATGGTCAGGATATTGAAGTTGACCCAGCCTGACGACGTATACCCGAACACCCGTGATTCGGGGCCAACGTTGCCATTCAGGCCGAGCAACTTCAAGGTCTCGAGCACGATCCCGCCGTGGCTGTGCACGATCCCCTTCGGAAGGCCGGTGGTCCCGGACGTGAACAAGACCCAGAGCGGGTGGCCAAATGGGACATCGGCGAAGGAGAACAAGGCGCGGTCTGCCCCGGCCAGAAGATCGTCCCATCGGACCGATTGCCGGCTCGTCAGTGCGGGAGGTTCCGGGCGGAGGTACGGAAGCTGGATCACGGCAGCGAGGCTCGGCAGACGCGCCACGATCTCCTCCAGGTCCGGCGTCCGGTCGAAGTCCCGTCCTCCGAAACGGTAGCCGTCAACAGCGATCAGGACCTTGGGCTCGAGTTGCTGGAACCGATCGAGGACCGTCCGGCGCCCGAAGTCCGGGGCGCAGCACGCCCAGGTCGCCCCGATCGATGTCGTGGCAAGGATCGCGATGGTGGTCTCCGGAATGCTCGGCAGGTACCCGACCACGCGATCACCCTCGCCGACGCCAAGTCCGCACAAGGCCACCGCGAGCCGCTCCACCCGGTCGATCAGTTCGGCGCTCGAGATCTCGCCACCGGGTCGACTCTCCGAACGGTGAATGATGACCGGGCCGTCCTTCCGGATCCGGCGGAGCAATTCTCTGACGAGGTTGACGCGAGTTCCCGGGAACCACTCCGCTCCGGGCATCGTGCGACGGCCCAGGACGGCGCCAGGCGGGACGGACGACTCGACCTCGAAATAGTCCCAGACCGATCGCCAGAAGGCGTCGAGGTCCGAAACCGACCAGCGCCACAGCGCCTGATAATCCGGGAAGGCGAGCCCTGAACGGTCGGCGAGCCAGCGTTGGTATTTCACCAGGCTGGATTGCGCAATCAACTCGGCGGGGGCCCGCCACATGACATCACCCTCATTCACCATCTGGCATTCCTCATCGGACGTTCCTGCAAATTCCGGCTCCGGCGTCCGGGTCGCAAGGCGTGCCCCTGTCAGCCTCGGGCAACTGCCCCTATAGTTGACCAGTCATTCGTTTCCAGCGGAGGCTCCCATGGCCCGCGACCTGCTCCCCATCGTCCAGAATGCCCTCGCCGGGCGCTATCGGGTCGAAGCCGAAATCGGCCGAGGCGGAGCGGCTCGAGTATTCCGCGCGAGCACGGCGGATGGCCGACTGGTCGCCCTCAAAGTGCTTCGACCCGAGCTCTCCGTCACGGTGACCGCCGAGCGGTTCCTTCGAGAAATTCAGATCGTTCAGCGTCTCGACCACGGGCACATCGGCCGGTTGATTGATTCAGGTCAATCGGAATGGCTGGTCTACTATGCCATGCCGTTCATCCCGGGTCCGTCGCTGCAGCAGGTGCTTCAGCAGCGCCCCCGACTCCTGCCCGACGATGTGGTGCGGATCGGGCAAGACCTCCTCGGCGCACTCGGCCACGCGCACGAGCGCGGCATCGTCCACCGCGACGTGAAGCCCGACAACATCATGATCGGGCCGGATGGGGCGGTCCTCGTGGATTTTGGCATTGCCCGGGCCATCGAGCTGGCCGGGACCGACCGGCTCACCAAGAGCGGCATGGCGGTGGGAACATCGCGGTACATGAGTCCGGAGCAGATCATGGGCGCCGAGATCATGGACCCGCGATCGGACCTCTACTCACTGGCCTGCGTCCTGTTCGAATGTCTGGCCGGCCAGCCCCCGTACGTCCACCCGAACGAACTCGCGGTCCTCGAGTTGCACCGCACGGCGCCGATTCCGGATATCGGCGCTCAGATTCCCGCAACCCCACCGGGCCTCGCCCGAGCCATCACCCGGGCGCTGGGAAAGGGCGCCGATGATCGATGGGCAACCGCCGCCGAGATGCTGACCGCGATCGACCGCTGAGACCCGGACGCGCCTCGGGACCGTGCCTAGCGGAGCACGATGTACGACACCGCCGCGATCGAGCCTGCCATCGGCATGGTGAGGACCCAGGCCCAGACGATCCGTCCGGCGACACCCCATCGTACTGCCGACATCCGCTGCGCCATCCCGACGCCTACGATCGAGCCGGTAATCGTGTGGGTGGTGCTGACCGGAATCCCCAGCCACGACGCCAGGAAAATGGCCGTCGCCCCGCCGGTCTCGGCACAAAACCCGCCGAAGGGCCTCAGCTTGGTAATGCGGGTGCCCATCGTCTTGACGATTCGCCAGCCACCCAACGCCGTACCAAGAGCGATGGCCGAGTAAGCGGCCATTTCGACCCACATCGGGATCGTATCGGCATTGGCCAGGTACAGGTGGCCCTGCCAGCCCGGTGTTCCCTTGAACAGATGATTCACTGAGACCAGCAACCCCACGACGATACCCATCGTCTTCTGAGCGTCGTTGGCCCCGTGGCTCACTGAAAAAGCGGCCGCGGATACCAGTTGAAGGCGCCGGAATGCCCGGTCCACTTTAGCCGCCGGTAGCCGGTACACGGTCCAGCTCAGGATCACGGTGAGCAGGAGCGACGCCCCGGCGCCGATCAGCGGTGACAGGAAGATGAAGATGATCGGTTTGACCCAACCCGCGGCGATCAGCGCCCCGATGCCCGCCTTGGCCATGGCCGCGCCGCCATAGCCGCCCAGCAAAGCGTGCGACGACGACGACGGGAGGCCGAGCCACCACGTGGCAAGGTTCCAGATGATGGCCCCAATCAGGCCCGCCAGAATGACGTTCGGATCCACGATCGCGGGATTGATGAGGCCCTTCCCGATCGTCTTGGCGACCGCTGTGCCGACAGTGAAGGCCGCGACGAAATTGAAGAACGCCGCCCAGATCACCGCGACGCCTGGAGTCAGAACCCGGGTCCCGACCACCGTGGCGATCGAATTGGCGCTGTCGTGGAATCCGTTGATGAAATCAAACGCCAGGGCGACCCCGACGATGAGGACGATGAACGTGACCTCGGGTGTCATGGGCACCTAGCTGTGCTTGATGGCGATCGATTCGAGCACATTGGCCACATCCTCGGCCTGGTCGAGGGTCTTTTCCAGCGTATCGTAGATCTCCTTCCACTTGATCAGCGCCACCGGATCCTTTTCCTCATCGAACAGGCGGCCGAGCCATTCGTGATAGACGAAGTCGCCCTCCTCCTCGAGCTTCTTCACCTGGACGCAGGCCGAGATCACGACCGGCGTCTTGCCACCGTCGAGCACCCGGACGGCCTCGAGGAGCTGCAGAGTCGAACGGACGATCACGTCGGCGATCAGGAGAATGCCCTGGGGGGCCACGCCGGGGCGGAAGATCTGAACCCGCCGGGCGGTCCCGTCGATCCGATCGATGATGTCATCGAGCCGGGAGGCGAGCATGTGAATGTCCTCCCGATCGAGCGGTGTGATGAAGCTCCGGTCAAGGCGGGTGATCACCTCATGGGTCAGCCCGTCGGCTTCGTGCTCAAGCCGCTTGATCGACTCGGCCAGATAGGCCCGGTGATCCGGATCCGACTTGAACAGCTCATGGAGATGTTTGGCGGCCTCGACGTTCAAGGTCGCTACAGCGGTGAACAGGTCGAAAAACCGCTCGTCACGAGGTAGGAGGCGCACGTTTTTGAGCCCTAGATATGGGGGAATGGACGGGACGAATGTTACGCCGATGCGCACCAGTGACAAGGCCGTGATCGGTCCGCGGGCTTGCCGGGCGCCCGGCCGGGCCGGACGGCCAGCCGGGGCCGAAAACCTTGCCTACGGAGGCGCCCGGTGTTAGCTTCGTGTTGCGATCAGGGTTCCACCGATACATGGGTGGAAACAGGTTCTGGTTACTCGGGGCTGGCATTCGCGCCGGCCCTTTGTTGTTACAAGCCCCGCGTGAGGCTCAGGTCACGCAATCAGTCGTCGGGTGAGTACGGCATGGTCCGGGACTCCGAATACGACAATTACACAAGGAGCAGGACAATGCGTACTACCGGCACCGTCAAGTGGTTCAACGAGACCAAGGGTTTCGGCTTCATCACCCCGGAGAACGGCCAGAAGGATTGCTTCGTGCATCACTCGGCCATTCAGTCCCAGGGGTTCCGCACTCTCGCCGAGGGTGAGCGGGTCGAGTTCGACATCGTGCAGGGCGCCAAGGGCCCGGCCGCCGAGAACGTCGTCAAGGTGAAGTAACTGTCGGTTCGGGAGGCAATGCAATGATTGAAGTCAAGCTCGCGGAGACCGATGGCGTTGAATGGGCCATCAAGGTCTTCAAGCGCAAGGTCCAGAAGGCGGGAATCCTGAAGGAACTGAAGCAGAAGCGGCATTATCTCAAGCCGAGCATGGCCCGGGCGCTCAAAGCCCAAGCCGCCCGGCGTCGGCGCCGCACCCGCGAGAAGTAGCCTTCCGCCGCCAGTCAGGTTCAACCGCCCGGTCCGTTTGGACCGGGCGGTTTTGCTTGGGCCCGGCCAGGCGCGACCCAACCCCACAAACACCCAAGCGCCCCGGCGTTTCGGCCGGGGCGCTCGCGCGATTCGACGACGACCTTCGCCTTACAGTACTTCGACTTCCTCAACGACCGCCGGGACCGGGGTCGCCTCGCCCTCGGGGGCCGGCGGCGGCGGCTCGAAGCCCGCCGGGGTCTGAACATCGAGGTCGACATACCGGTAATGACCGGTACCCGCCGGGATCAAGTGCCCGATGATGATGTTCTCTTTGAGGCCTCGAAGATCGTCCTTGGCCCCGCGGATCGCAGCATCGGTGAGGACCCGGGTGGTCTCCTGGAAGGAGGCCGCCGAGATGAACGACTGCGTCGTCAAGCTGGCCTTGGTGATACCAAGGAGCAGTGGCTCGGCTGTGGCCGGCTTGAGCTTCCGGCGAACCGTCCGGTCGTTCTCCTCACGGAACGTCAGCTTGTCCACCGCCTCGGCCTCGAGGAAGCTGGTATCACCGGGATCCGTAACGCGGACCTTCTGGAGCATCTGCTTGATGATGACACCGCAGTGCTTGTCCGAAATTCGCACGCCCTGAAGCCGGTAGACTTCCTGAACCTCGTTCAACAGATACTCCTGCACCGCCCGCGGTCCCTTGATGAGCAGGATTTCGTGGGGATTGACCGGACCTTCGGTCAGACGGTCGCCGGCCCGGACCCGGTCGCCTTCGTGGACCCGGAGGTGCTTGCCCGCCGGCACTTCATAGATCTGCGGCGGCTCCTTCTCGTCGATGGCCCCGTCCTTGGTCATCGGGTAGACGAAGATCTCGCGCTTGCCGCGTTTGATCTCGCCGAACTTCACGATGCCGTCGATTTCGGACATCGTCGCCGGGTCCTTCGGGCGACGCGCCTCGAAGAGTTCCGCCACGCGCGGGAGACCGCCCGTGATGTCGCGGGTCTTGTAGGCCTGCCGCGGAATCTTGGTGACCGTAACACCCTTGGCAACCTGCACCGGGGCTGACAGGAACACGGTCCGGTCCTTGGCTTCCTTCTTGGTCTTGCCGGGCCACGCTTCGAGGATCGGACGCTCGTCGACGTGGAACTTGCTGGACCACGGGTTACCGTCGTCCGGCACG
Organism: Gemmatimonadota bacterium; assembly: GCA_025350665.1. GTDB lineage: Bacteria > Gemmatimonadota > Gemmatimonadetes > Gemmatimonadales > GWC2-71-9 > SHZU01. The sequence continues at coordinate 752 of JANXXJ010000264.1, read as the reverse complement.
TGCATGGCGCGGGTCACCTGGTCGGTCGGCGACCCGAGAATGATCCGGGCCCCTTCCGCGAGGGTGTATTCCTGCGGGTCCCTCCGATTCGCGCTGTAGACCAGCACCGAGGGATGGAGTTCCCGGTCCGGATCGGCGGTGACAACCAGCGACCGCAGACCGGTGCCTTCGTCGAGCTCCTCGCGGAGCGTCACGCCCGGGACCAGATCCTTCCACCGCAGGGTACCATCCTGCTTGATGATGCTGGGATCGTTGTACGGATCCCAGGTGTAGAGAATGGACGCCCGCCGTTCGTTGTCGCCCTTGGTGACCTGCTGTCCTTCGGTCACCTGCAACATGGCGCCTTGCGGTACCGGATACCGAGACAGGATATGCGACGGGTCCTTCGCATCGACAATGAGGATGCCTTCCTTGCTCTCCTCCTCCGCCGACTCGTCCTCACGGGTGAGCGCCACCCGGAGTTTGGCTTTGCTGCCGTCTTCGTATTCGACCGCGAGGTCGGCGTATTCGAGACCCTTGGTGTACTTCACCAAGCCGTCCGACCGGGCCCGCCGCTCGGCTTCCTCGGCGATACGAGCCGAGGTACCACCGATGTGGAAGGTCCGCAGGGTCAACTGGGTGCCCGGCTCGCCGATCGACTGGGCCGCCAGGATGCCGACCGCTTCGCCCATGTCCACCATATCCATCGTGGCCAGGTTCCGGCCATAGCACATCCGGCAGACCCCGCGCTTGGCTTCGCAGGTGAGCACCGA
>JANXXJ010000253.1 GCA_025350665.1 Gemmatimonadota bacterium | reverse complement strand
GCATGACGCCAGATGCTCGACCTCGAAGGCGTCATGGCCCGCGGGGACCGGGGTATGGGTGGTGAAGATGGAGGTGGCCCGGACCGCCTTGACCGCCTCGTCGAGCGACGAGCCGGCCACGACCAGTTCCCGAAGCCGTTCCAGCAACATGAAGGCGGCGTGCCCCTCGTTGGCGTGCCAAGCCCCCGGATCGATGCCCACGGCTCGCAGGACCCTGACCCCGGCAACGCCCAGCAGCCACTCCTGCCGGAGCCGGAGGTCGGGACCGCCAGCGTATAGCTTGTTCAGCAGGTTGCGGTCGTCGGGGTGATTGGATTCGAGATTGGTGTCGAGAAGATACAAAGGAATCCTGCCAACCTTCATCGTCCACACCTGCACGTGCACCGGCCGCCCGAACGTGTCCACGACCGCAAGGTGGGGCTCCCCCTTCGGGCCCCGGAGCGGCAGTAGCGGCGTCATGATCGGGTCGACGTGCTCGTCGCTGTCTTCCTGCCAACCGTCGGCCCGAAGCCGCTGGTCGAAGTACCCCTTCATATACGACAGCCCGATCCCGACCAGCGGCACCCCCAGGTCGGATGCGGCCTTGCAATGGTCTCCGGCCAGAATGCCGAGCCCGCCGCTATAGATCGGTACCGAGTTGTGGAGCCCGAACTCGGCGCAGAAGTACGCCACCGGATGCTCAGCCAGGTTCGTGAACCGTCGGCCGAACCAGGTCCGTTCATGGTGCTGGTCGCCGGCCATCCAGGTCATGACCTGGTCGTACCGGGCCAGGAACGCCGGATCCACCGCCAGGTGTTCAAGCCGCGACGGGGAGACCTCCCTCAGCATGGCAATCGGATTGTGCCGGGTCTCCCGCCACATCGGCGGGTCGATCGATCGCAGCAGTTCCCGGGCATCCCGGTTCCAGCTCCACGACAGGTTGGTCGCGATCGCGGCCAGGCCCTCGAGCCGCGGTGGCAGCACGGCAATCTTCTGTCTCAAGAGCTGCATGTCTTCCTCTCCGGGCCATTCGGCCCCATCCGGCAATCCGACCCGCGCCGTCCGGCCGCTAGTGGACCAGTTTCTTGTATCGGATCCGATGGGGCTGATCTACAGCCACGCCCTTCCGCCGCTTGTAGTCCGCCGCGTAGTCCTGGTAATTCCCTTCGAACCAGTAGGCCTCGCTGTCACCCTCGAACGCCAGGATATGGGTCGCGACCCGGTCCAGGAACCACCGATCGTGGCTGATAACCACCGCGCAACCGGCATAGCGGAGCAGCGCATCCTCCAGCGCCCGGAGCGTGTCCACGTCCAGGTCGTTGGTCGGTTCGTCGAGCAGCAGCAGATTGCCGCCGCTCTTGAGCACCTTGGCCAGGTGGACGCGGTTCCGCTCCCCGCCGGACAGGAGCCCGACTTTCTTCTGCTGGTCGGCGCCCTTGAAGTTGAAGCCGGCGCAATAGGCCCGCGAATTGATCTGCCGCTTCCCGAAGTCGAGGAAGTCGTGGCCGCCGGAGATTTCGTCGTACACCGACTTGTTGGCGTCGAGCGAGTCGCGGCTCTGGTCCACGTAGGACACCTGCACAGTCGATCCCACGATGAGTTCGCCGCCGTCGGGCTGTTCGGTGCCGGTGATCATTCGGAACAGGGTGGTCTTTCCGGCGCCGTTCGGCCCGATGACCCCGACGATCCCGCCTTTCGGAAGCGAGAACGTCAGGTTCTCGAACAGGATGTTGTCCCCGTACCCCTTCTTGACGCCCTTGGCGATCACCACCTCATCGCCGAGGCGCGACGGCACCGGGATCGAGATTTCCGCCGTGCCTTCCTGCTCCTTCTCTCCCTCCGCCAGCAACGCCTCGTAGGCGTTGATCCGGGCCTTGCCCTTCGCCTGTCTGGCCCGGGGCGACATCTTGATCCACTCGAGTTCCCGCTCCAGCGTCCGCTGCCGGGTCGATGCGGATTTCTCTTCTTGGGCCATCCGCCGCTGCTTCTGGTCGAGCCAGCTCGAATAGTTGCCCTCCCACGGAATTCCCTCACCGCGGTCGAGCTCAAGAATCCAGCCCGCCACGTTGTCGAGGAAATACCGGTCGTGGGTGATCGCTACGACCATCCCCGGGAACTCCGCCAGATGCCGTTCCAGCCACGCCACCGACTCGGCGTCGAGGTGGTTGGTCGGTTCGTCGAGCAGCAGTACGTCCGGCTGTTCGAGCAGCACTCGGCAGAGTGCCACCCGGCGCTTCTCGCCGCCCGAGAGCTTTGTCACGTCGGCGTCGCTGGGCGGAAGCCGGAGGGCGTCCATCGCGATGTCGAGTTTCCGGTCGAGCTCCCAGGCCCCGATCGCCTCGATCTTGGTCTGGAGATCACCCTGCTTTTCGAGCAACGCATTCATCGCGTCGTCGCTCATCGGCTCCGCGAACTTGTGGCTGATCGTCTCGAACTCGGTCAGCATCGCCCGGATGTGGGCCACCGCGAGTTCCACGTTGCCGCGGACGTCCTTGGTCGGGTCGAGGGATGGTTCCTGGGGTAGATATCCGACCGTCACGCCGTCGGCCAGCCGGGCCTCGCCGAGGAAATCGTGGTCCACCCCCGCCATGATCCGGAGGAGGGTCGATTTGCCGGCGCCGTTGGAGCCGAGGACCCCGATCTTGGCGCCGGGGAGGAAGTTCAGGTAAATCCCTTTGAGGATCTCCCGACTGGGCGGAACGACCTTCCGGAGGTCCCGCATCGTAAAGATGTATTGTGGGTTAGCCATAAGCGGGGGGGAAGTTAGGGCGGGGAGGGGTCCGAAGGTAGGCCGTGTCGAGGCCGGTTCGCTATCTTCATGAACCATATCCGACTTAGAGATTCGCCATGCCGGTAACACTGCTGGTCCTCGCCGCCTTGAGTGCCCCGATTTATGCGGCGCCCCCGGCTCCCAAATGCTCGCCCGGCAACGCCGGCCTCAAGCTCCCGGCCGGTTTCTGTGCCGTCCTGGTGGCGTCGAAGCTCGGACCGGTGCGCCATATCGCCGTGGCTCCCAACGGCGACGTCCTCGCCGCGAACATGAAAACGGGCGTCATCCTGCTCCGCGACTCCAACGGCGATGGCATGGCCGAAGAGGAGCACCAGATTTTCGTCGGGGCGGGGGGCACCGGTCTGGCCCTCGGGGCGGACGTTCTCTACTTCGCCGCCAACGACAGCGTAATGCTGATCCCGTTCACGGCTGGCAGTACTCAGGCCACGGGAACGGTACGAACGCTGGCTCGCGGCCTGCCGGGCGGCGGCCACTTCATGAAGGGGCTCGCCCTTGCGAAGGACGGCTCCCTCTTCGTGTCGTTCGGCTCGCTGACCAACAGCTGCCAGAAACTGGCCCAGGACCGGACTGGTGCCTTTCCCGGTCAGGATCCCTGTCCCGAACTGCCGATCCGCTCCGGCATCTGGCGGTTCAGCACCAAGACGGAGGGGCAGACTCCGGCCGACGCCAAGCATTTCGGGTGGGGGCTGCGGAATCCGGAGGCCATGGCGATCGAACCCTCGACCGGCACGTTGTACATGGCCTCCCACGGCCGGGATCAGTTGACGGAAAACTGGAAGTGGCCCGCGGAAGAGGGTCGCGAAAACCCAGCCGAAGAGTTCGGGCCGGTCGTCAGCGGCGCGAACTATGGGTGGCCCTACTGCTTCTACAATCCCCGCCTCAAGAAGAAACTGCAGAATCCCGAGTACGGCGGCGACGGCACCAAAGTTGGCGATTGCGACAAGAAGACTCAGCCGGCGATTGCGTTTCCGGCCCACTGGGCCCCAAACGCCCTCATGTTCTACAGTGGCTCGATGTTCGGCGACAGCTACAAGGGCGGCGCGTTTCTGGCCTTCCACGGCTCGTGGAACCGG
>JANXXJ010000214.1 GCA_025350665.1 Gemmatimonadota bacterium | reverse complement strand
CGTTGCAGGCTCACGTGTCCAGCAACCAGCAAGCGCGGACCGTGTGGAACGCGCTCGTGAGCCGCCGGACCGACGAACTGAACGGATCGGCCACGACGGTCAGCGCCGGGATCACCACTCGGCCGTCGGCACAGTGGGAGGCATCGCTCACGCCGCGCTATATCCGGTCCACCAACGCCCAGCAGTACGTCACCGCCTTGACGGGCGGATCGGCAGCGACGTTCGGCCGGCGTTATGTCTTTGCCCAGATCGAGCAGAGCACCGTGGCGGTGCAGTTCCGCCTGAACTACGCCTTCACGCCGAATTTCACGTTGCAGGCGTACGCGGAACCGTTCGCCTCGAGCGGCCGATTCTACGGGTTCGGCGAGCTGGCCCGGGCTCGGAGTTTTGCGGTCCGGACCTACGGTACGGCGGCCGGGACCACGATCGCGTCGCCGTCCGCCGGGCAGTACCACATCACCGATGGGTCGGCGGCGTTCGACCTCTCGAGTCCCGACTTCAACGTGCTGTCGTTCCGGTCCAACCTGGTGGCTCGCTGGGAGTGGACGGCGGGGAGCACGCTGTTCCTGATCTGGCAGCAGAACCGCGAGCACATTCTGCCGAACGGGGATCTGGTCACCCCCGGCTCGCTCTGGGATGCGACCACGGCGGTCGGCGACAACTTCTTTGCCCTGAAGGTCAGCTACTGGCTCAAGGCGAGGTAACATCGGCGAGATGAAATCACGTCCCCAGGGTCGCACCGTCGCCGAGTATCTCGCGGCGGTGCCGGCCAAACAGCGCGCGGCGCTTCGAAGGCTCCGGAAATACATCCTGGCGGCGGCGCCCGGAGCGGAAGACTGCATCAGCTATCGGATGCCGGCCGTGCGCTATCGCGGGAAGGTCCTGGTGTGGTACGGGGCGAGCGCCAGCCACTGCGCGTTCTATCCCGGCGGGCTGGTGAAGGAGTTCGCGGCCGAGCTGGCGAAGTTCAGCACCAGCAAGGGGACGGTGCGGTTTCAGCCCGAGGCGCCGTTGCCGGCCGCGCTGATCCGGAAACTGGTGAAGGCCCGGATAACGCGGACGGCGCCGGCGAAGAAGACGGCCCGGGTCAGTTCCCGAACAGGTTCTTGAGGATCCCGAGTCCTTCGCTGAGGAGATCGCCCTGGGGCACCTGGCCCGCGGGGGTGAGTTTGTCGATCAGCGAGGGCAGCACGCTCGAGACGTGGCCGGCGGCCACCTCGGGCGAGACGCCGAGGCTGGCGGCGATCTGACCGAGCTTGTCGGCGCCGAGGACCTGGGTGACCTGGCCGGCGGACACCGGTGGATTGGGGCCGTGGCTCACCCACGACGCGATCATGTCGCCCAGGCCGTGCTGCTGGAAGAGCTGCACGAGGCCGGCGATGCCGTTCCCGTTCGAGAGGCCGAGTGACTGAACGAGCTGGGTGACGACGTCGCCGTGGGGGACGTTGCCCTGATTGTTGCCCAACGATTGGCCGACCTGCGCGATTAACTGGTCCAGCAAGCCCATGGTGTCCCCGAGTGGTTGAGGGTGCCGAGAATGAACGGGCGGAAGATAGCCGGTCCGGTGCTGGTTGAGTTGCCCGTTTGGCCGAGCGGGGCTTACGTTCAACCGAGCGGTTCATCTCCCCACAACATCCAGCGAGAACCCCATGGCACGCACCACGCTCACTTCGCTGCTCGCCCTGAGCCTGCCCCTCACCCTCGGCGGGGTGGCCCTGCACCGGGCGCATACACCGGCGCCGGGTCCCACCAGCGCGGAGATCGACGCCCAGGTCTGGCAGCCGATCGCGGCGTCCGTGGTGAACGCCGACATCGTCGCGATGGCCAAGACCTATCATCCGGCCGCGGTGCTCGTCAGCAACACCGGCACCAAACCGGTCTCGGCCGCGCTCGACGGCTGGGGCAAGGATATGGTGGTGGCGAAGAAGAACGGCGTCCACGCCACCGTGGAGCTCCGGTTCAGCAAGCGGCAGGATGACGCGACCACGGCGTTCGAGGTGGGGGCGTTCAAGTACACCACCACCGACAAGGCCGGGAAGGCCACGCCGGGTTATCGGCGGATGGAGGCGCTGCTGGTGAAGACCAACGGGCGGTGGCAGACGCTGATGGAGCACCAGATGAATCCGATCACTGAAGCGGAGTGGAATCAGCTACCGCACTGAGCCGAGCCGCTTGGCCCGGGTGTTGATATAGACCAGCCGGGCCCCAGCAAACAGCTGACTCCCCGCCAGCCCGACCACGCCATCGCCGAACCGTTCCGGGCTGGCTTCGGCGGGCCCATGGGCCACGGTGTAGACGGCATCGGCGATATGAATACCGCCGATCGCAAGCCCCGACCGGGGCTTGGCGCCCGCCAGAACCAGGCTGTCGCCGACCAGCGGAAAGACCCGCCGCTCGAGCCCGGGTTCATCGCCACGGCGGCCGGTGACGCTCCGCCAGGCTTGAGCCGTGAGCAGGACACCGACCACGCTCGACCCTGGATCGAACCAGACTCGGCCCACCGAGGCTCGATCGAGGGACAGCGGGAGCGACAGCCTGCCCACATCTTCGGTCGCCTCGGTCCAGACCATTCGGCGTTCGAGCTCGGCCGGGAGCTTCTGTCCGGGCCGCGGGACGCCGATGCGGCGGGTGACCTGATCGATCAGCAGACCCTTCACGGCATAGTAGAGCAGCCCGACCGTGCCGACTCGGAAGGTCTGGGCGGTGCCGGTCGAGTCATCGCGGTTCGCGAGCCGGGGAATCCGGCCGGCCAGGATCCGATCGCGAGTGGCAGGCGGCGCATCGGTCGTGTCGAGAAGTCGGAGTGGGATGCCGAACGCGCCGGTGCTCGAGAAGCCGAAGTCGAGCTGCAGGTGGACCGGGGTGTTGGCATTGATCCGAAGGGCCGGGTCGGTCGGTTCGACGATGAGGGCGGCGCGTGGCACCAACTCGGTGCCGATTCGGGCATCGACCCAGCGGAAGGGCTGCCACTCGGTGCCGAAGTCGGCGGGGAGGACGGAGCCGGGCCGAGCGCAGGCGGCGAGTACCAGGAGGGTCGGGAGCCAGCGGGGTCTGCCAACCATGGATGATCCTCGGGGCGGGTACTCCAATCTGCAGCGGGGCGATTACAGCCGCATGACAGCCGGGTGACACGTCATATTTCCTACCCCGGAGGCACCATGGACCGCATCGTCAGAAGACCCGTGGTCACCAGGAAGTCGCGGATTGGGACGTTGAACCGCACCTCCAGATGACCGTCCAGGAGCGGCTCGCGGCCGCGCGTGCGCTCAAGGATCGAGCCTACCCGCCGGACGCCAAGGATGTGCGGGCGTGTCACCGACCCGAATAGACGCTTCCCATTTTTCGCCCGACACCCGGGCGTTCACGGCGTCAGCAACATCGATTTCTTCTATGCCGTCGACGCCCGTTTCTAGGCGCCCAGAATCTCGTTCAACCCCTCAAGCACTTGAGCCAGCTCCTCGGGTGAGGCCCTGCCGAGGCGTTTCCCGATCCGCTCAGTGGCCAACGTCCGGATCTGACTGATCTTGACCCAGGATCGTTTCGGCAGCCTCGGGGCTTCCAGCTCGAGCGTCAGTGGAAATCCGGCGCGCTGCGGCTGACTGGTCAGTGCCACCGCGATGACGGTACCCGACCGCTCGTTGAAGACATCATGACTGAGTACGAGCACGGGACGAAGTCCTGCCTGTTCGTTGCCACGGGCCGGATTCAGTTCAGCCCAGCGGATTTCCCCCCTCAGTATTCCGGCCATGCGGCCATGTCCTCCCCAAGTCCCTCCTCGGCCAACGCTCGCTCGGCCGCCGGGTCGAGCTTGGCGCATTCTTCGGCCAGGCGCCGCCGTTCGAGCCGCTCAAGCTGGCCGGTGACTGCGGCCTCAATGGCTTGGCTACGGTTGGGGTAACGGGCATCACGCACCAGGCGATCAACCCGGCGCAATATGTGGGTATCCAGAGTCACGGCCACTTTTGTCTTGGCCATACAGGCCTCCTTGCGTGAGGTAGGACGATACGTCATACCCAGAATCTGGCGCAAGGGCTCCTCGGCGCGGGTTGTGCAAGGCAGCATCCTTCAAACCTTGCCCAAACGGCATCCGGGGCGATAACCCAAACGCCGCGGCAGTGACCGGAATAACGCGTCGTGGGCCACCCCCAGTTCGGCGTCGACGGGCTGCCCCTGCCATCCTATAAGATCTTATAGGACTGGCGCACCGACCGCAGACAGGAGTATTTCCATCCAGTAGCTCCCGTATGACGCCAGGCCTTGAACGCGCCGGAATGGACCCCATCATCAAAGTCCACATCGCCGAAGACCACACCCTCATGGCCGAAGGGTTGCGATTGAGCCTGGCCGGCACCTTCGAGGTGACCGGCATATCGGCGTCGGCCGCCGCGATGCGCCGGGACCTGGCCGAGCTGACCCCCGACGTTCTGCTCCTCGACCTGAGCTTCGGCAAGACCAACGGCCTCAAGCTGATCCGCGGCTTGATCCAGACCTACCCCGACCTCAAGATCGTCATCGTCACCATGCACTCCGACGCGCTCCTTGCCGAGACCGCATTCAAGGCCGGGGCGCACGGCTTCGTACCGAAAGACAGCGGCACCGCCGACCTGATCCTGGCCATCAACACGGTGCTCGCCGGTGAGCAATACCTGTCGCCGGCGGTACCGACCGACGAGGAGCCCGGCGGTCCCCAGGCGCCGTCGCTCACCACCGGGCTCTCGTTCCGGCAGATCGACGTGCTGACGATGATGGGCGATGGCAAGAACAGCGAAGCCATCGCCGAAGCGCTCGGCGTGTCCGTCGCGACGGTGACCTACCACCGGCAACGGATCCGCGCGGCGCTTGGCCTGGCCTCGGAGTGGGATCTGCTCCGCTATGCCATTCTGGCGAAGAGTCGGTTCAAGTAAGCGGGAGGCGTCATGCTGATTCGTACGATTGTGC
>JANXXJ010000200.1 GCA_025350665.1 Gemmatimonadota bacterium | reverse complement strand
CGTTCGACGGGAAGGAACTCTCCCTCCTCCCCGACGGGCAGTCCGCGGTGATGGTGGCGGGACGGAAGCTGTACCGGCTCGACTTCGCCACCGGCAAAGCCACCCCGATCCCGGTCGAGGCCAAGCTCGACCTCCCCGAGCAGACGCCCGGCGACCTCGTCGTCACCAACGTCCGGCTCTGGGACGGGACCGGCGCGCCCGCCGTACCTAACGCCTGGGTGCTGGTGCGAGGCGGACGGATCGCCGATACCGGGACGGGGGCCGCGGGACCGAAGGCGACCGGCGTGCCGGTGATCGACGGCGGCGGCAAGTTCCTCCTCCCCGGCCTGATCGACAATCACTTCCACTACTGGCACGAGTGGATCTTCGACGGCCCCCGCCGCCTGGCGATGGGCGTCACCTCCGGCCGCGACCCCGGCACCGAGCTGGCCGGGGCGCTCAATCTCCGCGACGCTATCCGGCTGGGCGTGATCCCGGGTCCCGACACCTATACCACGGGGCGTCGAGGGGGCATCGCAGTGGCGCACCCAACCCGAGCAATCGGTTGATAGCGACCCGTTCCGGCCGAAAGTACTCTGCCCCGATCACGATCATCACTTCTGGTCGTGAATGGCACCCACCATGGCTTAGCCAAGTCATCGGCGGGGCGGAGTTGGCGGGGGCGATCGGGCTGCTCGTCACCCGGCTGGCGCGTTACGCCGCCGCCGGACTGGGCGTAATCATGGCCGGCGCGTTGGTAACGCTGCTCACCCATCCCGGCGGCAAGATGGGGTGGGGCGGCACTCCCCTGACGTACCTGACCTTACTCCTCGTGGTCGGGTACGCCAGAAGCCGTCAGGCCCGCCGCGGCGTTTGAGGTCGCCGCCCGGGCCCGGTGTGGTCAGGGTAGCGACGGCGGACCGTTCCTGCGAAGAGCGATCGCCATGAACGCCAGCTGGTCCGCCCAGGTCTCCACGGCGAGCTCGCCTGTCGCTCCGGCCGAGTGACCGGCGCCCCAGGACACCCGAAGCAGGACGGGGTGCGAACACCCAGGCGTCCCGGCGTTCGCGAACTGCAGCGCCGCCGCGAACTTGTACGAATGCATCGGAGAGGCCGTCTCATCCAGCTCACCCGGAGAGAGCATTGACGCGGGATAGCAGGTCCCTGGTTGCACCTTCGGGTATGGCGCGTATCCACGCAGCGCGGCAAAGTCCGCCGAATCGGCCACGGTGCCGTACTCCTCGGTCCACCGGGCCCCGCCGGGGAAGGCGTGGTAACGGAACATGTCGATGACCGGATAGTCGAAGATGCTCGCACCGAACAGATCCGGCCGCTGCTGGATCGCGGCGGCGGCGATGACGCCACCCGCGCTACTGGCGTTGGCGACCAGCTTTCCGCGGGCCACATAGTGATGGTCGATCAGCCACTCGCTCGCGGCGAGGTAGTCGTCGATCGAGGTCTGCTTCCGGCGGCGGCGCCCGGCGGCCGCCCAGGCTTCGCCGTACTCCCCGCCGCCCCGGATGTTGGCCAGCGCCCAGACGCCGCCTTCCCGCATGAACTCCGTGACCATCGGTTGGAACCAGGGCGAGCCGGACCAGGCGTCGAACCCATATCCGTAGACGATACCGGGCGCCGAACCGTCCAACTTGGTGTTTCGATGACGGACCACAAACATCGGAACCCGGGTTCCGTCCTTGCTTCGATAGAAGACCTGTTCCGTCAGGTAGTCGCCCGGATCGTAGACCAGGGCCGGGCGTTCAAAGACGGCCACCGATCCGGTGACGGTGTTGAAACGGTAGATCGTCCCGGGATCGGCCACACCCTGAAGAACAAAGAGGGCCTCCGGGTCCGTCTGGCGCCCCGCGATGGACCACATCGAGCTGAAACGCTGAGGAAACCCCAGCGTCGAGATGAAGCGGCCGCGGATATCGAAGACCCGGGTAACCAACACGGCATCCTCCCGGTAGTTGACGAGGAAACGATTGCCGATGGCGCGGACCCCGCCGCCCATCCAGGTGTCGATCGGATCCTTCCCTTCCGGAATCACCGTCTTCCAGTACGCCCGCCGCGGAGCAATCGCGTCGACCGCGATCACCCGGCCTCGAGGGGCATCCAAGGTCGTCTGAAACCAGAGGACGGACCCGGAGTTCCCGACGAAGACGTACTCGGCATCCGCCTCCTCGATGAGCGGGACGACCTGGGAACCGTCGCGCGCGAGGTCTCGAACGAAGACCCGGTCCCGGCGTTCGATTCCCACCCGCGCCCAAACGATGAGGTATCGCCCGTCGTCCGAGGCCCGGTGCGACAAAACCCAGTCAGGGTGGTCCGGCCGCTCGAAGATCAAGGCATCCTTGGAAGCTGGAGCGCCGAGCGCGTGAAAGAGAATCCGGGGAGTCCTGTTCGGGTGGAATACCCTGTCGCTCGCGTTCCTCGTGAACATCCTGGTCGTGGCACTGCTGTCGGCCCCGACGCCCCTTCGCGCGTTCATGAACGAGCCCGCCAACACCTGGATTACCCAGGCGCCCTGGGTCTGGCTCCCGACCGTCATGGTGGTCGCGGCGCTGCTCGGCCATGTGCTGGTTTACCGGCGGCTCGCCATCGAACGGGGCGCGCGAGTGCCGACGACGGCTGCATCTGTCCTGCGGGACTCCGCCCGGCGCCCTATTATTGGCGGATGATCCTCACTCGAGCTTTCGTCGCCACCGCGACCGTCGGCCTGTTCGCCGCAGCCGGACCCGTCGCCGCCCAGACCGTCCGGCTGTCCTATCCCGCGAGCGCCAACGCCGGCCCGATCACCGGACGGGCCTTCGTGTTCATCGCCCGGACCGACCGGACCGAACCTCGGCGCCAGGCCGGCTCGTCGCACTCGAGCGAACCATTCTTCGGGGTCGACGTCACGGCCCTCAGGCCCGGTGAGTCGGTGACGTTCGATCCATCCGTCCCGGGATTCCCGGTCTCGTCCCTCGAGCGGTTGCCCGCCGGCGAATACTTCGTCCAGGGACTGCTGCTCCCCTACACGGAGTTCCCGCGGGCCGACGGCCACACCATCTGGGCCCACATGGACGCCGGCGAAGGCCAGCGCTTCAACGACGCGCCCGGCTCGCTCGTGAGCGAGGTGACCCGGATCCGGATCGACCGGGGTCAGCCGACCAACCTGACCCTGAACCTGACCCGGGTCCTCCCGCCGGTGCCGACGACCGAGGACACCCGCTGGGTCAAGCGAATCCGGTTGACCTCGAAGCTCGCCAGCGCCTTCTGGGGCCACCCCATGCCGATCGGCGCCGTGGTGCTGCTGCCGAAGGGCTACGACGAGAATCCCGACAAGCGCTACCCCGTCGTCTACACCATCGGCCACTACAGCGATCGTCCGCCGTTCTCCTTCACCTTTGAGGGATGCGACCAGGCCGAATCCGCCGCCGCGCGGACCGCCCGGCTGGCCCGCACCGCGCGGGAGCCCGGCTGCGAGTTCCAGCAGGCGTGGACCGCCGGCAGGGTGCCGGAATTCATCGCGGTCTACGTCCAGCACACCACGCCCTACTACGACGACAGCTACGCCCTCAACTCCGCCAACAACGGCCCCTACGGCGACGCCATCACCCGGGAGCTCATTCCCGAGATCGACCGGCGCTTCCGCACCATCGGCGGCGCTCACGCCCGGATGCTGACCGGGGGTTCGACCGGCGGCTGGGACGTGCTCGGCCTCCAGACCCACTACCCCGAGGTCTTCGGCGGCGCCTGGTCGCTCTATCCCGACCAGCTCGACTTCCGGAACTACCAGTTCGGCGACATCTACGCCGACTCCAACGCCTACGGGCACAGCGACGGCTCGTGGCTGGCGCGGGAAATTCCCTCGAGCCGCACCACCGAGGGACTCACCGACCTCACCGTGCGCGAGGAGAACCAGGCCGAGTCGGTCATCGCGTCGCACGGCCGTTCGGGCGGCCAGTGGGACGGGTGGCAGGCGGCCTGGGCCCCGGTCGGGCCGGACGGGTACCCGCTCCCGCTCTGGGACAAGCGGACGGGCACCATCGATCACGCGGTCGCGGAGCGGATGCGGGCCGCCGGCTACGACCTCCGGGACTACCTCGAACGGAACTGGAGCACGGTGGGTCCCAGGTTGGTCGGCAAGCTGCACGTCGCCGTGGGCGACATGGACAACTACTTCCTCAACCTGGGGGTCTATCGGTTCGAGCAGTTCCTCGAAAGCACCAAGGAGCCGGGGAAGGGTCCGTATTACGCCGGCACCGTCCAGTACGGCCGGCCGCTCAAGCCGCACGGGTGGCAGCCGTGGACCAACCAGGAATTGCTGCGGATCATGCGGCGGCAGATCGAGGCCGGCGCCCCGCGTCCCTGATGGGACGGAAAGCGAGGCCGCGAGGTCACCGCTTCTCCCGCCGCTCCAGTTGCCGGAAGAGCGCCGGCATGTTCTGGAGCACCATGATCCGGGTGACGGGGTTCTGCCGCACCATCACGAAGGTCCGGCCGTCGGGCGAGACGTCGTAGTTGGCGTGCGGCGAGGTCGAGATGATGTCGGAGATGTCGAACAACCGCCGCCGATCGGTAACGGCCGGCGCCGGCCCCAGTTGGAGCGATGCCGCCGTGAAATCGACGCCGGCCTTGGCCGGGCTCCGGTAGAACAATTCCCGCCCGGTCGCGGACCACATCGGCTCGGTTCCGCCGGAGAGCGAAACCTTGAGCTGGTCGCCGCCACCCGGCAGGGGTCAGCAGTCGCCGACGCAGCCGGCGCTATACGTTCCCGTTAGGCTGATGATCGCGCCCCCGGGCCCCCGCGCCGTCGCGTCCAGCCGGCCCATCAGCGTGAACCGGTTGGCCCGCTCGATTCGAAGCGTCCCGCTCGTCACGGCGTATGGCGCAGTAACCGGGGCGGACGGGTCGCGAACGATCGAGAGGGACACCGGGCTATTGCCGCCTAACGAATAGACACCCGTCGCCGGCCGGGCCGAACCGGGAAATTGGAAATAGAAGGTCGCCGGGAAGGGCGCGGCGATCTCGAAGAGGAGCACCGGTGTCGCATCCGAGACATAGCCGAAGGAGGCGAGCCCGGAAGCGTCCGACGACTCCGCGCCCCGAACCGCGATCGTCGCCGAGTTGGATGGGATCGTGTCCACTCGCGTGAGAGTGACCAGGAAGCCTCCGCGCGGGTCGAGGGCTATCTCGCCGGACAGTGAATCCGCCGCCCAGACACCGTTGAACAGCCAATCCGGCTGGCCGGCTACCTGCATTCGGAGCGCCAGCGAATCGTTCGAAATTGTACCGCTCACGCTGGCCACATGGTTGGGCGACGGGAGGAAGAGCGACCATGCCGAACCGGTCACGGCACTCCCGGACCGCCGGAGTGCCAGGCCGAGGAAGGCCTGGACCCCGAGCACCCGCCCGCCATAATTGCCGTCGAGCGCGGCCGGCGCGGGACCGGCTTCCCCGCCGCACGCCGTGGCGGCGAGCGTCACGCCGATGAGGACGGCGCGACCGCGGTCAATGCCGGACATAGCGCGCCTCCACGATCGTGTTCGAGAGGTACGTGCACCCGTCGGGGGTGCATCGCGCGCGGGTGAGCGGCAGGCGCTGAATCAAGTCGCTTCCCCGCACGGCGAAATAGGTGGGGCCGAGGCTGAATACCGCCGGCCCGATGAGCAGGAACTCGTCGTCCCGCGAGAGGAGCCGCAGCTGGACGGTGGTCTCCTCCGAACCAGCTTCCGTGGCCGTGCCGCCTGCGGGCTGCTCGAGCGTCACCTGGCGGACGTGCCTGCGCGCGGTCGAGTCGTCGATCACGGGGAGCGTATCGTAGCTGAAGAGCCGGGTGGAAACCGTGCCGTCCGCCCGTTCGGTCTGGCTCAGGACCAAAGGAGCGGGTTGTCCGCCGATGTCGGTGAGGACGTACTGGCCGGGGACGAGGGCGTTCGTCGACGGGGCGGTTGGGCTGCCGCACGCCGGCAGCGCCAGCGTCGCGAGCGTGGCGAGGAGTCGACCCAGGAGCAAGGAACGCATGCCACCTCAGGAGCGGAGGTTCCAACATCGGCTGCGGACCGGATGGCCACAAAGGGCACTGCGTCTTGAGGTTCGTAAGCGGTGAGCCCGGCGTCCGACGGCCTGAGCCGCATCCTGGGCCAAAGAGGCGCGGCCGGCGAGGCACCTACGGATAGAGACAGGCCGACCACGACGTCGTCACGCCCGCCGTCAGCTGAAACGGGCCCAGGGTCAACGGCTCTGTCGGAACATTGATGGTGAGCGTCATCGTGCTGCCGGTGACCGTGCCCGTGTATTCCGCCGGGTATCGCACGAAGCCGGGAAATGCTCCCATCAATTGGGTGAAGGTGCCCGAGAGCGTGAAGGCGCCGGCTGGAATGGGATGGTCGATCGCCCCATAACTCCCGTAGCACCCGCCCGACGCCAGGACTTGGACCGTGGCACCATTGTCGGCCATCCGGAGGCTCACTTGGTCCGAGCCCCAGGTTGCGGTCTGGTCCGGTGCGGTGGAACACCCGGCGCTCATCACCGCAACGACCAGGGCCAACGCCAGTCTTCCGCTCGGCGCAATCCGACCGGGCCGCGTGGCGTTGCCAGTTTGCGACGTTCGTTCTGGTCCGTTCATGGTCCCCGATGCCGGCTTGGTGTCACCCTGGATGATGGTCGACACCCGGACATCGGTCCACCCCTCAAACCTCGGTTCGGGATCCCCGCCCTTCGGGGTACACTGTAGTAAGGGCGGCAGGGTGGGCGGCGCCACCTAACGCTCCGCCCCGACCTCGATCGTCTGCTGGAGCGGCACCAGGACGTCCCGGAGCACGGCGGTAAGTCGGCCTGCCGGGGCGTCCACCGTCAGTGAAATCACGGCCCCGCCGTCCCGCGCGAAGGTAGCGGACCGCTGCCGCCCCCCGGCGGCCGACCACCACCGCTTCCATTCATACCGCCCGATCGACTCCAGGCGCGGGGCCGCGCCCGCCGGTGGCACCGTGTCGCCTGTCGCGGCCAGCGAGCCAGTGACGACGGTGGCGGAATCGGCGGGATCACGGGCGGTGAACCGCTCGCCGGACCACTGCACCTCCCACTGGCGCGGGAGTTCCACCCCGAGCCGCCCCGAAGGCGACCGCCAGGCGCGGACCCGGGCCAGCTCGGTCTCCGACCGGCGCCGGTAGACGCCGCCGGGAAGCCCGCCGGCCAGCCCCGTCACCCGCCCGCCGGGAGCGATGGTGAACGCCACAACCGGGTTCAAGGAAATGTTCCGGAGCACGGCGCTTGCCTCGCTCGCGAAATCGACGTGGTAGCTGGTGCTCATCGAGCCCAAAGCGATGTCGAGCCGGAGGCCGGAGCCCTTCGCTTCGCGGCTGATCACCAGCTTCTGGCCCTCCTCGGCCAGGTAGGTGCCGAGATAACGACCGGCGAGCGAGTCGGGAAGTTCCCAGCTGTTGAGCGTAGGATCCTTCTCCTTCGGCAGGCCGAAGTCGGTCACCGGTTCGCCGAGTGCCAGGTGGAGCAGGTTGTTCACGACCCAGATCTTGCTCGGATAGCGATAGGCGTCGAGCGCCGGCCCGTTGTAGAGCAGGCTCGCCGCCACTCGGTGGGCCGTGTCGATCACGGTCCAGGACCCCATCGTAATTGCGTCGCCGCCGTGGTGGATCAGGGTCCGGCCGTCGGCCTGGCCCACCAGCCAGCCTAACGCGTACCCGACCTTGGCATTGAGCATGCCCATCTCCGGCATGCTGGCCGTGGTAGTCGTGGCCGACACGTAGAGCTTCCGGACCGACGCCTCGCTCAAGAGCCGGCCCGAGTCGGTCCGGCCGTAGTTCAGGAACATCGCCAGATACTTGCCCATGTCGTCGGCGCTGACCCGGAGTTCGCTGCCGGCCGGGAGCGCCACCGCGATGAACCGGGGCCGGGCCGGCACCACGCCGTCCATGGTGGCCAGGTGACCCCAGAGCGCGCCGATGGCCGGGAACCGCGCGAGCGCCGTACTCGAATGGCTCATGCCGAGGGGCCCGAGGACGTCGTCCTGCAGGTAGGTGCTGTACGGTTTGCCGGTCACCGCTGTGATCACGGCGCCGGCCACGGTCCAGTTCTCGTTGGCATACTCGAACGACTTGCCCGGCGCCCGGACCAGCGGCACCCGCGAGAGATCACGAACCCCGCGCTCGATGGCGCCCTCGTCGGAATCGCGGTCGAAGAGCCAGCGGTCCTGGCTCGGCAGGCCCGACGTGTTGGTGATCAACATCCGGATCGTTATCTCACCGCCCCGGCGGTCGGCGGTCCTGAACCACGGGAGATATTTCACCACCGGCTGGTCGAGGTCGACTTTCCCCTGCTCCACCAGCCTCATCAGCGCCACGGCGGTGAACGACTTGGTCTGCGACCCGATCGCGATCGGGGACCGACTGGTGAGCGGCCGCGACTGACCCAACACCTCGACGCCGTATCCCCTGGAGAAGATGACCTTCCCGTCCTTCACCACCACGGCCGAGAACCCCGGAACCGGAATCTCCTTCAGGTGCCGGGCGAGAAACTGGTCGATCCGCGCGACCGGAGTCTGGGCCGGAAGCCCGCTCGAGGGTGCACCGGCGAGCGCCGCCAGACAGAAGAGGGTTCGGCTCATTCGACGATCAGCGCTTTCGGGTTCACGTCGAGCACCGCGGCGGACGGTACCCACGCGCTCGCGAGACAGAAGAGGAGAATCACCGGCACCACGACCGCCATGCCGATCAGGGAGTTCTGGAGCGGAAACGCCACCATCCCCACGCCGGAGAACAAGACCGACAACAGCGCCCGGGCGGCCACCGCCCACACCACGAGCGCCGCCACCAGGCCCAACACCGCCTGGACCCCGACCCCGGACACGACCGACATCCGGAGCTGGGCCGGCGTCATCCCCGCGGTCTTGAGGATCCCGAAGATCCGCCGGTTTTCGGCGATGGTGAGCAGCGTGGTGTTGACAATGAATACCGCCGCCGCGAGCAGGAAGACCACCGCCAGGAACCCATTGGCCATCCGGAGTCCGCTGGTGACCGCCTCCAGCTGATCGTGCACGAAGTAGTCACCGGCCTTGGCGTCCACCGCCTCGCCGTATTCCGCCTCGAGGCCGGCAATGAACGGGGCGGGTGCGACACCATCCGCCAGCACCAGGCCGTACTCGACCGGCATCCAGAGCGGATTGGCGATCCGCACCGCCTCGAGCCGGATCCGGAAACCCTCGCCGGTGTTGTCGATCGACTGGTAGACGCCCACCACCTGAAACTCGAGCGGAGCGCCCATGACGTTCAGGGTGACGCGCCCGCCCACGTCTTGCTTGAGCGACTGGGCCGTTCGCACCGCCAATGAAATTTCCCCGGGCCCTTTGGGATTCCGGCCCCGGATGTTCTCGAACCCGACGCCGTCGATGTCGCCGTCCACCGCCGTGCCGAACAGAACCCGGTTGGGCCCGCCGGGCGTGACTTCGACGTTGCCGTCAATGCCGTCCCAGGTAGCCACCGCCTTGACACCCGGGCGTTCCCGGAGTGCCGTCATCAGCGCCTCGTG
Organism: Gemmatimonadota bacterium; assembly: GCA_025350665.1. Taxonomy (GTDB): domain Bacteria; phylum Gemmatimonadota; class Gemmatimonadetes; order Gemmatimonadales; family GWC2-71-9; genus SHZU01. The sequence continues at coordinate 7,707 of JANXXJ010000200.1, read as the reverse complement.
TCTGATCTGGAACCGTCGCCCGACTCGGCTCACCCGGACGCTGGCGGCGTCGAACCCGAAGGAGGCGAGGTTGCCACGCATCGCCTCAAATGAGTGGTCGAGGTTGACCGCGAGAAACGCCGCCAGGGCGGCGAACACGATGGCCACGCCAAGAAAGATCGCCCGCTTCCGCTGGAGACCGAGGTTCCGGATGCCGAGCAGCAAGGGCACCGGAAACCGGCGGAGCCGGGAGAGCGAAATGCCGACGCGCGCGGTGCCGGTGGACTGGGCGCCGAACCGGATGGCATCGGCCGGGCGAACCCGGCCGGCGGCGCGAGCCACCTGGACCACGAAGACGTAGACCAGCGCCAGGAAAAGGACGAACGTGAGGGCGCCGAGTCCGACGAGCGAGCCGGCCGGCACCGGGGTGGCGATGGTGCGGGTGAGCAGGTTGATCGTTCCGCTCACGGCAAAGAAGCCGATCCCGATCCCGATCGGGAGGGCCACGGCGGCGAGCAGCAGGTACTGAAGTTCGTAGACCCGGCGGACGTCCCGGGGGGTGAAGCCCTGGGTTCGCAGGATGCCGATCATCCGGAAGTCGGCCAGCATCGCGCTGGTAACGGTGCCCTGGATCGCGAACAGCGCCACCAGGAAGCCTAACGCTGAAAACGCCACGATCATCGCGGCCATCAGGACGTAGGGCGCGGTGTAACCGTTCCTGACCCCGGCATAGTCGTAGACATTGCCGTTGAAGGCGCCGCCCAGGTGCTTCACGAATGCGGCCCACAACGCATCGCCCCGTGCGGGAGTGGCCAGGCGGACGGAGGCGATGACACGGTTCAGCGACGACGCCTTGAAGTACGAGGGCAGGCTGCCCGGCGCGACCCAGACTCGAATCGGATTGTTGAACGGGGCGCTGAATACGGGGTCGACCACCACCGCGCCCACCACCAGCGGCACCAGACCGTCCGCCGCGGGGATTTCGAGGGTATCGCCCGCGGTGAGATGCGCGTCGTAGGCCAGCGAGGTCGGAATCCAGACTTCGCCGGGCGCCGGCAAGGCGTGGGGTGCGCCTTCGAGGATCCGAAGCGAGTCGGGGCCGCCCTCCGGATGAAGCGGACGTTCGGTGACGAAGAGAAAGGTGGAGAGGGCCGCACTGCGGGCATAGGACCGCTCCATGAGCGCCACCGTCGGCGTGGCCTCGCCGACCAGCGAGACGCCGGGCTGGGCGCGCCACCAGGACAGGACCGAGTCGGGCGCGTGGATCCGGGCGTCGAACACCATGGTGAAGTGCGCCCCCCGCTGCCGCTCGAACATGAGCGTGAGGGGCCGTTCGATCTCCCGGAGGATGCCGACCCCGGTAAAGAAGAGGAGGACCGAGAGCCCGATGATCGAGCCGATCAGCAGGGTCTGGCCCCGGCGGCGCCGGAGGTTCGAGCGGGCGACGAGCAGGACGCTGCGCACGATCACCACCCCTGCTCCACCAGCCACGCCAGCAACATCGCCTCGCGCTCGGCCGGCCCTGCGGCCGAATCACGAATCCGGTACTCGCCCTCGATCCGGCCGTCCTTGAGAAACACCACCCGGTCGCCGATACAGGCGGACTTCACCTCGTGGGTGGCCATGACGATGGTCTGGCCCCGGGCGTTGATGGCACGAAAGGCGTCGAGTACCGCGGACCCGGCGGCCGAATTGAGGGCGCCGGTCGGCTCGTCGGCAAAGAGGGCGCGGGGCGAGTTGATCAGGGCCCGCGCGATCGCGACCCGTTGCTGCTCGCCTCCCGACACCTGGGCCGGGAGCCGGTCGGCCAGGCGCCCGATGCCCATGGAGTCGAGGAGTTCCCGGGCCCGGGCGTCGACCCGGTTCCGGTCCGGCTCGAGGAGATAGCCGGGGAGAACCACGTTCTCGAACAGGGTCAGGTGCGGAATCAGATTGATGGCCTGGAACACGAACCCGATGCCCGCGCGGCGGAGCAGCGACAGTTCGGTTTCGTCCATCCGGTCGATCCGCTGCCCGTCGAAGTCGATCTCGCCTTCGCTGGGGCGTTCGAGCCCGCTCAGGAGATAGAGCAGCGTGGACTTGCCGGACCCCGAGCTCCCCATCAGCACCACCAGTTCGCCGGCGACGACGGCGAGGTCCACCCCGGCGAGGCTGGGGACGGGAACCGCGTCCACCTGGTAGGTCTTGCCGAGCTTGCGAGTGGTGAGCAGCGTGGTCATCGGTCATCCGGTCCGGGTGAAGGCCGCCCCGCCGGGGTGGCCAGAGCCATTGCGTACGGAAGCTTACAACGTAAGTTTCATCTTGTCATGTCCCCCCGTTCCGCTTCCTCCCGCCGGCGCCGCGGCCCCCTCACCCGGGAGCGGATTCTGACCACGGCCCTGGCCCTGGCCGACCGGAACGGCCTTGAGGCCCTCACGATGCGGGCCCTGGGGGACGCGCTCTCCGTCGAGGCGATGTCTCTTTACAATCATGTCCGCGGGAAGGCCGACCTGCTGACCGGCCTCGGCGACCTGGTCCTTGGCATGATCGAGTATCCGGCGGCCGGGGGAGACTGGCGGGAGGCGATGCGGCGGTTCGCCCGCTCCACCTGGAAGGTCACTTCGGCCCATCCCAACGTCGTCCCGCTGCTCCTCGGCAGCCCCTCCGATACGCCCGGCTCAAGCGCGCTGGCCGAGCAGGTGCTGACCCAACTGGCGCCGGCGGGATTTCCGCCGGCCGACGCCCACCGGATCTTCCGGCTCCTGCAGAGCTACCTGCTCGGCTCGGCCCTGGTGGCACAGCGGAGCCCGTCTCATCCCGAAGTGCGCCGCATGGTGAAGACCCTGGGGGCGAGCGGCGAGTTCCCGCTCCTCCATCAAGCGCTCGTCGGGGCGCGACGGATCGACGCCCGGGCCGACTTCGAGGCGGGGATCGAACTCTTCATCCACGCCATTGCGCCGAACGCACCACCAGCCCCTCGCACAAGGCGGCGTCCAATCCGAACCCGGCCCCGGCCAGCTTCGGAACCCCAATAGCGGCGGTCAGTTGGGTGAGTGATGGGGAAATGATCAGCCGGTGACGGCCGAAGACTACCTTGGCTGCCGTCAGTCGAACCCGCGCCCCTCAAGAGAGTCCTCGCCATGAAGCGCACCGTCTTGCTGTTGTCGACCACCATCGCGATCTCGGGATGCGGGGGCGGTGGAACCAGTCCCAACCCGCCCGCCCCTCCGCCGCCACCTCCAGCGGCCGTGTCGTCCGTAGCCGTGGTCCTGAGCGCTGGATCCGCGCTGGTCGGCCAGACGGTCCAGGCCATCGCCACGGTCAAGGATGCGGCCGGCAATACCCTGGCCGGAAAACCGGTGACCTGGGCCAGCTCGGCGACCGACATCGCCACCGTCTCGTCGGCTGGGCTCGTGACGGCGGTCGGGATGGGCTCGACCCAGATCACGGCGACTGCTGATGGCGTCAATGGGTCCCAACCGCTCATCGTGCTGCCGAGCGCCGAGCAGGTGGACTCGGTGGTGCTGAGCCTTGATTCGGTTGAGGTGACCGTGGGCGACACCGCCCGGCTCACGGCCACTGCCCGAGACGCGTCGGGCAATCCGCTCCCGGGTATTCAGGTTGCCTGGAGCAGCTCCGATACGACGGTTGCGAGGGTCACCGCCGATGGGCTCGTCTCAGTGGTGGACTGGGGTGAAGCCGCGATCGACGCGACCGTGACCGGCCCGGTACCCAGCGGCCCGTCGGGCGCTCCGGCGGCGGCGGCGAAGGGGCGAGGGAGCCGGAGCCGATCGAGGATCTTCGGGGTGCCCAAGATCTCGATTTCACCGGCCACCAAGACCGCCAACGCCGGAGATCAGATCTTCTATAGCGCGGTCGTCTCGGATGCGGCGGGCAATCCTCTGACTCGTCAGCCTGGAATCGGGTGGGCGTCGTCCAAACTGGCCGTGGCGACCATCGATCAGGCCGGGATGGCCACGGCGATCGGGAAGGGGACCACGAACATCGTCGCGACGGCGCGGGTCGGGCCCAACTACAAGTATTCGACGCCCGATCCCAAGAGCGCCAAGCTCTCAGTCAAAGTTTGCGACGGCATCATGGACGTCGTGTCCTGGACGGTTAATCTGTCGACCGCCTACACCGCGCATACCACGCTCCAGGATCACGGGGACGACTACAAGTACGACATCGATCAGAGCTCGACCGCCGCCGCGACCCTCACCCGGCTCCCGGACTCGGCGAACGTCGTAACCTGGGAGGGAGTGCCGACCGGCAGTTCGACCATCGTCGACAAAATAGTTCAAACGGGCGGTAGTCCGAGGCAGACCCTCGGCACCGCGACCGACGGAGCCAGCGGGCCGATCAATGCCGGTCTGGCCGCGGTCAAATTGCGGATCAGCGTCACGGACAACGTTTGTACCTATGGCATTCGGTATCAGGACTACGTCACCCTGACTCATACGGAGGTTCCACCGCAGGGAGGGGGCAACTTCACGGTTCCGTTCCCGGCCGCGATCGCCGCCAAGAAGGGCCTGGCGACCGGAACCAAGGCGCCGGGCGGATGGATTCTGGCCGACTCGACCGACGTACCGGCCCTCCTGTTCCCAGCCGGCCAGAATGTCGACGACGACGACCTGTCGAGCCTCCTGATCAACAAGTACTACGTTCCGGAAACGCCGGTTCCGGCCAGTATGCTGACGCTCACGCCGAACGCCTCCTTTGGCAGGGCGAAGTTCAACGTCCGGCTGGTCGCGCACTGACGGATTCGAGGGCGGCCGTCGCGCTGTTCCGGACGGCCGCCCGCGACGGGTCGCCTGGTCCCGTCACCGAGCGCCCCGTTCTCAGTACACGTTGCCACCGCGCTGATCATCGTGACCAGCACCGGTGGTGCCACGGGCGCGGTGGCGCTCTGCCGGCTCAGGGCCGTCATGACCGGTTGGGGGCCAATTGCTTCGATCTGATAGAAGAAAGTCGTGTTGGGTATCAGGCCTGCATCAGCAAAATAGCTGGCCGACAGCGGCACGGAACCAATCGCCACGAACGGCCCCGCTTGATTGACGGCTCTCGAGATCCGGTAGGCCGCCGCTCCCGCCACCGGCGTCCAGCCCAGCTGAACCGAGAACTATGAGGTTGCCACAGCGCTGGCGGCGTTGATCGGAGGGGGTCCCTTGAGCCATCCCCGGCCCAGGCAGGCCGGCCAGCAGGGTCAAGGACAATAGCCGTCTTCCCATCGAACACCTCCACTGATGATTGTTTGATTGCCTGGCCGATCGGGTGACTGTCCTATGGAGTGGGGTGCGGGAGCCGAACGACGTGCCCCCGCGCCGGCGGGTTTCCGCCCGTCACCTTCGCCGTGCTGAACTGTTCGAGCACCCGATCGACCACGATGGTGCCGACTCGGCTCTCAGGGGCGCCCAACGCCTTCCCGGTGGCCGGATCGGTGAGGGCTTCGCCACGCTGGAAGACCTCGAGCTCGAGGCCCGGCCGCATCCCGTCGGCCTGGGCGGCGTTGAGGTAGACGACGCCGTCGCGCACGTCGACGACCAGCCCGCTCCACCGCACCTTCGGCATCCCGACCAGAATCCCGACCACCGCCTCCTGAACCGCCTGGCGCGAAGCCTGACCGAGCGGTGTGGTGAACTGGGCGTCGGCCTTGTAGCTCTTCTCCGCTTTGACCAACTCGGCCGCGACGCCGGTCTGGCTGGCCTTGCCGCGGCCTTTGGTGGCGTAGAGGATCTCGCCGGTGGTGGCGTCGATCAGGCGGAGGTCGATCAGGACCTCGGCGGTGACCCGCTCCGACGCCAGGCTCAATCCGCTGATCACGTTGGTGAGCGACCCGCCGAGGCTCGATTTCTCGAACGTGAATCCGGTGATGTCGCCGGTGATGAGGGCCTGGGCTCCGAGGAGCGAACCGGCGACAGCGGCGCTCTCCTTGGTCGTCTTCCCCTCGGCGCCCAACGCCTGTTCCTGGAGCGCTTGCTGGATCGCGGCCCGCTCGAGGACAATGAACCGCCCGGTTCGAACCATCACCGACGTGAGCATTTCGGTGAGCCCGCGGGCAAACTCGGCCGGGGGAGGAATCGCGATCGTGACGGTGGTCTGCTGGCCCTGCTGCGGCTGGCCGGGCGGAAGGTACTGGGGCACCATCGGCTGACCGGCCATCGGCATCTGGGTTGTCTGCATCTTGAAAGCGGACGCACCGAGGTCGAGAACAGCCACCCGGAGCCGAGGGCCGGCGGGTTGGGCCGCGGCAGTCACCGGGCCGGCGAGCATGGCCCCGGCAAGCAGAGGGGTGAACCGGAACGCACCTAACGGTCGCCCGATCGGCATCAGGCGGCTCATTGGGTGAGGCGGAACGTGGCCCGGGCCGGTTCGTCGTCCGGAGACGGCGGGACACCGGACGTCTCGATCGACCAGGCGTGCTCGCCCTGGGGCAGCGACAACTCGAAGGCCACCAGGTGATCGCTCCAGGAGGTGGCGTTCACGGCCGTGACGTTGTATTCGACTCGCTGGACGGTCCACTGTTGGCCGGTGGCCCAGCTCCCTTTGAGCCGATATTCGGCAACCCCAGCCACCCGGGGCCACTCGAACCGAACCCGGGGCGCTTCACCAGGCTGCCGCCGCGCCAACAACTCGACGGCTCTGAGATAGGGGATTCGACCAACGCCCGGGCCAGCCTTGTGGGGCGGAGTTCCCGAGAGGGCTCCGGTGAGAATCAGCGCCATCCAGCCGATCACGGTCATGGGATCGCTCGCTCGGCGTAATTGTTGGAGGGGAAAGGATCGGGCGTGTCGCTCTCGACGAACGCCGCGACCCGTCGGCCTGGCGAGGACGGCGCCACCGGGACCATCGCGGTAACCTCGCGAAGGCCCCGAACCGGCAGGTCGCCCAACTCACAGGCGATCCGCGCGGTGAGGTTCGGGACCGGCGACGGACTGGGCCGGCATCCCGGCGCCAACCGTGCCGGGCCGGCTCCTACGGGCAACAGGATCGAGAGCCGGACGTTTCGAGCTTCGTCGTGGTCGTTCGCCACCACGATCCGGATCGCCAGCATGCCCCGGGCGGGGAAGGTGGCGTCGATCGACTGGATCCGAACGTCGGCCTGCCAGACCGCCTGGGCCGCCAGTACCGACGGCGCCCCGAGAACGAGCCCGGCGACTGCCGTCAGGCGGCCGATCATGGCTTGAAATCCTTGGGCATCCGGAGGATCTCAACGTCGACGTCGCCCGGCTTGGGGAATTTCTTCTTGGGATCGAGCCCGGGCGGATAGTTGCCGACCGCAAGCCGGTCGGGAGCTATGCCCGCCACCTGGAGCCGGGCCGACAGCTTTTCGAGCCGCCGCTTGGCCATCACGGTGTCCGGGGGCGACTTGTCCGCGGCCTCCGGTGGAAGGTTCAAGACGAACTGGCCTTCCATCGCACCAAGGGCGCCGGCCAGCGCCTCGAAGTCAGCCTCGTAGCCATCTTCGAGCGCATCGCTCGAGGCGAGGAACTTGACGTGCTTCAAGACCAGCCGGCCCTTGGCCAGGTCCTTGATCATCCCTTCCTTGCTCGGCGGCTTGCTGCCGAACAGCCCGCCGAGCTTCTTGAAGGCCAGGGGGGCGGCGCCGGAGGCGAGCATCCCGATCGGCGTGGCGGCGGCGAGACCCTTGGCCAATGAGCCCACGCCTGGCGCGGCCACCTGGGCCGCCGCGGTGGCTGCGACTGCCGTGGCCTGCGACATCGCCTGGGCCTGGGCCATCGCTTGAAC
>JANXXJ010000165.1 GCA_025350665.1 Gemmatimonadota bacterium | reverse complement strand
GGGGTACGTCGTCCTCGCCGGCCACGATGAACCAGACCCGGTCGCCCTTGAAGAGGGGCCGGAAATAGGTCGACGGTTTGAATGGGCACTCGACCACCGCCACCAAGGCGCCCCGTTGGTCGAAGAGGTCGAACTCGGTCGTGCTTGCGGCGGTGACCCGCTGAATCCAGAGGCGCCCCCGATCGTCGATCTGAATTCCCTCGACCGCGGGCCGAGCGGTGGGCACCAGGCTCGGCGAATAGCCGACCGCCTTGATCCGAGTCGCGAATTCGGTGAGGCGCTTGACCTCTTGGTCGCGCTCAACGGCGGGAATCGCGACCGGAGTCATATCCCGCCTGAACCGGGCCAGGGTGTCGGGCCGATCGAGGGCGAGAACGAAGCCCTCGTACCGGTCCGAAGACGGGATGCAGGCGAAGCGGCCGTTAAAGTCGAGAGCGCTGATCGGGGCCGGGAAGAAGGGAATCGTCATGGCACCGCCCGGTCCCCGGATGAAGGAGCGGATCCGATCGCCGCGAACGCCGCATTGGGGCAGGTCCACCGTGTCGGCGCGGGTCCGGTTAACGGTGAAACGGCGAAACCGCCGGCTCGACCGATCTTCGTCCGAGGTCGGCTTGGGGTTGACCGTGATGAAGGCGTTCCAGATCCGTCCCAGGGAATCCACCCCACCCGCCGCGACGTATTCGTACCCGCTGGATGAGGCGCTGATCTGGCCCGCGCGGGCTCCGTCGAGGGAGAAACCGGTCATCCGGACGTTCATCGGATCATCAACCCAGACGGTTCCGTCCGGCGTGGCAGTGAGCCCGTCGGCGTACTCGAACTCTCCCGGTCCTTTTCCCCGTCGGCCGATGGTCCGGAGATGGCGCCCCGTTGAATCGAAGACCCGGATTTCCTGACTGCCCGCTTCCAGAACCCAGAGTTGGCCCCGCGCGTCCACCACGATGCCCCGCACGTCCGCAAAGCCGGCCGGCCCCTCGTCCTTGCCGCCAATCCGGGCTTCCTCCACCAGGTGCCACCGTGGCGTCGCGGCCGGACCGGTGACGGTCGAGCATGCCGCGAGGAACACGGCGGCTCCGAGGACGAGGGTGCGGACGGTCATCGGCGTGTCAGGTGGCCCGGATATAGTGACACCCCGCCTGCTGCGCCCTGGCCACCGCAAAAATGCCCGACGGCATCACGATCACCCCCGGCACCAGGTTCGCCAGTGCCTTCTCCCGCGCCGGCTTGGTCTCGATTCCGTCCTTCTTGGCAATCATCGACACCAGCCGGAACAGCGCCATGTTGCACGCCAGCGCAATCACTCCGCGCCCGATCAGGCTGTCGATCCCACCATCCGGCCAGATCATCCCGTACTTGGCATCCTTCGGATTGCTGGTGGACAGGAACGGATTCCGCCGCGCCTTCTTGCCGGTCTCGGGATCCTTGAGCTTGAACGCCTTGCCCAACTCGAGTTCGTCCCAGAGCCGATCGTTCGCCACCATCGGAATCCCCGCGTGCCGAATCACCATCACCGCCGAGCATTCGCTGTCCTTGGCGTGATAGATGTCCGCAAACCCCCGCATGAACGTCCGGGTCTGGTTGAACACCGTTCCCTCCGCCACCTCCGGCGCGTCAAAGACCTGGCGGTACTGACCGGTCACCCGATCCGTCCAGGCCATGTCGAAGGTTGGCTTGTCCTGCTCCGCCTCCGCCCCCCACTCGAGCGCCAGCCGCCGCGCGTCGGCCGGCAACGTCTCCGCCGCTACCGTCCGCTCGACCCCGCTCAACCCCTCGAGCACCAACGCCCCGCCCAACACCGTCCCAACAAACTCCCGCCGTCCCCGCCCCCCGATTGATCCGCTCACGGCACACTCCGAATGCTGGTTCTCATACCCAAGATCCCCCATGTCGCGCGTATGCGCCGACCCTATTGTCCGGAGGCGAGTGAGGTGGTGGTGGGTGGCCCGCGCCAAGCGGCTTGGGCGGCTTCCGCTCTCCCACATCCCAACGCCTTCGCAGCCGCCCGCTACCGCCAAGCGGGCCACCCATCACCACCTCGCGCGCCGACACGCCGATCCCTACCGACGCATCCGCGCCAACTCCGCCTCCGCCGCGAGAAACCCGAAGGCCCCCCATTGCGGCAGCGCGACAATCTGCTCGAACATCTTCCGCGCCGACGCCTTCCGCCCATGATACCAGTGCCAGTTGGCGATCCCGTAGAGCACGGTCGCGTCCTGCACCGCGTCCCCCCGCTCGGCCGGCGCGACATCGTTGACCGAGAGCGCACCCTTGTACATCAGCAGTAGCCGATGATAGCCCTGATTCTCGATCACTTCCATGTCCGGCGTAATGGCCGCCACGACCTGGTCGGCTTCGTTCACCCGGCCAGCCCGGCGGAGCGCCATGTAGAGCCAGTGGCTCGATGCCACCACCATGTCGGGATTCACCGCCGCGGCCACGTCGCGGCGGAACAGCGCAACCGCGCGGGTAAAGTCGCCCTTGAGATAGTAGGCCAGGCCCAGGTGATAACGGATGTTCGACTGCAGCGTGCTGGTGGGAATCCCGCGGGCGTTAGGTAATCCGTCCGGCTCGACGTGATCGGGCTGGTTCCGGGTCAGCTGATCGGCCCGTTCCAGGTCGCGAATGGCGTCATCGATCCGGCGGATGGTGAGATACCGGTGGCCTCGATGACGATAGAACCGGGCGTCGGTCGGGTGCAGTGCGATCCCACGGGAGAAAATCCCGATCGCCTCCCGAAACCGTCCCAGATACGCCGTCCTCCGCCCCAGCCAGATGATCAGATCCGGATCCCGCGTCGCCGCCCCGCCCTCGGCATTCCCGCCGGTCCCGTCCCCACCGTAGGCGCGGGCGTACGCCCGCGCCGCCGAATCAAGCTTCGCCTGGTACTCCGCCCGGACCCGTTCGGTGAGCGGCGGCCGGGCCAGGGGCTTGCCGAGCAGCGACGTGGCCTCGACGGTATCGGACGCAGTCTGCGCCGTCGCGCGAGACGCGACCAGCACCAACGCCAACCCCAGCATGAACTTGGCACGCACCATCGCGACGAACCCCCCGGGAAGCCGCCTCAGTCTAGCGGCAGCCCGGAGGGTTCGCCATGACCCGAATCAGCGCAACCCTTTGGGGGACGGGCGAATCTAAGCCGAAGCGCCCCCATCGCTCCTTGAGCCAGATCATATTTGGGGCGAACTTTCGAAACCGGTTGGCCCTATCATCCGTGTTGTGGGACAACCCCTGACACGACCCGACCTTCGCTCCGGACCCTGGTTCGGGGCTCGGTCGGTTGATGTTTGGCAATCACACCACCCTGAACCAGAAGGTTCAATGCGCCGTATCTCCAATTTCCTCATCGGCTTGGGGCTCCTGTGCCTCCCGACCATCGCGGTCGCTCAGGACAGCCTGCCCTTGAAGCCGGCCCGGATGGCGAAGTTCACGACTTCCAAGGGCACCTGGATGTCGCTCGACGTGAGCCCGGACGGCCAGACGATCGCCTTCGATCTCCTCGGCGACCTCTACACCCTGCCGATCACCGGCGGAACCGCCACCCGGATCACCGGCGGGATGGCGTTCGACGCCCAGCCCCGGTTCAGTCCGGACGGGAAACGGCTCACCTTCATCTCGGACCGGAGCGGCGGCGACAATATCTACGTCTCCAATGCCGACGGGACCGGGATCCGGCGCCTGACTTACGGGAACCAGAGTTCCTACGTCTCGCCTGAATGGATGCCGGACGGGAAGTACATCGTGGCGAGCGCCGCCGCCGGCGGGTTCGGTCAGATGCGGCTCACCCTGTATGACCTCGAGGGCGGTACCGGGGTGGCGCTGACCCGCGCTCCCGGCCCGACCTTTTACTACGGCGCGGCTCCCGCCCCCGGCGGCCGCTACATCTACTACGCCGCCCGCCGAGGCCCCTGGCAGTACAACGCCGAGATGCCGCAGGTCCAGATCGGCGTCTACGATCGCGAGACCGGGTCGACGACCAACCTGACCTCGCGTCTGGGCTCGGGCATGCGCCCCGCCATCTCGCCCGACGGCAAGTGGCTGGTCTACGCCAGCCGCGAAGATGCCAAGACCGGCCTTCGGATCCGTGAACTCGTGAGCGGTGAAGAGAAGTGGCTCGCCTATCCGGTCCAGCGCGACAACATGGAAGCGGTGCCGGATCTCGACTTGATGCCGGGCTACTCCTTCATGCCCGACGGCAAGGCGATCGTTGTGAGCTACGGCGGGGAGATCTGGCGGGTCCCGGTCGACGGCACGGCCCCGGCAAAGATCCCGTTCACCGTGAACGCCGAAGTCGCGGTCGGGCCCGAGGTGAAGTTCGACTACCCGATTGAGGACACACCGACCTTTACGGCTCGCCAGATCCGGAACCCGGTTCCATCACCGGACGGCAAACGGCTCGCGTTCACCGCCCTCGATAAGCTCTATGTGGCCGACCTTCCCGGCGGGCAGCCGAAGCGGGTCGGATCGGATGACGCCAACGCCTACTACCCGGCCTGGTCGCCGGACGGCCAGTCGTTGGCTTACGTGACCTGGGACGGCGCCGAGGGCTATTTGATGCGGGTGAATGTCGCATCAGGCCAGAGCCAGCGGCTCACCCAGGCCAGCGCCTTCTACCAGACCCCCGCCTGGTCGCCGGACGGGAAGCGGATTGCCCTGGTCCGCGCCGACGGCCGGAACCTCAAGACGCAGATCGATCCCTTCATCGGCGATGGGCAGGGCGCCGAACTGGTCTGGGTTCCCGCCACCGGCGGCGAGGTGACGTCAATCAAGGCCACCGGCGGCAATCTCGGCAGCCCGCACTTCACCAGCGACACCGGGCGGGTCTACGTCTACGGCTTCTTCCCGCCCCAGCCCGGCCAGCCCCCCGCCGGCTTCACCGCGGCCCTCGCCTCGATGCGCTGGGACGGGACGGACCTGAAGCAGCATCTCCAGGTCACCGGCCCGCTGCCGTTAGGCTTCGGCGTGCCGGAGCGCCGCACCTACCAGGAACCGTTCGCGCCGGTCAACAAGAATTCGATGGGTGACCTGCTCCCGCCCAACTACTTCGAGGAGCGGGAATCCACGGTCATGGGTCCCCGCGCCGATGTGATCCTGATTTCCCCCAAGGGTGAGTGGGCCCTCGCCGGCTTCGGCACCGATGTCTACCTGGTCCGGATTCCCCAAGTCGGCGGCACGGTTCCGACCGTGTCCGTGGCCAAGCTGGACAGCTCGGCTGTCCGGTCGCTCAAGCTGACCGACATCGGCGGCGAGTTCCCGGCCTGGAGCGATGATGGGAAGACCATTCACTGGTCGATCGGCAACGCCTTCGTGTCGTACGATGTCGCCCGCGGCCTGGCGGTGGACGACAGCCTTCGGGCCGCCGGCGCCGACTCGACCGTTCGAAAGCACTCGCCCTATCAGCCGGCCGAGCAGCGGATCGCGGTCAGCGTGGCGCGTGACGTGCCCCAGGGCACCGTGGTGCTCCGCGGCGCCAGGGTGGTCACGATGCGCGGCACCGAAGTGGTCGAGAACGCCGACGTGGTCGTCAAGAACAACCGGATCACCAGCGTGGGCCCCCGCGGATCGGCTCCGGCCGATGCCCGGGTGGTGGACGTGGCCGGCAAGACCATCATCCCCGGGTTCGTCGATACCCATTCGCACATGTGGCCGGCCTGGGGCATTCACTGGCAGCGGTCGTGGATCTACGACGCCAACCTGGCTTACGGCGTCACCACCACGCGTGATCCCCAGACCAGCACCACCGACGTGCTCACCTATCAGGACCGGGTCGACGCCGGCATGATGACCGGCCCGCGAGTCTTCAACACCGGCCCGGGCGTCTTCTCCGCCGATCGGGTGAATTCGCTCGAGAAGGCCCGGAGCGTGCTCAGGCGGTACAGCGATTACTACGATACCAAGACCTTCAAGATGTACATGGCCGGGAACCGGGAGACCCGGGAGTACCTCATCATGGCGGCCCGCGAACTCAAGCTGATGCCGACGACCGAAGGCGGCCTCCAGTTCGCCCTCAACATGACCCACGCGATGGACGGGTATCCCGGCGTCGAGCACACCATTCCGCTCTACCCGATGTTCGACGACGTGGTCCAGCTCCTCAAGACGTCCGGCACCACCAACACCCCGACCCTGCTGGTGAGCTACGGCGGACCGTGGGCCGAGAATTTCTACTACGCTCGCGAGAACGTGGCGGGCGATGCCAAGATCCGCCACTTCACCCCGCCGGAAGAGTTCGACAACAAGACCCGCCGCCGGATGCAGGGCCCCGGTCCGGTGGGCTGGGCGGTCGATCAGGAGTACGCCTTCCCGAAGCACGCCGAGTTCAGCAAGCACCTGCTCGAGGCAGGGGCCTGCGCCGGGATCGGAAGCCACGGGCAGTTCCAGGGGCTGGGTTATCACTGGGAAATCTGGTCGGTGGCCAGCGGCGGGATGAAGCCGATCGATGCCCTCAAGACAGCGACGCTCTGTGGCGCTCAGGCCATTGGATTGGGCAAGGATCTCGGCTCGATCGAGGCCGGCAAACTCGCCGACCTGATCGTGCTCGACAAGGATCCGCTCGAGAACATCCGGAACACCAACACGATCCGGTACGTGATGAAGAATGGTCGTCTCTACGAGGGCGACACCCTGAACGAGATCTGGCCCCGGCAGAAGCCGGCGGCGGATGAATCCTGGCGTCACACGGCGCCTGTCAGCACCACCGGGAATCGGTGAGGCGCGCCATGACTACTCTCAATCGGACCAACCGTCCCATGAATCGGACTCTCGCCGCGTTCGGTCTCGCGGTCGCTGCCCTTGTCTCGTCCGCCGCGGCCCAGGCCCCCCCTGCGGGACCTGGCGGCCCGCCGAAACCTCCCCTGCCGCTCGAGGCCAGGCGGAAGGTCGAGTACACGGCCACCAAGGGCACCTGGATGTCGCTCGACGTGAGCCCCGATGGCCAAACCATCGTGTTCGACCTCCTCGGCGATCTCTACACGCTGCCGATCGCCGGCGGCAAGGCGACCCAGCTCACCACCGGCCTCGCCTACGACGCCCAGCCCCGCTGGAGTCCGGACGGCAAGAAGATCGTGTTCGTCTCCGACCGGAGCGGCGGCGACAACGTCTATACCATGACGCTGGACAAACGGGACACCACCCAGCTCACCCAGGGGAACACCAGCCAGTACATCTCGCCGGATTTCTCGCCCGATGGGAAGTACATCGTGGTGAGCCGCGGATCCGGTACGTTTCCGGCCGCCAAGCTCTTCCTCCTGCCGGTCGACGGCGGCGCCGGGTTCCCGCTGGTCCAGCCGTCACCGGCCACCACTCAGCTCAAGACCATCGGCGCGGCATTCAGCCCGGACGGACGGTACGTCTGGTTCGCCGCCCGCGAAGGCGACTGGAAATACAGCGCCCTCTTCCCCCAGTACGAAATCGGCTCGTACGATCGCCAGACCGGGACGATGACCCAGCTCACGAACCGCTACGGTTCGGGTTTCCGCCCGGCCGTCTCGCCGGACGGGAAGTGGCTTACCTATGCCTCGCGTCACGAAGCCAAAACCGGCCTGGTGCTCCGCGACCTCAAGACCGGCGACGAATCGTGGCTGGTCTACCCGATCCAGCGTGACGATATCGAATCGCGGGCCACGCTCGACGCCTTGCCGGGCTATTCGTTCACGCCCGACTCGAAGACCATCGTCATCTCCTACGGCGGGGAATTCTGGCGCGTGCCGGTGGATAAATCGGCGGCGCCAACCAAAATCCCCTTCAGCGCCGATGTGAAGGCCGATGTCGGGCCGGAAGTGAAATTCGCCTACCGGATGGATACCACCGCCAATCTGGTGGCCAAACAGATCCGCGATGCGGTGACCTCGCCCGACGGGAAGCGGATCGCCTTCACGTCACACGATCGCCTGTACCTGATGGATCTGCCCGCCGGGAAACCGTTCCGGGTCTCGTCCGCCGATGTGGGAGAGTACCAGCCGTCGTGGTCGCCCGATGGGAAGTCGGTGGCCTGGATCACCTGGGGTGATGCGGCCGGTGGCCAGATCATGAAGGCCAACGTCGACGGCAAGACCATCGTTCCGGTCGCGGTGACCAGGGTGGCCGCGCTCTACACCAACCCGGCGTGGAATCCGGACGGCAGCCGCATCGTGGCTGTGCGCCAGGCGGCGCGTGAACTGGTCGAAGCCTCCGGCAACGGCGGCGGGGCCCAAGGCGGTGGCGACTTCATCTGGTTGCCGTCGTCCGGTGGGGACGCGGTGCAGATCGCCCCCACCGCGGGCCGCGACATTCCCCATTTCGTGACGAACCAGCCGGACCGGATCTATGCCTCCGGGTTCTTCGAGGGTCTCGTCTCGTTCCGCTGGGACGGCACCGATGTGAAGCAGCACATCCGGGTCGTAGGTGCGGGCGGGTTCGGCGGTATGCCGAACGGCGCCGGCGTCGATCTCGATGATGGCATGATCGTCCTGCCCCGGCGGGTGATGCCGGTCCGGGCCGACGCGCTCCGAACCTCGGTACTCGATCCCGCCGAAGGTGGCGGTCCCGGCCTTCCGGCCAGCGTCATCATGATCTCGCCGACCGGAGACCAGGTGCTGGCCCAGGTCCAGTCCGATGTCTACACCCTGCCGCTCCCTCAGGTGGGCGGCCCGACCCCTGTCATCAACGTGGCGGGCGGCGGCGGCGTTGCCGTCCGAAAGCTGACCGATGTCGGCGGCGAGTTCCCCTCCTGGAACGCCGATGGCCGCACCGTTCGGTTCTCCCTCGGCAACGTTCTCTTTACCTACAGCCTCGACCGCGCCAAGGTCGTCGAGGACAGCCTCAAGGCCATGAACCGCGCCAAGGCGGACAGCGCCAACATCAAGCAGGCCTTGAGCGACAGCGCCAAGACCCTGAGGTCCAAGGCCGACAGCCTGATCAAGGCGCTGCAACTGGTGCCGGATTCAATCAAGGTGAAGTTGTTCGATCTTGAAACCCGCCTTACCGCCGACTCGGTCAAGGCCGCCAAGGCCAAGGCGGATTCGACCAAGGCCGCCGACGCCGCCAAACCCAAGGCCGACTCGGCCAAAGCCAAACCGGACACGACCAAGGCCAAACCGGCGGCCGCGGCTGCGAAGAAGGACGACAAGCCGGGCTACAAGCCCGAGGAAATGAAAGTCACGGTCGAGATCGCCCGCGACGTGCCCCGGGGCACGGTGGTTCTGCGGGGGGGACGAGCCATCACGATGAAGGGCAAGGAGATCATCGCCGACGCCGACATCGTGATCAAGGACAACCGGATCGTTGCCGTGGGCGCCCGGGGCCAGGTTACGGTGCCCGCTGGCGCGAAGATCATCGACGTGACCGGGAAGACGCTGATGCCGGGCTTCGTCGATACGCACTATCACGCGCAGTGGCTGATCCCGGAAGTCCACCCGGGACAGACCTGGCAGTACCTGACCTCACTGGCCTATGGGTTGACCACGACGCGCGATCCTCAGACGGCCTCGACCGATATTCTGAGCTATCAGGACCGGGTCGAATCGGGTGCGATGATCGGACCCCGGATCTACTCCACGGGCCCCGGCGTCTTCTCAAGTGAGAACATTCGGGATCTCGATCATGCCAAGACGATCCTCAAACGCTATTCGCAGTACTACGACACCAAGACCCTCAAGATGTACATGACGGGCAACCGGCAGCAGCGTCAGTGGGTCATCATGGCCGCCAAGGAACTGGGCCTCATGCCGACCACCGAAGGCGGGCTCGACTTCCGCCTCGACGTGACCCACGCCATGGATGGCTATCCCGGCGTCGAACACGCCATGCCGATCGCGCCGATCTTCGACGATGTGGCGGAGCTGTTCAAGACCAGCCAGACCACCAACTCACCGACCCTGCTGGTGTCGTACGGCGGTCCGTTCGGCGAGAACTACTTCTATACCCACGAGAACGTCATCGGGAACAAGAAGCTCGCCACCTTCATGCCCAAGGGTCAGATCGACAGCCGGGCTCGTCGCCGTGGCCCCGGCTTCGGCTACCAGGCCGGCGGCTGGTTCATGGATGAGGAATACGTCTTCCCGAAGCACGCCGAGTGGGCCAAGCTGCTGCTCGAGAAGGGCGGCCGGATCGGGGCCGGCTCCCACGGCCAGATCCAGGGCATCGGCAACCACTGGGAGCTTTGGGCCATGACCATGGGCGGGATGTCAAACCACGACGCCCTTCGGGTTTCGACCATCTACGGCGCCGAAGCCATCGGGATGGCCCAGGACGTCGGTAGCCTCGAGGTCGGCAAGATGGCCGATATCCTGGTGCTCGATAAGGACCCGATCGAAAACATCCGGAACAGCAACACCATCAAGTACGTGATGAAGAACGGCCGTCTCTACGAGGGCGACACGCTGAACGAGATCTACCCGCGGATTCGCCCGCTCGCGAAGCAGTGGTGGGCGGAAGGAACGCCGGTGACGGCGGCGGGGATGAAGGAGTAGGGAGTAGCAAGTAGTAAGCAGACAGTAGTAAGTAGGAGGTAGTAAGTAGTAAATCGCAGGGGGCGGGCCTCAGCCTTCGAGGCTCCGCCCCCTGTTGCTTTTCCCACCTCCTGCCACTCACCCCTAGCCCCTACTTCCCATTTCCTACCTCCTACTTCCTACCTCCTACCTCCTACTTCCTACCCTGTACCCCCGCCCCCGGACCGCCACCAACAGGGCCGGAACCACGAAGAGCGTCACCGGGGTCGACAGGGCCAACCCTCCGATGACCGCGAGTGCCAGCGGCTTCTGCAACTCACTGCCGGCCCCGATTCCGAATGCCAGCGGCAGCAGTCCGAACAGCGTGCAGAGTGTTGTCATCATGATCGGCCGGAGCCGGACTCGGGCGGCATCACGAATCCCGGTTTCGAGGTCCACTCCGTCCTCCTCCATCCGGCGCCGGGTGAAATCGAGCAGGATGATGCCGTTCTTGACGATCAGGCCGATCAGGAGGATCAGTCCCATGAAACTCGAGACGTTGAGCGGTGTGCCGGTCACGAGCAGCAAGCCCAGCGCCCCCACGAACGAGAGCGGCGCCGCGAGGAGCACCACCAGGGGCTCGGCGAAGGACCGGAACTGGATCACCATGACGGCCATGACGCTCACCGCCGCCAGGCCGAGCACCAGCATCAGCGCCCGGAATGCCTTCTGCTGACTCGCATAGCGGCCGCCCAGGTCGACCCGTACTCCGGGAGGCGCCGGGTTGGCCTGCAGAATTTCCTTGACTTCGGCCATCACGTCACCGAGCGGCCGGTGTTCGACGCCAGCCGTGATCGCGAGCATCTGCTGCTGATTTTCCCGCAGGTGTTCGCTCCGGACGTCGGCCGTGCTGAAATCGGCCAGCGCCCCCAGCGGTGCGGCTCGTCCGGTCGCCGAGGCAAACACCGGCAGCGCGCCGAGCCGTTCGGCGTTGAGGCGAACGGCGTCGGGCGCCCGGACCCGGACGCCGATGGACCGATCATCCAGCCGGATCTCCCCGGCCGCCACGCCGAGGAGCGCGCCACTCACGGCGCCACTCACGTCCTGGGCCGACAGCCCGAGCCGGGCGGCGGCCGGTCCACGCACTTTCATCGCCATCTCGGCGCTCGGTTGCGCGATCCCGCCGAAGAAGTCTTCGAGCCCCTCGACCTTCGCCACCTTGGGCGCCAGGGAGTCGGCGTAACGCTCGAGCGTCGCCAGGTCCGACCCGAATAGTTTGATCTCGACCGGCCGGGCGGACCCCGACAGATCGTCCAGCACGTCGGACAGGATCTGGACGAACTCGGCCCGAACTCGCGGAACGGCCGCCTGAACTTTCTTCCGAACCTCGTCGACGATCTCGACGCTCGATCGCTCCCGCTTCGAGGGCGCGGCCAGCCGGACCGCGATGTCGCCCCGGTTCTGCTCCGTTGCGAACAACCCTAGTTCCGCGCCCGTCCTTCGGGACGTGGCGGAGATCTCCGGCGTTTCGGCCAGGATCTTCTCGATCACATGGAGCTGCCGGTCGGTTTCCGCCAGTGCCGTGCCGCCGGGGGTCCAGTAGTCAAGGATGAACGATCCCTCGTCCATCTCCGGCAGAAATCCGGTGCCCACGAGCCGGTAGGCGCCGATGCCCGCCGCGACCAGCACGATGGCCGCCAGGATCATCAGCCCGCCCCGATGCAGCATGGCGCCGAGCGCCCGCTCATACCGGTCCGAGAGGGCGTCGATCGCCGCGCCGAGCCGGGCCAGCAATCCGCGCGGCGCGGTGTTTTGATCGTGCTCGGCGTCCGCCGCCGTGAGGAATTGATCCGCCAGCAGGGGGATGATGGTAACCGCCAGCAGCAGCGATACCAGGACGCTGATCGTGAGCGTGAGCGAGAGGGCCGCGAAGAACTGACCCACGACCCCTTCGAGCAGACCCAGCGGAAGGAAGACCACGACTGTCGTCACCGTGCTCGACGTCACCGGCCAGAGCAGTTCCTGCACCGCATGCCGGATCGCCGAGGTCCGGTCGCCCGTAAGGCGGATCTGGCGCACGATGTTCTCGGTGATCACCACCGCATCGTCGATCACCAGGCCGATCGCGATCGCCATGGCGCCGAGGGTCATGAGGTTGAAAGTCTGGCCGAGGAGCTGCATCATGAACACCGTGATCGCCAGCGTGAGCGGGATGGCGGCCGCGCTGATGACGGTGATCCGGATGTGGCGGAGGAACAGCAGCAAGATCAGAATGGCGAGACCGGCGCCGATCAGAATCGCGTCGCGCACCGACGTCACCGCGTCCCGCACCAGCGCCGCCTGGTCGTAGACCGGCTTGAGTCGGACGCCGGCCGGCAAGGTCTTCGCCATCGCAGCGGCGGCTTGCGCCACGCTGTCGCTCACGGCGACCGTGTTCCCGCCGATCTGTCGCGTGACGGTGATCAGCGCCGCCGGCCGTCCGTCCCCGGCCACGATCCGGACGTGATCTTCGGTCCCGGGCACCACCGTTGCCACGTCGCGAACTCGGAGCGTTCCCTTGACGACCACGTTGCCGACGTCCTCGGCCGAGTGGGCCTCCTGCGCCGAGACCACCAGGTATTGTTTGTAGTCCCGCGCCACCCGGCCGACCGCGTCCACCGCGATACCCTCGCGGATCGCCTTGGCCAGGCCATCGTAGGTGAGGCCCGCGGCCGCCAGCCGCGACGGATCCGCCACCACCTCAATCTCCCGGATATCCGTGCCCAGGACGTCCACTCGGCCAACCCCCGGAATCCGGGAAAGAATCGGCTTGATCTGATAGCGGGCGATATCGTAGAGCGCCGCCGCGTCGCCGCCCTCGAGGTTGTAGGAGAGAATCGGGAACAGGCTGGGCGTCAGCCGCTCGATCTCGATCTCGAGCCCGGCAGGCAGGTCACCCCGGATCTGTTCGACACGAGTCCGGACCAATTGCAGCGCCCGATCGATGTCGGTGTTCTCCGCCAGTGTGATGTTGACCTCGCTCGCGCCCCGGATCGAACGGGTCTTCACCCGTACCACGCCCGGCACGATGCTGACCGCTTCTTCGATCGGGCGGGTCATCGCGAATACCACTTGCCGCGCCCCCAGGCTCGAGCCCTGGGCCACGATGGTGATCCGAGGAAAGGTCAGCTCCGGATAGATCGCGCTGGGAAGCTGCGTTGCCGACCAGATGCCGGCCGCCGTCAGCAGCGCCACCGCGAGGTAAATGAACCGCCGCTGGGAGGCTAGAACGTCGAAGAGGGCCCGAGGACCGGGTTTGGTCGGAGCGCCGGTCACGGTTTCCCCGTCAGGACCTTGCTGCTGTCGTTGATGCCGTAGGCCCCGCGGGTGACGACACGATCCCCGGCTTTGAGGCCATCGGTGATCCAGGCCATCTTGTCGGATCGGCCACCGATCGTCACCGGCGTCGCGTGCGCCACACCCGCAGCATCGACGATGAATACCTGGAACCCCTCACCGGTGGGTACCAGGGCCTCGAGTGGTACCACCACGGCATTCGCGTGCTTCGCGACCCCGATGCGGCCGAACATCGGCTCGGCCACCCGCACGGGCCGCGTCGGCGTGGCCATCGTCACTCTGATTGCCACCCCACCGCTCGCGCTGTCAACCATGGCGGCGACGTCCGCCACCTGGCCGCCGCCTAGCGCGGCTTCCGAGGCCGACGTGCCCGCAAACAGAGTCACGGTCTGGCCGGGACGGATTCGTGCGGCATCCGTTGGCGATACCGTCAGGACCACGTCGAGCGCTCGCGAGTCGGTCACTTCGACCAGCGGGACTGACGGGTCGACGCTCGCGCCCAGCATGGCGCTGATCCGGGTGACGGCGCCTGCGATCGGGGCATGCAGTATGGATAGTTCCCGGGCCCGTCTGGCCATCAGTGCCGCCGACCGTGCGGCCGCCAATTCGGACGCCGCGACGTCGGCCTCCTTCCGGGGGAGAACCCCGACCTCTGCCAAGCGGGTAGCTCGAGCCAGCGTCCTTTCCGCCGCGGCGAGCGCCGCCTCGGCACTTTGGGCCGCGGCCTCGAACGGCGCCTGTTCGAACTCGATCAGCGGATCACCCACCTTCACCATCGCGCCGGCGGCTACGAACACCTTGGCCACCCGGGTGGCCGCCGGGGCCGCGAGCACGGCCACGTGGCCCGGCCGGGCGACCACGACGCCGACCGCATCCACGATTTCATCGAAGGTGACGGAGCCCGCCGTCTCCACGGAGGCTGTCACGGCGCTCGGGACGTGCTCGTCGGCGGGGGCGCCCTCTTTCCTGGCGCATGCGGCACTCAGGAGCATGGCGGCGATGGCGAAGCGTTTCATCGGTCGGAACGCCCTTCGGTCAGCGTGAGCAGATGGAGCAGACCCACCGCATTTCGTACGGCGGTGACGTCCTCGAAATACTGGATCAAGGCCTCGCGCGCGGTTCGCTGCGCTTCGAGTACCGCCGGCAGGGCGGCGGCCCCTTCCCGATAGGCCAGCAGCGAGAGCGCTGCGATCCGGTCGGCCGCGCCCACCAGCCGGCTGCTGCGGGCAAGCCGTTCCTGCGCCACCGCGAGCCCGCGTTCGGTCCGGGACCGCGCGAGGCCGGCCTCGATTCGGGCCATGGCCAGTTCCGCCTGCGCTCGATCGCGCTCGGCGGTTGCGAGCCGGATAGCGCCTCGGTTCTGGTTGAACAGCGGGACCTGGAGACCCAAACCAATCATCGGTAACACCTTGCCGCCGGTGCCGGAGGGGTCATGAGAGTCGTAGCCCAGCGACAGCGCGGGAGCGGTGAAGAGGCTCCGGCGCTCGAAGCTCAGGGTTCGTTCCGCAGATTGGGCCTGCGCCTCGGCGGCCCGGACGAGAAGGGGCGTATCCCCTGACACCGTGGTGGGCGGGCTGCCGGCGTCGAGGGTATCGGCGAGCGCAATGGCAGGAGTGCCCGATGGCAGACCCATCGCTGCCTGAACCGCAAGCAGCGCGGTGGTGGCATCCGATGAGTCGGCGGCCGCGACGTTGGCGAGTTGTCCCGCGCTCACCAGCGCGAGCTGGACGTCGAGTTCGCTAGCGTCACCGGCATCGCGCCGAAGCCGCGCGAGCGTCAGCAAGCTGTCGGCATCCCGGGCCGACCGGGCCGATAGACCGGCTCGCGCCGCGCCGGCCAGCGCGCGGGTGTAGGTGGTGTCGACGTCGTACGCGATCGACGCCCGTTCGAAGGCGTACCGATGGAGGGCGGCATCGCGGGCCGCGCGCGCCGATCCTACCCGGGCCGATCTCTGCCAGGGGAAGTCGAGCGGAAGGTCGAAGGAATAGTGATGGCGAGGTGTGTCTTCAGTGTACTGGAACCCGATGACCGGATTGGCGAACTCGCGGGCCAAGGCGAGGCCGGCCGCCGCTGCGCCGGAATCCGCCCGGGCCACGGCGAGTCTGGGGCCTGACGCGAGTGCCGACGCCAACGCCTCCGCGCGGGTCACGGGCCTGGGCTGCGCGACGCCGGGCCGGGCCGCGATCAGCCCAATGAGGCCCACGATGAGAAGATGCTTCACCATCGGAACATTAGCCTGCTTTCGGGCCGGCTGAGTGCCGGCGTCAGACCGATTCGATCAGGGTGATCCACAGGCGGTCGAACGATGGCCGAACCCTGGCGGGTTCGACCGCCTGCAGCATCTGGAATTCGAGGCCGTCCAGCATCGCCATCACGGCGAGCGGCTCAGCCAACGCGTCGGTCGGCACGTCCAGGGCCGTCGCGATAGCCCCGTGGAGCAGAGCCGGATCTTCTGGCCGTCGGGTCGGGTAGTGGTGAGCGGCCAGGCCGAAGGTTGCCTTGGTAAGCCCTGTTTCGACGTCCTCCACCATAGTCTGCCACAATCGGTCGAGGGCATCTGTACCGCCTCCGGCCAGCGCGCCCCGCCGTCGCGCGAGTCTCATGCCGGCGATCCGAACGCCGGTCGCGCGCAACAGACCGGGTCGGTTCCGGTAGTGGTGAAAGACCAAAGCCTTCGCGCAATGGGCGCCATTCGCCACCCGCTCGATTGACCAGCCTTCGAAGCCCCTGTCCCTTACCAAGCCGACCGACGACAGGAGGATCCCCTCCAATGCTGGTGATGTTCGCATTTAACACTATATCAATGACCGATCGGTCGGTCAAGTATAAGCAGCCAAGAGAGCGACGAGTTTCCCATTACGAAGATGGGGGATGATTCGTTGCCATGGGAAGGGTCGTCCGAGGTCCTGGTTATTGGGGTCCAGTCCCCACCATCAACATTGCTGTATCACTAGCGTAAGACTATCAATCACTACGTGTTATCAAAATCGACCGACCGGTTGGTCAACAAAATGAATCGCAGGGTCATTGACAACGCAGCCCGAAAGCGAAACCTTTTGGAACGTCCGACCGTAACTGGCTAAATGACCAACCCGACTCCCGCTCCGCTGCCGTCGGTCTTTTCACCGCTGGCCAAAACGCTTCTTGACGCCTTCTCGGAGGGCGTCGTGGTATTTGACCCGCAGGGCAAGGTCCTGTACGCCAATCATCAGGCCCGCGACCTCGGCCTCGACATGTCCCAGACTTCTCGCGAGTTGATGCCGCAGCTCGCCGAGTTGGGTGGCAGACTCAAACCGCTCAAGGTCGGGTCCATCGATCTCGGCGAGGCGATGTTCCTCCCCGGCAATGCCGGCCCCAAGACTCTCGCCGAACGAGAAAAGGAAGCCATCGTTCGATCCCTCGATGCCAATGCCTGGAAGTTGGCCGAGACGGCAAAGAGTCTCGGGATCAGTCGCACGACGCTGTGGCGGCGGCTTCGGGCGTACGGCCTTCACCGCGACGGCCGGAGCAAGTGGGCCCAGGCGTCCTGACGCCGGCGCCACTCGGTGCCGGCGGCTTTCGGCCCTCGACCGTTCGACCTACCTTCCTGCCGACCATGCGTCGGCTTTTTCTTGGACTCGCCCTGTTTCCGCTGACCTGCCGGAAACCCGCTCAGGTTGCCGCTGACGTGGCGGGCACGGTCGCGGTCGCCTGGGCAGGGTCTGCCAAGGGCCGATTTGCCGCCCCGGCGGCAGCCTTGTGGTGCCGCACCGACTCTCTCCTCGAGGTGCTCGCCACTCGCCACGACACCGGAGTTGGCTTCACCGTTATCGCGCAGGACTCGGTCCGGGTTGCCCAGTATCCGGTCGTATCCGCCGCGGTCCAGGCGAACTGGCGCCCGCTTGGATATGCCGCCCTCCGCGTGGCGACCGACTCGGCCCTCCGCGGTTACGAGGCCACCTCTGGGCTCATCAATGTGACCGGCCTTGCCGATGGCACGGTCACCGGCACGCTCGACCTCCGGCTCAAGCGGGCCGACGGCCCGGACACGGTTCGAATCGGCGGCAAGTTCACCCGTCTCAGGATCGTCTCGGCCCAGGGTCCATGTGGCCGAGTTGTCCGGCCGGCACCCGCGCCGCCCCCGCGGCCCGCCGTCAAGTGACGGAACCAACGTACTTCCGCAAAGGGTTCGGCCTTCGGGGGGAAATCGAAGGCATTCTCTCCGCCGACTATCACAGCGTACTGATCGAAGGCTTCAAGGCCAACGGGTACCGCCTGGCCGCTGGTCCGCTGGTGTTCAGGCTCGCTCGGGAGTTCGGGTTTTGCTACGGAGTGGACCGGGCCGTCGAGTACGCCTACGAGGCCCGGTCGAAATTCCCCGACCGGGACCTCGTCCTCGTCGGCGAGATCATTCACAATCCTCATGTCAATCAGAAGTTGCGGTCGATGGGCATCCGGTTCCTTCACCGTGACCCCGACGGCCGTTTCGATTTCTCTCCGATCACCGCGGCGAACGTGGTGATCCTGCCGGCATTTGGCGTCACGGTGCAGGACTTCGCCAGCCTCAGGGCCAAGGGCTGCGTCCTGGTGGATACCACATGCGGGTCGGTACTCAGCGTGTGGAAACGGGTCGAGAGCTATGCCCGGGACGGCTTCACGGCGGTCATTCACGGCAAATTCGCTCACGAAGAAACCAAGGCAACGGCCAGTCAGGTCAACAAGTATCCCGGGGGCCGATACCTCGTCGTATTCGATATGGCCGAAGCGCGCGAGGTCTGCGAATTCATCGAACATGGGGGGGATGCGGCGGCGCTCACCCGGCGCTTCGCCAACCGGACCTCTGAGCCGTTCGACTTCGCCCAGGACCTGCTTCGCGTCGGAATTGCCAATCAGACCACGATGCTGTCGAGCGAGTCGCTGGCGATCGCCGAAGAATTTCGGCAGACCATGATCCGGCGATATGGCGCGGCCCACGAAGCGGAACACGTCCGAACGTTCGACACCATATGTTCCGCGACGCAGGAACGGCAGGACGCCGTGGTCCATCTGCTGGAGGACCCGCCGGACGTTATGGTCGTCGTTGGGGGCTACAACTCGAGCAATACCTGCCACCTCGCGGCCCTCTGCCAGCGTCGCGGGGTTCTGACCTTCCACATTGAAGATGCCGACTGCATCGACCCGGACGCGGGCACCATTCGGCACCAGCCGGTCGGCTCGAAGCAGGAAAGCACCACCCCCGATTGGCTCGGTGAGGTGAGAGCGATCGGTTTGACCGCAGGCGCCTCAACGCCGAACAACAAGATTGGCCAGACGGTCGTCCGGATCGCGCTCACCCGCGGCATCGATCCGGAATCCCTGCTTCGGTAGGTATTCGGTCGACGTGTGGTGGCGGGATCCCCATTCCAGCGCTACAATCGCTCCCCCTATGTCGATCCGAGAATTGCTGGAAGGGCTTCCCTTCGTGGCCACCCGCCGATTGAACGGCCGGGACGGCTTCTTTACCGCCGGCCGGATGTTCGCTTTGCTGAGCGACACCGGTCTGCTGCTTCGGCTGCCGGCGCCTGCCGGCGAGGCCCTCGTGGAGGCCGATCGGGTCCAGTCGCTGGTTGACGCTCCCGTGGCGTCTCAGCCCGCCTGGGTGGAAGTGGCCCTGCCGGCCGACGATCCGGTGGAACTCCATCATCTGGTGCTGACGTCCCACCAGGCCGTTCGATCGGTGAGCCGGCGGGCGCGGCGCCATCGTTCGGTGGTACGACGCCGGCGTGCCCGCACCTCTGCCTAACGATTGTCCGCCAGCATCCGGGCGACCGCCGCAATCGTAAGCGGCGCGCTGCCTTCCGCCCGGTTGTTCACCAGCAGATAGGCCGGCAGTCTCAGTTCGGCGGCCGTCCGGGCCAGTCGGACCAGGTCGCCGCGCAGACGAGGGTTTCGTTCCTGAATCCGGTCGTAAGGCGAGAAGCGATCCACGGCGTCGGCGTAACTCCGGCCGGGACTGAGCAGAGCTCGCGCCACCAGGAACCTCGCGGTCAGTGATTCCGGCCGGTCGAGTTGGGCGCCGATCGGCGGCATCCGGGTCCACGAGTTGAACAGGTGCGCCACACCATGCTCCCGCAGCACCGCGAAGTAGGCGGGCGAGAGATAGTTCTCGTTGCGAATCTCCACCGCGTATTCCCCCTCAGGGGGAAGCCTGCCGAAGAAGCCGTCGAGCATCGTGGCGAACTGATCCGGCCCGACCTTCTCGTCGGGGCCGATCGCTTGAAATTCAAAAACGAACGGGCCGGTGTGTTCCCCGAAGTAGGTCCGGTAGGGTGCCCATACATCGGAAATGAAGAGATCGGCGTTGAGGAAATCCGGATTCAGCTGTCCGGTCCGACCCTCCTCGCGTGGACTGGCGAACGTTCGGACCGTCAGCCGCTCCCAGACCTTGCTCACGCACTTGAAGCCGGGCGGCAGGACCTTGGCCCAGCTTTCGAGTGACTTCGGTTTGGGCGTGCCGTAGAAACTCGAATCGATGCCAACCGTGGAAAACAGTGGAAAGCGGGCATACTCCGCGAGCATCCGCGCGCTGGCGCCGGTGGCCGGGTATGGCTTGGCGTAGACGAGGCCTGTCCACCCGGGGTACGTCCACGTTGAAGTGCCGAAATGGACCAGCGGCGGAATAGCCTCCCGGAGCCGATCGAGTTCAGCCGGGGTCGGGGGGAGATCGCCGGATTCGGGGATCACGCCGGTCAGGGCCGAGCCACGATCTTTGCCACCCGGCCGCCGCCGGTCAGCACGTAGAGCTCGCCATCCGCGTCCTCGCCGAATCCGGTGACCTGGCCGCCAGGCGCGAGCGTCGCCCATTCGCGCGGGTCAGTCGCGGAACCGTTGGATAGCCGGAAACTCCGAATCCAGCCCTGGCAGTAGTCGGCGTAGAAATAGTGGCCGACGAGGTTCGGAATGGCGGTCCCCCGGTACACGTATCCTCCCGTGACGGAGCATCCCTCGCCGTGGGGGTAATCGATGACCGGAAGGACGAGCCCGGCGCCGGCGCATGTCGAGCTTCCGTAGCAGGTGGCGCCTTCCATAACGCTCCAGCCGAAATTGGCGCCCCGGCTCGCCGCCAGCGGTAACGCATCGATCTCCTCGTGGAGGTTCTGGCCGACATCGCCGATGTACAGATCTCCGGTCAGCCGGTCAAAACTGAACCGCCACGGGTTGCGTAGTCCAAGACTCCAGATCTCAGGCCGGGTGCCAGCCTCTTCCGCGAACGGGTTGTCCGCCGGTACCGATACTTGGCCCGACGCCGAGATCCCGAGCCGCAGAAGTTTGCCAAGCAAGGTCGAGCGCTTCTGACCGTTGCCCTGGGGATCGCCCCCGGATCCGCCATCGCCCATCCCGATGTACAGCTTGCCGTCCGGGCCGAACGCCACCATGCCGCCATTGTGATTGGCGAAGGGCTGGCCCACAGTCAGGACGAGTTGCTCGCTGGCCGGATCGGCGCGGTCGGGGTCGGTCGCCGACCGCCGGAACAGTGAGACGCGGGTGTCGCCAGCGGCATCGGTGTAGTTGACTACGAAGAGGCCGTTGGCCGTGTAGCCGGGATGAAACGCCAGGCCAAGCAGACCCTGTTCGCCGCCGGTTGACACCTTGCTCCGGAGATCGAGAAAGGGTGCCGGGAGCACGGTGCCCTGTTTGACGATGGCGATCGTGCCCTGTTTTTCGACGATGAACAGGCGGGTCCGGTCCCCGGCAGAGCTGACGAGGAGGACGGGTAGCTCGAACTTGCCGACGTCGGCGAGGCCCAGCCCGCTGGGTGGTGGCGGCGGTGCCACTTGCCCTTCGCCGGTGGAGCAGGCTCCGAGCAGGCCGGCGAACAGGAGGGCATGGGGCGCGCGCATTTCGAGTCTCGATGTCGGATGTCGAAAATAGACGTTCGAGGGAGTGGCCGCTGCACGGGTTGCATGATCCTGCAGGCCGAGACCCGTCGCCATTACGTTACCGCCATGCGTGCAATTGTCTACCGCAGTGCGGGCGGCGTCGAGGTCCTCGATCTGACTACGGTTCCCACGCCGGCGCCCGCGGCAAGTCAGGTACTCGTCCGCGTTCAGGCCACGGGGCTCAACCGGGCTGATGTGATCCAGCGGCGGGGAGGGTATCCAGCGCCGGCGGGCTGGCCGGCTGACATTCCCGGGCTCGAATATGCCGGCGTGGTGGAAGCGGTTGGGATCGGAGTGGCCGAGGTGAAGCCCGGCGACCGGGTGATGGGACTCGTGGGGGGCGGGGCTCAGGCGGAATTCCTCGTCACCCATTGCCGCGAGGTGCTTCCGATCCCGCCCGGCCTGACGTTCGAGCAGGCGGCCGCGATTCCCGAGGCGTTCCTGACGGCATACGACGCGTTGGTCATTCGAGGTCGGATCCGGGCCGGCGAGCGGGTGCTGGTGCATGCGATCGGCAGTGGCGTCAGTACGGCCGCTGTGCAGCTGGCCCGGTGGCTCGGGGCCACGGTCGCAGGCACCTCCAGGACCCGTTCGAAAATCGACCGGGCGATGGCGTTAGGCGTCGGTGAGGGTATCGAAACTGCCGCCGGAGGATTTGGGAGCCAGTTGAGCCAGCCGGTCGACGTGATCCTCGATTTCTTTGGCGGCGGGGCCTTGAACGAGAATCTGCGTTGTCTCAACCCCAAAGGCCGGCTGGTGGTCCTTGGGACGCTGCAGGGCGGTACGGCTGAGGCGGTCGACGTTGGCCGGATTCTGAGAGGACGGCTCGAGGTGATTGGGACCGTGATGCGGTCCCGTCCCCATGAGGAGCGGGTGCCCCTGGTCGAGGAGTTTGCGACCCGGGTCTTGCCGGAGTTCGCGGCCGGCCGCATGGCTCCGATCATCGGGGCGTCTTTCCCGATGACCGCATTGGCCGCCGCCCACGCCGCGATGGAGGCCAATGAGGTCTTTGGGAAGATCGTTTTGAACTGGTAGCGGTTACATCCCGGCGTCGTCGGCGGAGGGACCGTAGAGCGCCGGCACCGGAATCCCGTTTATCCGCTGGTAGACGGTGAGTTGGGCCCGGTGGTGAATCACATGGTTCATCACGAACGTCCGCACCACCGCGACGCGTGGCAACGCGAAGATCGCCTGACCGCCGCTCTTGAGAGTCCAGGGCACCTGATAGTCCGCGTCCGATCCGGCGGCGAGGGCCGCCCGGGCCTTGCGGACATTCTCGTCGAACGTCGCCAGGGTCGCGGCGGCGCTCTGGTATTTGGGCGGCGACCAGGCCGGCCCGCCAGGGGGGTTCATGTCGAGCTCAGTCTGGCCCATGGTTGTCTCGGCCCATCCGGCGAGATTGGCGATATGGAGGGCCAGATCCGCCGCACCGAAGGACTTCGGGTGGGGTTTCCAGGCGGCCACCGCCTCGGTCATCCGCTCGAGCACTTTGCGTGTGCCGGCCATTTCCTGATCAAATTCGGGAAGCAGTGACTGTGCGATCACGTTCGACATCGGACGACTCCGGGTGATGGTGGGGTGTTTGGCGCGCCGGGTGGCCGGGGATGGCCTCCAGCGTGAGTTCAGGTACGACGTTGACCGGGGGCGACGGTGCCTCGCCGGCCGAGCTGCCATCGCCGCGATCGAGGGGGCGAATCGGGAATCCGTGGATTTGCTGCAGCGTTCGAATCCGGCGATCGAGCGCCACGAGGTAGTCCCGACCGGCGCTGTTCCTGTTGCCGTACCGTCGCTGATACCGGCTGACGAGCTCGGGGAAGGCTTCGGTAAGGACCGGCAGGAATCCGGAGCGCGCCACCGGTTTGAGTCTGAGCGCAAACCCATCCGCGTGTCGAGCCCCGGCTTCCTTGCCGGCCGCCATCAAGCCGCCTAACGATCCCCATCCGTCCGTGAGCCCGGGAACGATGGGCGCGATGATCAGTCCCACATTCACGCCGGCCTCGGCCAGGGCGGCTACGGCCCGGAGCCGGGCGTGGGGCAATGGTGTCTTCGGCTCGAGGCGACGAATCAGTACCGGGTCGAGCGAAATCAGCGAGATCTGGATCGTGAGCCGGTGCCGCGCGCCGAGCGCTTTGAGCAGATCGGCATCCCGGGCCACCAACGGGGATTTGGTGATGATCCCGATCGACAGGCCCCGGAACTGGAGCAGCCCTTCGAGAATCGACCGGGTGACGCCAAACCGGCGCTCGGCCGGCTGGTACGGGTCCGTGGCCGAGCCGATCAGAATCTTCCGGTTCCCGACCTTGGCCGGTTCCAGTGTCTGCTTGAGCACATGGCCGGCGTTGCGTTTGACGTAGATCTCCCGCTCGAACTGGTCCCGGGCCGGGCGCCCGGTCGAAGCCCGGCCGTGCCGTTCGGCAGTCCACTCGTGGGTGGCGCGAGCATAGCAGTAGCAGCATCCGAACTCACACCCGACGTAGGGATTAATGGTCCAGAACGGCATCCCGGTTGTTTCGGGCGAGTTGAGGATCCGATTGGCCGGGAGCCCGAGAAACTCGGTGCCCCTCTGCCGTTGATCGAGCGTGGGGAGCGATCGAGTCGTATCGATCCCGAGCCCCAGCTGGTGGGCGGCCCCGCCTAGCCGCACCGGGCCCATCCGCATTGAAGGCAGGACACGCAAGCCGCCGCGTGAACGACCGGTCCGGAGCATTCGGGGCAGACTTTGACCACGGTAGGCGGCGGGGTCTTGCTCATGATTGTCGGCATCTGTTCGGGGTGCTGGTAATGTCGGTGTTTGTTCGGGTTTGCGCAAGAGCCCAAAAAAAGAGCGCCCTCCAATGCGAGGGCGCCCGGACCCGCGGCACGTCAGCAGCCGGTTCAGGTTTCCTTCTTGTGGTTCATGAACCGGTAGATCACCAGGACCAGGATCGCGCCGATCACCGACCCTATACCGGTCCGATGGCCCAGGAGCAAGGCGCCGAGCCATGAACCCGCGATGCCGAGGAGGGCGGTGACGAAGAACCCGCCGTTGTCCTTGCCAGGCATGAACCACTTGGCGATGGCGCCAACTACGAAACCGATCAGAATGTTAAAGATGAGGCCCACGGTCGTCTCCGGATGTCAGGGTGCCAGCACTAGTACGACCGTGGGCCGGATTTGTGTCAGCGGTTATGCTGGATCGGACGATGCCGAATTCGGCAGCCGGGTCGAACCCAGGTTCGGCAGCGCCGCCGCTAGGTGGCCAGCCGGGCCAGGGTTGCCAGATCCGGGACCGTCAGATCGGGGCAGGCGGTGGCGGCTGGTGTGGCACCGGTGCCGTGCTTACCGGCCCGCCGGTCAACCCACACCGTCGCCAGGCCGAGTTCGTGCGCCGGGCCGACATCATGGAACAGACTTTGGGCGCAGTGGAGGATCTCGGACCGGGGCCGGCCGATGCGTTCCAGCGCTCGCTCGAAATTGTTGGTCGAAGGTTTGTAGCTCCTCACCTGCTGGGCCGTCACCACCCAGTCGAAATCGACGCCGAACTGACGCGCGCTGCCGGCGAAGAGATCATCGTCCACGTTGGAGATGATGCCGAGCCGGTAGCGGGATTTGAGGCGGGTCAGCGCCGCGACCGTATCCGGAAACGGCCGCCACGATGGGAGGCTGGCTGAGATCGCGGTCCGCTCGGCTTCGGTTGGTTCGAAGCCGAGGCGGGCGGCAAGGGCCGCCATCGTGAGGTCAAGCACGTCCCGATACGACCGGAAGGCGCCATATTGAATCGGAGCCTCGAGTTCGCCGAAGAGACCGAGGAGTTCGTCGTCGGGCGTATGGATGCGGCGCGGCATAAGTACGCTGCGCAGGCCAGCGAGAATACCGGCTTCCCAGTCGATCAGGGTTCCGTAGCAGTCGAACGTCAGGACCGTGAACGGGGCGAAGTTCATGAGCGGACCTTTCCGGGCCAGCCGTAACGGGCGAGGTCCACGCGTCCGCGGCCACTGAAGCGGATGCGCTCGCGCTCGAGCAGCATGCGCTGGGTGAGCTCGGCGCCCGGGCGTCGCCGGAGACTGATCTCGCCCTGGGCGTTGATGACGCGATGCCACGGTACCATCGAGCCGGCGGGCAGAGCGTGCATGGCGTAGCCGACCTGGCGGGCGTGACCGCCGAGGCCCGCGAGCGTCGCAATCCGGCCGTAGGTCGACACCCGCCCCCGAGGAATCTTGCGGGTGGCCGCGTAGATTCTCTGGTAGCTCGACGGCGGCGTCGACTTCGGGGCCCGGCTCGTGAGGGTGGTTTTCATTCGATGTCAATTATAGGACCGGCGCAAAGCCGGGCAAGGAGATCCTCCATGCGGCGAATCGTGATCGGGCTGGTCCTCGGCGGGGCGGTGGCGTGCGGGGGCGGGAGCCCGGCGGGCGGCGGTGAACGGCCGGCGGTTCCGGCGGGCGCTTCCGCGTCTCTCGACAAGAAGACCCTCCTCGGGGACATCGTCATGCTGGCCTCCGACTCGTTCCAGGGCCGGCTGCCGGGGACCATCGGCGAAGACCGCACGGTCGGGTATCTCGAGGCGCAGTTCAAGGCGATCGGCCTTGAGCCCGGCAACCCGGACGGGAGCTATATCCAGCAGGTGCCGCTGGTCGGGATTACCGCCGACCCGAAGACGGCTCTGGTGGTCAAGAAGGGCAGTACCACCCGGATCCTCAAATGGCGCGACGATGTCGTGGCCTGGACCAAGCACGTGGCGGATCAGGCGTCGATCGCCAATTCCGAGATGGTCTTCGTGGGGTATGGCGTCGAGGCCCCCGAGTTCAAGTGGGACGATTTCAAGGGCCTCGACGTGGCGGGCAAGACGCTGGTCATGCTGGTGAATGATCCGCCGCTTGCCGACACGACCCAGTTCGGCGGGAAGGCGATGACCTATTACGGCCGGTGGACCTACAAGTACGAACAGGGGATGCGCCACAAGGCGGCCGCTGTGCTGATCGTGCACGAAACCGGCCCCGCGGGCTATCCCTTCGTGGTGGTGCAGGGGAAGACCGCCGAGCAGTTCGATCTCGTCACGCCGGACAAGAACATGGCCCGGGCCGCCATCGAGGGATGGATCAGCCTCGATCAGGCCAAGGCCCTGTTCGCGATGGCCGGCCGGAACTTCGATTCGCTCAAGTCCGAAGCGGCCACCCGTGAGTTCAAGCCGGTGCCGCTCGGTCTCTCCGCCTCCATGACCATCAAGAACACGCTCCGCACGGTCGATTCCCGGAACGTGGTAGCGAAGATCACCGGCAGCGATCCGGCCCTCAAGGATGAATACGTCATCTACACCGCCCACTGGGATCATTTCGGGATCGGCGCCAAGGTCAACGGCGACTCGATCTACAACGGCGCGGTCGACAACGCGAGCGGAACCGCGGCGCTGCTGACGCTGGCGCGGGGGTTCAAGACGATGACGCCGGCGCCCAAGCGATCGATTCTGTTCGTGTCGGTTACCGGGGAGGAGCAGGGGCTCCTGGGCTCGCAGTACTACGCAGTGACGCCGCTTTATCCCCTGGCGAAGACGCTGGCGGACATCAACATTGACGGCCTCAACACCGGCGGGCGGACCAGGGACGTCACGGTGATCGGCCTGGGCGCGTCGGAGATGGACGACTATCTCCACGATGCGGCCCAGGGGCAGAACCGGACCCTCAGACCGGATCCGTTTCCGGAGAAGGGCTATTACTACCGCTCCGACCACTTCAACTTCGCCAAGCAGGGCGTCCCGGCGCTCTACATGGAGGCAGGCATCGAATACCTCGGCCAGCCGGCCGACTACGGGATGAAGCTCGAGGAACGGTATGTCGCCGAGGACTACCACAAGCCGTCGGACGAGGTGAAGACCAGCTGGAACCTCGACGGGGCGATCGATGACCTGAAGTTGCTGCTCACGGTGGGGTACTGGGTGGCGGAGGCGAAGGTCTTTCCGATGTGGCGGGCTGGGAACGAATTCCGGGCCGCGCGGGAGAAACAGCTCGGACGTTAGGCCGTCAGCGGATGCTGAGCAGGGACGCGTCGACGATGCCGGTCGTGGCGCTTCGGTTGACCAGGATGCGGATGTTGTTGCTCTTCGGGTCGATCGGGAGCATGAAGAAGTAGGTGCCGAGGGGCGGAAACCGGTTCGACATCCCGACGATGGTCTCACCATCTTCGAACCGGACCGCGATCTTCCTGGCGCCAACGAGGCGCGGATCTCCCGGCGTCGGTTCGACCGCCTCAGTGTGGGCGGCATTGCCGGCGAAATCCTTGACGAAGAACAGCGCCTTGAGATCGTTCAGCTTGATTTCCTCGACCGTGCCGTCGATCCGGAGGTGGAACTTCGGCTTGGCGAGGTCGACGTTGAGCGTCGTGCCCTTGAGCGTCCTGCCGTCGCGAAATCGGGCCACGATCGAATTGGTTGTCATGGGGGGCTGTCGTGCAGACTCCGTGCCCATCTCATGATCGGCCCCGGGTTCGTGGCGGTAGCCAATCCGGTTGTCCAAGTCCTTGTGGAGAAACGAGATGCAACAGCTGAACCCGGCAGTCCTGCTGGCGGTGCTGGCGATCGGAGCGGGGCGGGCGGCGCAGGCTCAGAGTTCTACCGGCGTTTCGCCATCGGCCCTGACCGATCTCAGGTTCCGCCTGCTGGGACCCAGCCGTGGGGGCCGGGTGACCGCCGTGGCGGGCATCGCCGAGCAGCCACTCACCTTCTACATGGGTGCGACCGGAGGCGGAGTCTGGAAGACCGCGGACGCCGGAATCTCCTGGCAGAACGTCTCGGACGGCTTCTTCGCGACGCCCTCCATCGGGGCGATCGACGTGGCGGACTCCGATCCCAACGTGGTGTACGTCGGGACGGGGTCCGACGGCATCCGGAGCAACGTCATCACGGGCAAGGGGGTCTACAAGTCGGTTGACGCGGGGCGAACCTGGCAGTCGATCGGACTGGTGGCCGTCGGGCAGATCGGCGCGGTGATCGTCCATCCGAGTGACCCTCGCATCGTCTACGTGGCGGCGATCGGCCAGGCATTCGGGCCGAATCCCGATCGGGGGGTCTATCGCACCACGGACGGGGGCCGGAGCTGGACGAAGGTTCTGTTCGTGTCCGACTCGACCGGCGCCGCCGATCTCGAATTTGCTCCGGACAATCCGCGGGAGATCTACGCCACGATGTGGCGCGGCGAGCGAAAGCCGTGGACCATCATCAGCGGGGCGCGTGAGGGCGGGATCTACAAGTCGGTCGACGGGGGCGATACCTGGGTCAAGCTGGGCGGCGGGTTGCCCGCCGGTCTTTTCGGCAAGGCAGACCTGGCGGTGTCCGCGGCGGATCCGAACCGGGTCTACGCTCTGATCGAGGCACCGCTGGGTGAGGGCGGCGTCTATCGGAGCGACGACCGCGGGGCGACCTGGAGACTGATGAGCACCCAGGCCAGCCTGCTCGACCGCCCGTTCTACTACTGCAACATCGACGCGGACCCGACCAACGCGGACCGGGTGTTCGTGAGCGCCACCGGGTTCTTCGTCTCGACCAACGGCGGCGCCAAGTGGGACTTCAAGTCGGTTCCCCATGGGGACAATCACGATCTCTGGATCAATCCGAAAAACCCGAAGATCTGGATCCAGTCGAACGACGGCGGGGCGAACGTGACGCAGGACGACGGGATGACCTGGTCCACGCAGCTCAATCAGCCGACGGCCGAGCTTTATCAGATCGCGGCGGACGATGCCACGCCATATTTCGTCTACGCCGGCCAGCAGGACAACAGCACCATCGCGGTGCCGTCGCTGCCGATCTATTCCTGGAGCGTGGATCACCCGGCGGCAATGTGGAAACAGATCGGGGGGTGCGAGACCGGGCCCGCGGTGCCCAAACCCGGCGATCCGTCGATCGTCTATTCCAACTGCAAGGGCCAGTTCGGACGGTACGACCAGAAGACCGGCCAGGAGCAGGTGTACTGGGTCGGCGCGCGCGATCTCTATGGCCACGACCCCAAGGAGATGCGGGACCGGTTTCAGCGGGTGTCTCCGATTCACGTATCTCCGCACGCGCCGCACGCCGTCTATCACGCCTCGCAGTACCTCTACCGGACCCGCGACGAGGGCAAGACCTGGGACCGGATCTCGCCGGACCTGACGGCGCACCGGCCGGAAACGCAGGTGCTCTCCGGCGGACCCCTGACCCGTGACATCACCGGCGAGGAGTACTACAGCACGATTTACGCGGTCCAGGAGTCACCGCTCGAGGCAGGCGCGATTCTGGTCGGGGCGAACGATGGGCCGGTTCACGTCACCCGCAACGGGGGCGCCACCTGGACCGACGTCACACCGGTGGATTTGCCGCCGGGCGGCCGGGTGCAGAACGTCGAGTGGTCGCCGCACCGCAAGGGCAAGGCCTACATCGCGGTCTATCGCTACCTCCTCGGCGATTGGCGGCCCTACATCTACCGGACCGTGGACTATGGGAAGAGCTGGACCCGACTCACGACCGGCGCCAACGGGATTCCGGCCGACGATCCCACCCGCGTCGTTCGCGAAGATCCGGTGCGCCAGGGCCTGCTCTATGCCGGCACGGAGTTCGGGCTCTTTCTCTCGACCGACGATGGCGGCACCTGGCGGCCCTTCCAGCTCAATCTGCCGGTGACACCGGTCACCGACATCCTGATTCATCGGGACGACCTCGTGCTTTCGACCATGGGCCGGTCATTCTGGAGCCTCGATGATCTGTCGCCGGTCCGGCAGGCGGCCGATGCGGTGCCGGGTGCGCCGGCGTATCTGGTGCGGCCGAGGGACGCGGTCCGGCTTCGGTATGCCGTGGCCAGTCATGAACCCGGCGGTGCCGAGTATCCGACGCCCGGGATGTACTTCGACTATTTCCTGCCGAGCGCTCCGCTGGGCGAGGTCGTTCTCGAAGTGCTGGACGCCAGGGACAAGGTGATTCGACGGTTCTCGAGCGAGGACCAGAACGAGTCGGTCCGCGCGGGGCAGGGAATGCGGCGGCCGGAGATCGAGCGCTATGGTACGGCGAGAATCCCGAAGACGGCGGGGCACCACCGGTTCCGGTGGGGCTTTTCCGTGGCGGGGCCTCGCCAGAACGGCCGGGGCCGGGGCGGTTCAGGCCCCTGGGTAGTGCCGGCCGCCTATCGGGTCCGCCTAACGGCCGGCGGGTCGGTGATCACCCAGCCGTTCCGGATCCTTCCCGATCCGCGGCTCGCGGCGTCGGGCGTGACCGCGGCCGATCTCACCCAGCAGTATACGCTGGCGATCGCGACGCGGGGCCTGGCGGAGGAGGTCGCCGATCTGGTGACCAGGGTGGCGGAGGCGCGGAAGCAGTCGGACAACGAGCGTCTCGCCGCCCTTGCCAGGCGGCTCACGGCCGAAGGCGGGCGATACCCCACGCCGCGCCTGGCCGAGCAGACGATGTTCCTGTACTCTATGACGCTGATCGCCGATCAGCGGATGGGACGGGATGTGACGGAACGGCTCGCGGAGCTTCGGGCCGAGGTGGCGGAGGCCAGCGCAGAATTCAAGGCGGCGGAGGCGCGATGAACGGCCTCCGGGGAGGCTTGCCTTGGCAAGGATTGGGCGGTTTTCTTCGGGCAACTATTCCAGCCCCTGGAGGCGTAATGTCCTGGCAGCCCATGTCCGGCAAATTCGTGTTCGTATCGGCAATTCTGACGGCCGTGACGTCAGTCGCATCGGCGCAATCCGGCATTGTCCGGGGGCGCATCTCCGACAGCACGGGGAGCGCGATCATCGGTGCCGTGGTCGGCGTGGAGCAGTCCACGCTTCGAACCATCTCCGACGCCCGCGGCCGCTATACGCTCAGCGGGGTCCCCGCCGGGACCCAGACCATCCGGGCCCGTGGCATCGGCTACCTGCCGACGACGAAGCTGGTCAAGGTGACGGCCGGGCTCTCCGTGGAAGTCGACTTCACACTGGGCCGGTCCGCCGTAGAGCTGGCGCCGCTCCAGGTGGTCACCGGCTCGCGAGCCCGGCACACCGCGGCTGAGGAGCTGGCGGTTCCGGTCGACATCTTCACCGCCGAGGAGATCAAGAAACTCGGTACGACGGAAACAAGCCAGATTCTGGCCCAGCTGTCGCCGTCGGCCAACTTTCCGAAGCAGCCGGTGACCGACGCGACCGAAATCGTGCGGCCGTTCACGCTCCGGGGATTGTCTCCTGACCACAGCCTGGTGCTGATCAACGGCCAGCGGCGGCACCAGACGGCGCTGCTCAACGTCTTCTCGAACGGCTCTGCGCCGGGCTCGAGCGGTGTTGACTTGAACGCCTTCCCATCGAGCGCGGTGGAGCGGATCGAGGTTCTCCGGGACGGTGCCTCGACCCAGTACGGGTCCGACGCGATCGCCGGCGTGGTCAACCTGGTCCTCAAGGAGGGGCAGTTCTCGCCCTTCCTGACGACCAACTACGGCCAGTATGTGACGGGGAAGGGTCCGGATGACGGCGCGTCGGTGGATGTGAACAGCGGCGTGGGCCTCAAGCTGGGGCGCGGATCGCTGTCGCTGTTCGGCCAGGTGCTCAAGCGGAGTCCGACCAACCGGGCCTGCCCGGACGGGAGTTTCCCCGACCTGAACGGCGTGGCTGATCTGGTGGCGAACTGCCAAGTACTTCAGAAGCGGAATGGGGTCGCTCAACCGAACGTCCATTGGGGTGACGGCCTCGAGCGCGACATCCAGACGTTCGCCAACCTGCGGCTTCCGCTCGATAGGAAGGGCACCACGGAGTTCTACGCCTTCGGCGGCTACTCGGACCGCGACGGCACCGGTAACGGTTTCTTCCGGAAACCGCAGAATTCGCGCAACTGGCCCCAGATCTATCCGCTCGGCTTCCTGCCGCAGTTCCGGCCGTCCGTGGTCGACTACTCGGCGGCGGGTGGCATCCGGACGACGGCGGGCGGCTGGGGGATGGATTTCGGGGCCAACTACGGATTCAACAGTTTCGCGTTCAAGCTCGAGCACACCCTGAACTCGTCGCTGGGGCCGAGCCTCACGGACGCGACGGCGCCGGGCAAGGATGGCATCCTGGGCACGGCGGACGATCCGGGCATCCCCAACCAGACCAAGTTCGATGCCGGCAAGCTTCGCCGCGGCGAGTTCAACCTGACCTTCAATGCCTCGCGTCCGGTTGAGATGGGCCTCCGCCGGCCGGTCAACGTGGCGTTCGGCGCGGCCTACCGGCGGGAGACGTACGATGTGGTGGCCGGCGAGAAGGCCTCGTGGATCAACGGCTATCACCTGACCCAGCAGGGCGACGACATCGCCCAGGCCGGCTCGTCGGTGTTCCAGGGCTTCGCCCCCACCGACGCGAGCTCCAACAACCGGTCCAACGTCGGCGGCTATGTCGATCTCGAAACCGAACTGAGTTCCAAGGTACTGATGAACGTGGCGGGCCGGTTCGAGAGCTACAGTGACTTCGGCAAGCGGGTGACCGGCAAGGCGGCGATTCGGTACCAGCCGTCCAAGGAGTTCGTGATCCGGGGCGCGGCGAGCACCGGCTTCCGGGCGCCCGGGCTGTCGCAGAGCTGGTACAGTCATACCACGACGGCGATTCAGAACGGCGTGCTGGTGGAGATCGGCAACTTTCCGGTGACCAACCGGGCGTCGAGGATTTTCGGGGCCAGGCCGCTCAAGGAGGAGACCTCCTTCAACCTCAGTACCGGCTTCGCCTGGAGCCCGACCTCTAAGTTCACGATGACGGTCGATCTGTATCACATCAAGATCAATGACCGGATTCTCCTGGGCGCGACCTTCGACGGCACCTCGGACCCGGTGGTCGCGCAGATCCTGGCGGACTCGGGACTCACCCAGATCGCCGGGGTCCAGTTCCCGACCAACGCGCTCGATACCAAGACCGACGGCATCGACGTCACGGCGAGCTACCGGACGACGCTGGGCGCAGGCGTCCTGGATCTGTTCGGTTCTTTCAACTACACCAAGAACAAAATCACCCGGATCTCGCCGCTGCCGGACATCCTCAAGAATACGGGGACGATCTACACCAGCGCGCTCGATATCGTGACCATCAACGCGATCGAGCGGAACCGGCCGGACCGGCGGATCAACTTCACGGCCAACTACTCCCAGGGCCGATTCCATTCATTGGTGCGCAGTTCGCACTACGGCAACTTCATCGACGGCAGCCTCGATGGGCTCGAGACCTTCGGCGCCAAGACGCTGTTCGACGCCGAAGTGGGTTACAACTTCAGCCAGATCAATTTCTCGGTCGGGGCCCGGAATATCTTCGACGTTTATCCGGACCAGGTGAAGGTCGAGGCCAACACCAACAACGGGACGTTCATCTATCCGGGTGCCTCGCCGTTCGGCTTCAACGGGCGGTATTTGTACGTCCGGGCGGAGATGCTGCTGAACAAGTAGTGGGTGAGGCCGGCTCCGCCGGTTCTTTGTCGGGTTGGGGTGGATCGCTAGTGAACGAGGCTCGCCACGGTTGCGACCACCCGGGCTCCGGCCGGAGTTCCGGGCGACACGACTTCGAAGTGGCCGGCCCCCGGAACGACGATCAGCTCCACGTGGTCGCCCGCTCTGGTGGCGCGGGCGGCGAA